>JANMRY010000159.1:0-22123 GCA_031388695.1 Anaeromyxobacter sp. | reverse complement strand
GCAGCGCATTGATCGCGACCACCAGCGTGCTGCCGGACATGGACAGCGCCGCCACCTCGGGGCTGAGCACGAAGGGGTAGAGGACACCCGCGGCGAGCGGGAAGGCGATCACGTTGTAGCCCACCGCCCACCAGAGGTTCTGGTGCATCTTCCGCAAGGTGGCGCGCGACAGCTCGATGGCGGCGACGATGTCGAAGGGGTCGCTCTTCATCAACACCACGTCGGCGCTCTCCATGGCGACGTCGGTCCCGGCGCCGATGGCGAAGCCCACGTCGGCCTGGGTCAGCGCCGGCGCGTCGTTCACGCCATCGCCCACCATGCCGACCTTCTTCCCGGTGGCCTGGAGCTCCTTCACCTTCTCGGCCTTCTGGGCCGGAAGCACCTCGGCCAGGACGCTGTCGATGCCGAGATCCGCGGCGACCCGCCTGGCGGTGGCCGCGTTGTCGCCGGTCAGCATCACCACCTGGATGTTGCGCTGGCGCAGCCTGGCCACCGCCGCCTTCGAGCTCGGGCGGATGGCGTCGGCGATGGCGATGAGCCCTATCACGCGGGCGGCCTGGGCCACGTGGACCACGGTGCGTCCATCCACCTGGAGGCGCGTGGCCTCGACCTCCAGCCGACCGAGGTCGAGTTGGTGCGCGTCCATGAGCGCCCGGTTGCCGAGGAACACCGTTCCGCCCCCGGTCTCGGCGCGGGCGCCCAGGCCGTCGATGCTCTGGAACCCGGTGGGCGCCGGAACGGTGAGGTTCGCGGCCCGGCGGAGGATGGCCTGGGCCAGCGGATGCTGCGAGCCCTGCTCCACGGCGGCGGCGGCGGCCAGCAGCGCGTCGTCGGTGATGCCGTCCGCCGTCACCACCTCCACGACCTCAGGCTGGCCGACGGTGAGCGTGCCGGTCTTGTCGAAGACGATGATGTCGAGCTTGGTCGCCTCCTCCAGCGCCGAGGCGTTCTTGAAGAGGATGCCGTTGGTCGCGCCCAGCCCGGTGCTCACCATGACCGCCATGGGCGTCGCGAGTCCCAGCGCATCCGGGCAGGCGATGACGAAGACCGTGATGGTCATGGTGACGGCGAAGAGCAGCGGTTGCCCGATCACCCAGAACCAGACCCCGAAGGTCGCGAGACCGATCAGGATGGCGACGACCACCAGCCACTGCGCCGCCTTGTCCGCCAGGAGCTGCGCCGGAGCCTTCGAATTCTGGGCCTCCTGCACCAGCTTGACGATCTGGGCCAGCGCCGAGTCGGCCCCGACCTTGGTCGCCTTGAAGCGGAAGCTGCCGCTCTTGTTGATGGTCGCGCCGATGACCGTGGCGCCCGGCTTCTTCGGCACCGGCATCGACTCACCGGTGAGCATGGATTCGTCGACCAGCGACTCACCGGACTCCACCGTGCCGTCGACCGGGATCTTGCCGCCTGGCCGGATCACCACGATTTCTCCAGCCACGACCTCGGCCGTCGGAATCTCGATCTCGGCGCCGTCGCGGATCACGGAGGCCTTCGCCGGCGTGAGTTTCATCAGCGCCTGGATCGCGGATGATGCACCCGCCCGGGCACGCATCTCCAGCCAGTGCCCGAGGAGGATGAAGACCAGCAGGACGGCGGCGGCCTCGAAGAACTGCCCGCCCTCCTTGAAGAGGAAGGTGGTGGCGACGCTGAAGAGATAGCCGGTGCCGACGCTCAGCACGATCAGCGCCGCCATGCCCAGGGGGCCTTTCCTGAGCTGCCTCCACGCGGAGACGAAGAACGGCCAGCTCGGGTAGAGGATCGCGGCGCTGGCGAAGAAGAAGAGCCACAGGTTGAGCTCGAGCCCGAACGGTGGAGCAGGGGGCGCGAAGAAGCCGCCCATGGGGGCGTAGACGAAGATCGGGACGGTGAAGACCAGGCAGATCAAGAAGCGGTTGCGCATGTCCCGGACCATCGCGGGCAGATCCTTGCCGCCGTGGCCCATCTCGTGCGCCATCTCCCCCGACGTGGCGGGTTGTGCGGCGGGCGCAGCGGGACCCTGGTGGCCCTCGTGGATGCTTTTGAGCAGTTTGTCCTTCAAGGTGCGGCCGGCTTCACCCGGGTGGCGGGCAAGAATGTCTTGGTGATCCCGAGGGCCACGTTGGTCTTCTCGATGGATCGCGCGGCGTCGCTCTCGAGGCCGGTGAGTGCGCGGATGCAGTCGATGTTCTCCGGGATGACGATGGCTTCGTTGTGCACCTGGTAGGTGAGGTAGACCTCCCGACCGTCGGTCGCCAGGGACTCCTCCCACACGGCGACCTCCCACATGTCGGCACGAGGGCGGCCAAGGTCGCGCATCAGCTCGATCACGGAGTTCAAGGCAACGAGCCCGTCGGAAGCCCGGACGAAGGCGATTCGCGGCGCGTTCCACAGCGCCGCACGGAGCTCGTCCACGCTCACGGGGCGTGTCGTCTCGACCATGGCGAAGTGGATGTGACTCAGGTTGTGCGCGGCAGCGCCCGCGAGCGTGGTGATGTCGAGACCGGGGATGACGGTCTGCAGGTCGGGACCCTGGTGGCTTGGAACCTTCGTCTCGGGGATGACGGTGTTGATCAGCCCCGTCAGGTGCGACTCCCACGGATCCGTGCCACGGCGGAGCAGGACGGCCCGGGCGCGCTTCACCCATCCATGCGCATGCATCGCGCCGATCACGCGGGAGAGCGCCGTGGTGTTGCAGGAGACGACTCGGGCGGAGTCGCGGCCAAGCGCGCCGGCGTAGTTGACCTGGGCCACGAACGAGTAGCCGGCCACCTCGTGCTTCTCGCCCCCCTGCCAGACGGCCTTCACGCCGGCGGCCCGGTAGCGCTGGCGGTTCTCCGCGCCGACCCGGCTGGGTGTGCAGTCCACGATGATCTCCGCTCGAGCGAGCAGGTCATCGAGCGTGCCCGCGATCGGGATACCGGCCCCCTCCATCTCGGGACGCCGCGCCGGGTCCGACGCGAACACTGGATAGCCTCGCTCGACCGCAACGCGGATGCGATAGTCATGGACCACGTCTGCGACGCCCACCAGCTCCATGTCGTCCTGGAGGCTCACCGCGTCCGCGACGCGTTTGCCGATGACTCCGAAGCCGTTGATGCCGACGCGCGCTCTTCGAGTCACTTCGTCCTCTCGTGCCTTCTGGTGGTCCAGGTGTCGGCCTTCCAGCCGGAGCGGTCAGCCGTGGTGCATCCCGGTCATCGTCTCGCAGCCGCTCTGCTGCATCCGCTGCGCGCGCATCCGGACTGCGGCCTGCAACGTCGGGAGGTCCGCGGCGTAGTTCGGCGTCAGCCTGATGCTGGCGCCGTGCTCGAGGTCGAGGACCGTCGCGTGGGAGGGAGGCATCATGCCGCCCGACTTGTGCCCGCCGCCCATCATCCCGCCCGTCATCCCGCCCATGTGCTTGCCGTCGTGGGTGTCGCCACCGGCGTGATGCTGGTTGTGCATCTTCACCATGGCGTGGACGCGGCGCTGGAGCTCGGCGACCTGGCCGCCGGCGGTGAACGTCAAGGTCGATCCGTTGACCTCGTCGACGGCCGAGACCTGCGTGCCCGGCACGCCCATGGGACACAACGCCTTCATGTCGCCACGGTCGCCGGCCATCGGTGCGGCGGCTGCAGGCTGGCTGGAGTGAGCGCAACCGGAGAGGAGGGCGAGCGCCGCAGCGCCGGCGAGAAGTACATGGGTCATGGGGCTCCTTTGAGGTGAAGTGCCGCCGGGAGCCGCTGGGCTCCCGGCCGACGTTGGAACGCGATCTGGTGCTGATTGCTCAGCGGGCCAAGGATGCATCCGCCATGCCCTCTCCGGTGCCGCGGAAGCCCCTGACGTCGTTGGAGGGGCGAGTCCATGCAGGTGACCGGGCCGTTCGCAAACGTTTATCCTGCGAGCCGCTCTTACGCCTCGCGGCCGTGGGACCGGAGCTCTCCTGCCCCTTCGCGCTGGCACCCTGTTCGACACCCCGACTGGTCTCCTGCGAGGAGGCCTGGTGCCGATCCGTCGCCCGGGTCCTGCAGCGGGTCGGCTCAGCGCCGCACGATCTCGGTGACCTTGATCACGGCGCCGTCAGCGCCGCTCAGACAGCCGAAGCGAACAACCCCAGGTTCGTTCACGTCAAGCGTGACCTTCAACTCCTGGCCCAAGGGCACCGCCACCTGCACTCCGCGCCCGGAGAAGTTGACCTCCTTGGCGCAGGTATTGTCCGTGACGCGCGTGATGCGCAGGGTCACCGAGTCACCGGAGTTCGCCAGGATCTCCCGCGGCTCAAACCCGCCCTCCCCGATGGTGACCTGGACCTGCCTGGGCCCGGTGGGAAGCGAGAGCGTCGGAGTCGTGGTGCGGGCGGGAGCTTGCCGCACTTGCTCGGCCTGGGGCCTCAAGTCGCCGCCACCGTGGCCGGCGTGTTGCGCCTGGGTCGGCGCGGCCGCAAGAACCAGGCCCGCAGCAAGGGGGATCAGGTAGATCTGCATGGTGCCTCCACGCCGCCGTTGGCGAGGCGCGGGGAGGGCCGCTTGGGCCTTCGCCGTGCCGTAGAACAAGGGTCCTATTCGACAGCGATGACGCCCGAGATCATGTCCATGCCGCAGGCGTAGCGGAGCTGGCCGCTCTTGCTGGGCGTGAACTCGACGGTGACCGGCATGTTGAGCGGCAGCTTCTGGTTGATCCCATGGTCCCTGATGACGATCTCGGTGGCGCAGGTCCGGTCGGTCTTGCGGGTGACGACGAGCCGCACCGGCTGCCCCTTCTTCACCTTGATGTTGGCCGGGACGAAGCCCTCGCCCGTCACCTGGATCTCGATGGCCTGACCAGCCTTCTGGACCGCCGACGCAGCGGCGGGGTGGGCGGCGTGGTCGACGCCCATGCGGTGGTCGTGTTGCGCCAGAGAGGCCGCAGGCAGCGCGGTGAGGGTGAGCGTGGCGATGGCCAGTGCGAGAGAGTTCGAGTGCATGTCCGATGTCTCCATGGAGCGGGGAACCCCGTGGTCGAGGCCCAGCCGTCGCCTGGGGTAGAGCATGAGGCGTGCCGCACCATCCCCTGCCCAATCGTCGTGGTACCGGCACTTCAGCCGAGTGAAGCTGGTCGAAGGCCGCCACACTGTGACCAGATCCATCACGCGGGAATCGACTTCGCGCCTTGCGAAGGCAGGCGCCAAACACTACTGACAGGGGAGCGAATGCGGGTCGGAGGTGTACGTGAGGAATCGGTGGCTGATCGGTGTCATTCTCCTGGTCACGGTCACGGCGGCGGCGCCGCTCGTCCTGGTCCTGCGCGGCGGGATCTCCGCCCGGACCGTTCCCAGCACCGCGGAGGAGGCGGTGGCGCGACGGCTCCGGAGCCTCCTCATCCCGGCCGAGGCCCGCGCCGCGCGAAACCCCCTCACGCTCGAGCCGCGAATCCTCGCCGAGGGCAGAGCGCACTTCGCCGACCACTGCGCCAGCTGCCACGCCAACGACGGGAGCGGACAGACCGAGCTCGGCCGGAATCTCTACCCGCGCGCGCCCGACATGCGCGGTCCAGCCACGCAGGAGCTCACCGACGGGGAGCTCTTCTACATCATCGAGAACGGAGTTCGACTCACGGGAATGCCAGGCTGGGGTGGGGCGGGGAAGCCCGAGGAGAGCTGGAAGCTGGTCCACTTCGTCAGGCACCTTCCGAAGTTGACTCCCGAAGAAGTGGCCGGGATGGAGCAGCTCAATCCGCGCAGCGCCGAGGAATGGCGGGAACTGCAGGAGGAGGCCGAGTTCCTGAAGGGGACCGGGCGCCCGCCGCCTCCCCGGCACAACGCCGGTCATTGACCGGCATCACCAGGAGTTCATCATGAAGAAGCTGGCCGCTGCATTGCTGACGTCGATGACCATCGCGCTCCCCGTGCTCGCACACCAGGGTGGTCACAGCGCCTACGGGGTCGTGAAGGAAGTCACTTCCGCCCGCCTCGTCGTCACCGACGAGCACGGCAAGGACACGGCCTTCGCGCTGACCACCGGGACGAAGTTCTTCCGCGACCGCAAGGCGACCGAGCGAGCGAAGGCCTTGGTGGGCGACCGGGTCGTCGTGAAGGGCAAGGACGTGAGCGGCCAGATGGAGGCGACCACCGTCGAGCTGGGCGCCGCGCGGAAGCCGGCACGCTGACCTCGCGTGGCTCGCCGTGAACGGCGTGACCGGAAGGGTCACGCTGTCTCCGGTCTAACCGCCGATGGCCTCACGGCGCCTCTCGAATCGCCAGTGATTCCGGGCGGCCGCCGCGTCGGCCCGGCCCGGAGAGCGGGGCCAACATCCGGCACGCGGATTGCTCTGTCCGGGCCACCACCCAACCCGGAGCCTCGCATGTGGATGATCTTGAGAGGCGGCCTTCGCCGCCGCTGGCCGGAGCACCTGCTCACGGCCACTGTGATCGCGGCGGTGGTCGCCGGCCTCGGTGCGCTGCGCGCTACGTCGGCCGCGGCCGAAGCAGAAGTCCATGACATCGCCCACCGGCTGGGCCGGAACATGTTGCTGCTCCCGGCCGACGTCGCGCCGGTCGACTTCCACGCCCAGCGCTACCGCGGTGGGCTCCCCGACACGGCGCCTGGGCGGATCAGGGCGTCGCCAGCCGGGCAGCACGTCCAGTCGATGGAGGCGCGGCTGTACGGAAACCTCGAGGTGCGGGGAAGTTCGGTCATCGTGGTGGGCCAGGATGCGGGCTGGCCAGTGCTTCCGGCCGGCCGCGTGCCGGCGGTCGCCGGCTCGGCCGCGGCGAGGGCGCTCGGACTCCAGGCCGGTGGCGCGCTGGACCTCGGGGGCTTGCAGGTCTCGGTGCTGGAGGTGGCCGACCACCCGCCAGACGGGCTCGACACCGCCCTCTTCATGCCAGTAGCGGCCGCGCAGCAGGTCCTCGGCCGCCCCGGCGAACTCTCGGCCATCCGCCTGGCGGGCTGCTGGTGCAGCGTCGATGTCAAGACGCTCGGTGCGCAGATCGAGGCGGCGCTGCCAGGGAGCCGAGCCATCACGGTGGCGAGCGTGCTGCAGGCGCAGCAAGGGACGGTCGAGGTGGTGCGCCGCTACGGCACGGCGCTCCACCTGCTCGCGGCGGCCCTGGTGGCGGCGCTGGTTGCCGGCCTGGCCGTCTCCGGGGCGCGCCGCCGGGCGCGGGAGCTCGGCCTCCTGGCCGCCATCGGCCTTCCGCCGGACCGGCTCGCAGGTCTCCTGGTCCTGGAGTACGCGCTGGTCGGTCTTGCCGGCGGCCTGGCCGGTTGGCTCGGCGGGGCCCCGGTCGCCCGGTGGCTCGTCGGCGCGGCGGCATCGGCCGTGCCCAACCCATCCTTCACGCTCGTCCTTGGAGCGGCCGCGCTGAGCGCAGTGGCCGCCGCCATCCCCGCGCTGCGAGCCGCCGCGCTCGATCCAGCCGTCGCGCTCCGGGAGACCGCAGCATGATCGAAGTCAACGAGGTGTGCAGGACCTTTCGGGCGCCCGGTGGAGGCGTCGTCCAGGCGCTCGACGCGGTGAGCTTGACCATCCGGCAAGGAGAGCTCCTGGCCGTGGTCGGCGCCAGCGGGAGCGGCAAGTCGACGCTGCTCTTCACCGTCGGCGGGTTGTCGGCTCCGACGACCGGTCGCGTCGTCATCGATGGACACTCCGTGTATGACCTGGACCAGGGCCAGCGCGCCGCGCTCCGGCGAACCTCGGTCGGTTTCGTCTTCCAGACCTTCAACCTCGTCCCTTACCTCACCACGCTCGAGAACGTGATGCTGCCTTCGTTGCTGGCAGGGCGCACCCGGGCGGAGGCCGAGGCGACGGCCGTCCGGTTGCTCGAGCGGCTGGGGCTCGCCGCCCGACTCCGGCACCGGCCCGCCCAGCTCTCGGTGGGAGAGCGGCAGCGGGCCGGCATCGCCCGCAGCCTGGTGAACGCACCCGGCGTCATCCTGGCCGACGAGCCGACGGGCAACCTCGATCCGGAGTCAGCGGCGCAGGTGATGAGGCTCTTCCACCAACTCAACGAGGAGGGGCAGACCATCGTCATCGTCACTCACGATCTCGACCTGGCGGAGCAGGCGCCCAGGGTGGTGCGCTTGCGCTCCGGCGTGATCGCAGAGGACCGTCCTGGCCTGAGGAGGCTCGCCTCGTGAGCGGCGGGACGTGGCTGGCCCTGAGAGAGCTCCGTGTTCGTGCCGGACGAGCGGTCATGGCTGCCGCGCTGGAGGCCACGGCCGCTGCTCTCGCCACCGGCCTCGAGCTGGTGGCGCGCGGACGGGAAGAGGTGACCAATGAACGGATCGACGGGGTAGGCCCCGCGCTCCGCCTGGTGCCTATCGGTGTCGGTGGCAGCGAGCTGATGCGGCTCAACCTGGGAGGGAAGCCCCTGCCGCCGGGCACGGCGAAGCGGGTTGCGACGGTGCTGGGCCCGGACCTCAGGGAGGCGCGCGAGCGGCTGGTGCTCCAGCTCGACATCGCTGGGCGCAGCGTGCCTGTCGTGGGTGTCGGTTCCGGCAGGCCAGCAGGGGTCGAGCTCGGTTCGGCGCTGGCGGAGGCGCTCGGCCAGCCCGCGACCCTCGACGTGGGCCGCGGACCGGAGCCAGTGCTCCTCGTTCGGGCTGCGACCGGATCGTCGGAGGACGGGGCGGTGTTCCTCACGCTGGTGGCCGCCAAGGCGCTGGCCGGCGAGGACCGTGTCAACGAGCTCCAGCTGTTCCTGCGGGCTGGCGTGCCGCCGGAGGCGGCCAGTGCCAGGCTTGAGGCCGCTGCTCTCCAGGTGCAAGTGGTTCCGGGCGGACGGGGTGCCGCCGCTGACCAGGAGGTCCAGGGGGCGTTGGCTCGCGGGCGCCGGCTGGCGCAAGGCGTCCTGGCGCTGCTCCTTGGGCTCGGCCTTGCGGTGACCGCGCATCTGGACGCGGCAGAACGTCGAAGCGAGGTGGCCACGCTCCGGGCGGTCGGCGCAGACGCCGCCACCGTGGCGTGGACCATCATGGCGAGGTCAACGGTGCTCGGGCTGGCCGGTGGCGCAGTCGGTGCGCTCGCCGGTGTCGCGCTTGCCGTTGCCCAGGATCCCTCGGCGGCGCCTCGCCTGGTCGCGGAGTGGCCGGTGGCGCTCTCCGTGGCGGGGCTCTGTGCGCTCCTCGGTGCGTTGTCGGCGGGACCGACCGCGGCCGCGATGGCGACCCGGGATCCCGTTCCCTGGCTCCAGGAGAGCTGAGTGGGCCCTACTGCCGAGACCTCATCCCCCTCCGCGCGCGACGACGGGAATGGCCTGCATGGCTGGCGACGCGAGGGGCGACGCGTTGAACGGCCTGGCCGCCGTGGCCCTGTTGTTCATCATGTACGCGCCCGCGCCGACCACCATGACCACCATCATGGCGCCCATCACGATCCACATCGGGGAGATGCTGGCGGAGTGATCACCTTCCCCTGAACCGGGGTCTTGCATCGGCAGCGACGCGAGAGGGTTCGGCGCGTTCGACACAGGAGGTGCAGCGAGCGGCCGTGGCGAAGCGAGCCCGGGTGGCGACAAGGGCGCCGCGGGACCGGCTTCCCGGAGAGAGAGCGTGGGCGGGGGCAGGCTCAGCTCCAGCGCGGTGGGGAGGGGCTGAACGGTACAGAGCGCACACGTCAAGGCGAGCAACATGGGTGACCTCCAGGGACTGCGTGGTGAGTTGAGAGCCTGGCCGGTGAAGCGCCCGGGCGATGGCAGGAAGAAGCATGGCGCGTGCCAGATGGGCTGGGCGGGCCAGCGCGGAACAAGGGCGTTTCCTCGACAGGCGACGAGGAGCAAGCGCCACACTGTGACTCCCCTGGTCACGAATGGCATCGCCGGTCTGGCCGGACGGAGAAGCGAACCCACTTCGCCAGGCGTGGCTCGTACCGTTCGGTACATCCCGAAGTACCAAGTCGTACGTTCCCGCCTCGCGAATCGAGGCAAGTGGCCGGAATGTCGTGCGGCACGGCCCTTGCGATGAGGGACCTACGAACCGCACGTTGCGGTCTACCAAGGAGAAGAACATGAAGACGAGTTGGTTCCAGGCGGCTGCGGTGGCAGGGGTCCTCGTGGCGGGCGGAGCCTCGGCGCAGGAGACCGTCGACGCCGCCCACAAGGCGATGCACGACGCGATGCACGACCAGGCCTCCATGCCGGCCAGGCCGGCAGCGATGCCCGACCAGGCGATGAAGCCCGGCATGGGCCATGACCAGATGCATGGCACCGCGGCGGCGCCCGGCAAGGCGATGAAGGCCGGCATGGGCAATGCCCAGATGCACGGGGCCGCTGATGCCGCCGGCCAGAAGGCGCACCACCAGGCCATGCACCAGGGCACCAAGGACGCCACGGCGACCCACGCCGATGCCGCCAACAGGGCCGGCATGAACGCCGCCACCGGCGGCGCGGCGATGGGGGGCCATGGTGACATGCACGACGCGGCCGACAAGGAGAAGATGAAGGAGATGCACGGCGGGATGATGGGGAGCGGCCCGGGCGGCACCATGCCGGGCGGGACGATGCCGGGTGGCACTGGCGGCATGATGCCGGCCGGGACCACCGGCGGCACCGGGACCACCACCGGGACGACCACCGGGACGACCACCACCACGCCTCCCGCCACCGGCATGCCGACCGGCGGCAAGCACTAGTCGCGGAGCCCCCATTGACCATCCCCGCCCTGGCCGTCCTTCTCAGTTTCACCCTCTCGGCCGGCGGTCCCGGCGCCGACGAGCACCTGCTCGCCGGCGCGCGGGAGTTCCGTCAGGCGCGGTACGCAGAGGCCCTCGTCGAGTTTCGCGTGGCACAGCGCCTCGGCGCGCCGGATGCCGCACGCTACACCGCTGTCGTGCTCGTGAAACTCGGCCGGCCGGAGGAGGCCATCGAGGCCTTCGGCGGGTTGGAGGGTCAGGGGCCGGACGCCCTCGTCGACTACTACCGGTCCGTCGCGGCCTTCGATGCCCGCCTCTACGTCGCGGCCGACCGCCTCCTGGCGACCATCGCCGATCGCGCCGGGCCGCGCATCGGGGCGCAGGTTGGCAAGATGCGCTCCGACATCGCCAACGCTTTGAAGGGTGAGCCGACCACGGCGGCCATCGACTGGTACCTGGACCAGAGCAGAGCCGCGCGCGATGAGAAGCGACCGGCGCTGGCGGCAGCCTTTGGCCGCGAGGCCAGGCTGCTCTCCGAGCGCAGGCCCGATCGCTATCGCCACGCCGATGCCGTCCGCGGTGTAGAGCCGGTCAACGTCGCGCCGACCCAGGGAGCCAAGCCGTGATCGGCGCGATGCTGGGCCTCCTGGTAGCGGCCACCGACCCGTGTGTGCCCGTTACATTGGCACCCTCACCCGATCCGGAGTCGGCAGCCCTCTACCGGAAGGCTGGGGACGACGAGCGCGCCCTGGGCGGAGTCGAGACCGCCGCGGTCGCCTACCGTTCCGCGGCCGCCCTCGATCCGACCGACGCGACCTCGCGCAAGGCGCTCCGGGAACTCTGTGGCCAGGAGGGGGCCAAGGCCGCTCCCTTCCAGGCCGGACTGCGCCAGATGGACGCTCGGGACTGGCAAGCCGCTGCTGCTTCCTTCAAACTGTCACGCCAGTCGAACGGAGACCCCGCGGCGGCGCTGCTCGAGGGCATCTGCGACTACCACCTCGGCGACGACGCCGCGGCGGAGCCGCTGCTAAAGCTTGCGGAATCGCGGCCGGAGCACCAGGACCTGGCGCGATTCTATCTCGGGTTGGTTGCCCTGCGCGCCGGCGCGGCACCGCGGGCGTCGGCCCTCTTCGCCCAGGCATCGGCGAACCCCACCCTCGGCGTGCTGGCGGCCGATCTGTCGCGGTTGGCCCGCGAGGATGCCCGGCTGGTGCTGACCTTCGTCGCCCGGGCTGGCTACGACTCCAACGTGTCGTTGGCTCCCGCCGGCGGCTCCAACTCGAGCGGCAGCGGCGGAGGAATGATGACCGGGGGCTCCATGCAAGCCAACGGTCTCTACCTACTTGGGGCCTCGGCGCTCTTTCGCCCATTCGGTCCGAGCGGACCGTACTTCCGAGGGGAGGGATTCCTGAGGCAGCACCTTCAGCTCGGGACCTACGACGCCGCAGGCGTCGAGGCGGCAGCGGGCTGGCAGCTCCTGCGCGGCGGCGCCGGTCTCCTCGGCGAGTACGCGTATGACTACAGTACCTTCGGAGGCTCCCCCTACCTGTCGGCCAACCGGCTCACCGGCGCCGGGTGGCTGACCGCCGGCGGCTTGACCTGGAGCGCACGATACGCCGCTCAGCTCGAGGACTACCGCTCAGCCACGCTGGACGGCTTCTCCGGTGTGCTCCATCACGCCGAGCTGCGCACCGCCCTGCCGATTGGTACGGGTGGATGGGTGGGCATCGCCTACGGCGCAAGCCGCGACGCCACGAACCTGGGGATCACCTCGTATACCGGGCACGGTCCGAAGCTCGATCTGCGGCTGCTCATCTCGGCTCACGTCTGGGTCGGGGCCACGGTCGGGGTCAGCTGGCGGGCCTACGATGCATACGACTCGACCATCGGCGTGAAGCGGAGCGACAGTTACCTCGACGGCGCAGTGCTGGCTGGGTACGACCTCGGCTCGGGCTGGTCGGCCAGGGGCTCGCTGGAAGGGCGAAAGGCACTCTCCAACGCGCCGGCGTTCTCGTATGACAAGCTGGTCCCGATGATCGGCATCTCCTGGCAGAAGGGGCTGTGACGGTGCGCCGTGCCCTGGCGCCGCTGCTGGCCGGATTGCTCGGCCTGGCCGGCTCGCTGGGCGTGACGCTTTATCTCCACCACCAGGCCTCGCGCGCCGTGGACCAGGTGCTCGAGGAGCGGCTGCGAGGCGCGGGCGAGACGGCCTCCGCGCTGCTGGCGGGCGCGCCTCCCACCCAGGCCAGGCTGGCGGTGCTGATGCGCTCCAACGGCCTGGAGGGCGCCTTCCTCCTCTCCAGCGCCCTCGAAGTCCAGGTCGACGCCACCGGCCCCGCCGGCGTGAAGGCCGACCTGTTGCGCGTCGACGCGAGGCGCGCCACAGAGGCGCTGGCCGGCCACCCGTCGATCGCCTTCGCCTACGCGGTGGGAGACCAGCCGGTCGCGACCGGGTACTTCCCGGTGCGCGGGCCGGGCGGCGAGGTGCGCTCGATCCTGGCGCTCGAGGCCGGGGAGACCTTTTCATCGACCCGCCGCGACCTGGAGCAGGCACTCTGGGTCGGCGTGGTGCTCTCGGCCCTGGCGGCGGCGGCCCTGGCTGCGGCGGCCAAGCAGTGGGCCCGGAGCGAAGGGCGCCGGCACGTGGCCGGTGAGCGCGCGGCGCGCGGGGAGGCGCTCTCGCGGATGGCGGCGATGGTGGCCCACGAGATTCGCAACCCGGTCGGCGTGATCCGGGGAGCGGTCGAGCTGGTCCAGGCGCGCGGCGGGGCGGGACTCTCAGGGAAGGACCGCGAGGCGCTGGCCGACGTCCTCGGCGAGGTGGAGCGTCTGCGGCGGCTCACCGAGGACTTCCTCGACCTGGCCAGGGAGCCGGCGCTCTCGCTCGCGCCTGTCGAACTCGGCGAGGTGGTCGCTGAGGCGACGAGGGCCTTGGCCCGCTCCCATGCTGGGGTGGAAGTCAGGCTGGAAGTCCCCGTCTTGCTGGTCAACGCCGACGCCGGCCGGATCCGCCAGGTGCTGGCCAACCTGCTGGTGAACGCCGCGCAGGCGGGGGCCCGGGTGGTCGAGCTGCTCGGCCGCGTCGACGGCCCGCTGGCCCGGCTGGAGATCGCCGACGACGGGGCCGGGGTGCCGCCGGACCTGCGCGAAAGGCTCTTCGACCCGTTCGCCACCGGACGCGCTGAAGGGACCGGGCTGGGTCTCGCCATCTCAATGCGGATCGTCGAGCGCCACGGCGGCTCGCTGCGCCTCCTCCAGCGAGAGCGACCGGGCGCGACCTTCGAGCTCACGCTGCCGCTCTCCGCGGGCTAGGATCTCGCCACGAGGCGAAGGACGCCCCGACATGCCTTCGGGCCAGGGTCTGAGACAATTGCGCGGTGCCGCTGTCTTGAAGCCGTACTACGGTCTGAAAGGAGGAGGGTGGAAACGGGCCGCCAGTAGCGGTACCGCGCCACCCACCTACCAATGTCACGCGTGCTGGTGGTCGACGACGAGCCGAAGCTCGGCAAGCTGGCCGCAGAGATGCTGGAACTGGACGCGCACGAGGTGGTCCGGGCCGGCAGCGGCCGCCAGGCGCTGGTCGAGCTGGCGGCCCGGCCGTGGGACGTCGTGCTCACCGACCTGCGAATGCCGGAGGTGGACGGCCTGGCCGTGCTGGCGGCGGCGCGGGCGTTGCCGCGCCCACCCGAGGTGGTCCTGATGACCGCCTACGCCACCGCCGAGAGCGCGGTGGCGGCCATGAAGGCCGGTGCCGCCGACTACCTGATCAAGCCGTTCGCGATGGACGAGCTGCGGCTGCGGGTGAAGCGGCTGGCGGACCAGCGATCCACCGAGGCGAGGAGCGCGCGCCTGCTGGCCCGGCTGACTCCGGACCTGGTAGCGGAGAGCGCGCCCATGAAGGCCGCCCTGGCGGCCGCGCGCCAGGTTGCGGCCACCGACGCGACCGTGCTCCTGCTCGGCGAGAGCGGCACCGGCAAGAGCCAGCTGGCGCGGTATATCCACTACCAGGGGAAGTGCGCCGGCTCGCCGCTCCTCGAGGTCCACTGCGCCGCGCTCCCCGAGACCCTGCTCGAAGGGGAGCTGTTCGGTTACGAGAAGGGCGCCTTCACCGGCGCTACCCAGCGCAAGGCCGGCCACCTCGCGGCGGCCGACGGCGGGACCTTGTTCCTCGACGAGATCGGCGAGATCACGGCGGCCACCCAGGTGAAGCTGCTGCGCTTCCTCCAGGAGCGGACCTTCGTGCCGCTGGGGGCCACCACCGCGAGCCGCGTCGACGTGCGCATCATCTCGGCCACCAACCGCGACCTCGACGCGGCGGTCCGGGCCGGGTCGTTCAGGGAAGACTTCTTCTACCGGCTCAACGTCTTCGCCATCCACGTGCCGCCGCTCCGCGATCGGCGCGACGACGTGCTGCCGCTGGCCGATCGGTTCCTGGCCGCGAGGGGGCTGCCCCCGGCCAAGCTCAGCCCCGGCGCCCGCGAGCGGCTGCTCGCTCACCCCTGGCCGGGCAACGTGCGGGAGCTGGAGAACACCCTGGAGCGCGCACTCATCCTGGCGGGCGAGGCGGAGATCGCCCTGGGCCACCTCACCTCCAGCAGCGCCTCGACGCCTCGTGGGCGGCACGCCGCCGAACTGGTCGGGGAGGGGTTCAGCCTCGACGGCTTCGAGGCCGAGCTGATCCAGGCCGCGCTGGAGCGCTCCGGTGGCAACAAGACGGAGGCGGCCAAGCTCCTCGGCGTGACGCGGCGCCGGCTCTACTCCTTGATGGGAAGCGCTGCGGGGGAAGGCCCGGCCGGCGGTGACTAGAAGAAGAGCAGCCGCGCCAGCAGGCCGGCGGTGGTGGTGTAGCCGGTCACGGAGCCGGTGATGCGCCCCTCGGCGTCGAGGAAGTAGACGGTCGGGAAGGCCTCGACGCGGAAAGCCTGCACGGTGGCGTCGTCGCCGAGCAGCACCGGGTACTCGACCTGGTGCGCGGCCATGTAGGTCCGGACCTCGGCGACGTCGCCGAAGGCGGCGGCCACCGAGACGACCTGGGCCCGGCCGCCGACCCAGCGCAGCGTGCGCGAGAGGTTGTCCGACTGGGCGGCGCAGACCCCGCACCAGGGGGCCCAGAAGGCGAGCGCCAGGGGCTTTCCGCGCAGCGACGCCAGCGTCACCGGCGCCCCCTCGATGGTCCGGAAGGTGGCGGCCGGCAGGTCACCGCCCGGGAGGTGGTGGCGCGACTGGATGGCCCCGACGGCCAGCACCGCCAGCAGCACCACCAGCGCCTCACCGCCCCAGCGGAACCAGCGCCGCTGCTCCAGCGCCTGGAGCCGGGTTCGCCAGCCTGGCCTGGGGGCCGAGGGGCCGCTCACGGCGCCACCGGCCTGCTCCAGCGCAGCAGTCGGCTGGTGCCCCAGGCGATCAGCCCGAGCGTGAACCACTGCGCGAAGGTGAGGCCGAGCTGCCGCCCGTCGGCGTAGACCAGGTCGCCGGGGCGGGCCCTGAGGAAGTCGAGCAGGAAGCGGCCGGCGCCGTAGAGTATGGCCAGCAGCGGGAGCAGGCGTCCCTCGAGCAGGCGGCGACCGCGCAGCGTGTAGAGCAGGGCGGCCAGGGTGAAGAGCAGGATCGCCTCGTAGAGCCCGAGGTCGTGGCGCGGGCCGCCGGGGAAGTCGACCGCCAGCCAGAAGTCGCTCCGCACGCCCGGGTGATCGTGGACCGAGAAGCAGCCGAGCCGGGCGATCCCCCAGCCCGGCGCGAGGCCGAGGGCCCAGGCGTCGGCGTACGGGGTGAAGGAGAGGCCGCGGCGCCGGAACCAGACGGCGGCGGTGAGGATGGCGCCGGCCAGCCCGCCCATGGAGGAGAGCCCCTCCCAGATCCGGAGGATGCGCCAGGGGTCGGCCAGCTCCTCCGGGTGGTAGAAGAAGAGGTGGACCAGGTGTCCGCCCAGGATCCCGCCGGCCACGGCGACGACCGAGAAGTCGAGCACCACCTTCGGATCGAGGCCGTCCCGGCGGGCGGCGCGCGCCGACAGGTGCATCCCGGCCAGGACGCCACCGGCCGAGAGCAGGCCGAAGGACTGGAGCGTCAGCGGGCCGAGGCTGAGGCTCGGCAGGACGAACCAGCCGATGACTGCGAAGATCACCATCTCGATCTACTCCGCCTGCGGCGCCCTGTCCGGGTATTGATGACCCCGGGTTGTCGCCGCTGACCTACCCGGAAGAGGTGTTCGCTTGATCTGGAGCAATTCAACGCGTCGTTGCGGATACTCTGGGTCACATGGTCCCGGCACGCTGGGAGCCTGCGCTGCGCCAAAGGGCCCAACCCGCTCGTGCACGCCCGTTGCACTGGAGAGTCGATGCACGTCGGCTTGTGTCTGCGCGGCGACCGGGGGGTTAGCCGCGGCTTGGAGACGGAAACGCACCGGGCCGATGGAGTTGCGGGGAGGGGAGGGCGGTGAGTGCAGGTCGGTGCCTCTGGCCGGCACTCACCGCTCGGTTTCTTCCAGGGCTCGGCGCACCGCCTCGCCGCCCGCCGCCTCGCCGCCCGACCCGTCGCCGCTCAACGCCTTCGCCGGCTTGCGCAGCTTGAGGTTGAGCAGCTCGACCAGCAGCGAGAAGGCCATGGCGAAGTAGATGTACCCCTTGTCGACGTGGCGCCCCGTGCCCTCGGCGACCAGCATGACGCCGATGAGGATGAGGAAGGAGAGCGCCAGCATCTTCATTGTCGGGTGACGTTCGACGAACGCCCCGACCGCCCCGGCGAAGACCAGCATGACCACCACGGCGATGAGCATGGCCGCCACCATGACCGGGAGGTGCTTGGCCATGCCGACGGCGGTGATGACCGAGTCGAGAGAGAAGACGATGTCGAGCACCGCCACCTGGGCGATCACCAGCCAGTAGCCGCCACGCCCGCCGCTGACCGGGGCGTGACCCTTGGTCTCGAGCTTGTCGTGGATCTCGAAGGTGGCCTTGGCGATGAGGAAGAGGCCGCCGCCCAGCAGGATCAGGTCGCGCCCCGAGACCTCGTGGCCGAAGACCGCGAAGAGCGGCGCGGTCAGCCCCATCACCCAGGAGATGGCGAAGAGCAGGCCGAGCCGGGTCACCAGCGCGAAGGCCAGGCCGAGCCGGCGGGCGCTCGCCTGCTGCGGCAACGGCAGGCGGCCGGTCAGGATGGTGAGGAAGACGACGTTGTCGATGCCGAGCACCACCTCCATGGCGGTCAGCGTCGCCAGTGAGAGCCAGGTCTCCGGCAGCAGCAGCAGGTCGAGCATCGGTTGCGGTCCTCGCGCCTCAAGAGGCGGTCAATCCTCCGAGGGCACGCACCATACCACCGGCCGCGGCGTCAGTGCCTGGAGCGGCGGGCCCGGCGGGCCGCCAGCGCCAGCGCCTCGTCGGGGAGCTGGCTGGCCAGGGACGGGCCGGGCAGGCCGCTGCTGAGCGCCGCCAGCAGCAGCAGCATGCGGGCCCGGGCCGGTGCGGCCACGTCGGCCCAGGCCACGTCGAGCATGGCCCCCTGCGGGTGGAGCCAGCGTGGCGCCGGGGCCGGCGTGAACCAGCGGCGGCCGTGCGGCGAGCGGTCGATCCGCTGGTGGATGCCCTGGAGCGTGCCGTCGGCGCCGACCAGCAGGAAGAGCTCGTAGCCGCTCGCCCCCGCGGCGCTGAACTCGGCCGCCTCGTCGAAGCCGCGGGGCCCGATCACCGCGCGCCAGGCCGCCTGGTCACCGAGATCGGCGTCGACCAGGGTGGCGCCGAGGCGGGCAGGATCGGCCAGCACCGGTCGACCCAGGAAGCGGGTCGTGGTGGAGCGCCCCTCCCGGGCCTCCGCGGCGTCGAGCCCGGCGGCGATCTTGCGGCGCAGCGGTGAGCCCCGCGCCTCGAGAGCCTCGCCGGCCAGCGCCTCGGCGACCGCCTCGCTCCCGGCCAGGGCCTCGAGCCGGGCGGCGGTCGCCTCGACCAGCCGGCCGAGCTGGGAGCCACCCCGTCCGGTCGAGACCTCGGGCTGGGCCCGGCGCAGCACGCGCGCCAGCTCGGCGGCGGCCGCCGGCTGGAACGGCTGCCGGGCGCCGAGCCAGGTCCCCTCGTGGCGGTGGGAGGAGATGACGTCGGGCTGGCCCCGGCGCACGCCGGCCTGGACGGTCTGCAGCAGCCGCAGCTCGTCGCCGAGCTGACGCGCCGCCTTCCGGTCGCGCGCCGC
Source organism: Anaeromyxobacter sp. (assembly GCA_031388695.1). Classification (GTDB taxonomy): domain Bacteria; phylum Myxococcota; class Myxococcia; order Myxococcales; family Anaeromyxobacteraceae; genus JADKCZ01. The sequence continues at coordinate 3,376 of JANMRY010000159.1, read as the reverse complement.
CCCGACCAGGGCGACGCGGCGATCGGCCTCCGCGCCGGTCAACCAGCTCCAGAGCTCCACGGCGGCGGCGCGGGCCGGGGAGGGTGGCGGCGACCGCCAGGCCTGCTCGAGCACCTCGAGGGCGCGGCCCAGCAGCGCCGAGGAGGGGGCGGCCGAGGAGTCGGCGAGCCAGCCCTGGAGCCTCGCCAGCGAGCCGGGGGAGAGCCCGGCGCCGAGCCGGGCCCAGGTCCGGCCCTCCGGGGCGTCGGCCGGCGCCGTTGGAAGCTCGGAAGAGAGCCGCGAGGAGAGCCGCTCCAGCAGGGCCAGCTCGGCGCTCGCCTCGGCGGCCAACTCGGCGGCGCCCGGGAGCGCGCTCGGCCTCGCCAGCGCCGACTCCCGCTCGGCGAAGCCGAGCCAGAGCCAGAGCCAGAAGTCCATGACCTGTGCCGACGTCAGCCCGGCACCTGCCGCACGCCCGAGTCCCATTCACGCTCCCCGGGGCGAGACCCTAGTCGAATGGTCTGACGGCGAAGGAGGGAAAATGCGGTGAGCGGGTCAGCGTGGGGGGCGTCGCCGCCGGTAGCCGACCAGCAGCAGGACGCCAGCGACCAGCAGCACCGGCAGGAAGGCGCGGTTGGTCACCAGCCCGGGGCGGCGCGCCAGGAGGATCACCAGCGCGAGGAGCAGCAGCAGCGAGGGCCAGGCGAGGCGGAGCATGGCGCGTACCTTAGCGCCGTGGCGAGAGATGGGGGAAATGCCCCAACTGCTGGGTGGGGCAATTGAGCCATCCACCACTCGCATGTGTGGAGCCCCGACGGGTTGAAAACGGCGCACTGCGCCACGTTTGCGCTCTATTTTCGGTCTCGGCGATTCGGCACGGTTGATGCTGTGGCTTGGGGCTCCGCACTCACTCGCAGCAAGACTCGGAGAGACCCAAATGAGGATGACTTCTTACCAGGGACGCACGGTGCTGCTGGCCGCGTCGCTCCTCTTCGTGCTCACGGCCTGCTCCGGCTCCGATGGCGCCGCAGGCGCCACCGGCCCCGCTGGGCCCGACGGCGCGACCGGCCCGCAGGGACCGCAGGGACCCCCGGGTAGCCCTGCTCCGGTTCCGCCCGGCGCCGGCGTGAACCTTCAGATCACCGCCGCCTCGGTGGCCGCCACCTCGACCGTCACCTTCACCGTCGCCGACGCCGCCGGCCGTCCGATCGACCTGCTGGCCGAGCTGGCCGCCGGCACGCTGGCGCCAAGGTTCACCCTGGCGCACGTCGACGCGACCGGGAAGTACGTCTCCTACGTCAGCGGCACCGCCACGGGCCTCCCCTACACCAAGCCCGGCGCGAGCGCCACGACGCCCCCGGTGCTGGCGACCGCGACCCAGGCCCAGTCCGAGCGCCCGAGCGCCTCGACCCCGGCCGACGTGGCCCGCTTCGCCCCGGGCACCACGCCCGGCACCTACACCTACACCTACAAGACGGCCATCACGGCGGTCCCGGGTGACGTGAACACCGCCGGGATCTACTTCACCCGCAACTACACCGACAAGGACGGCAAGGTCACCGGGTATCCAGCCGCGGCCACCTTCGACGTGGTCCCGACCGGCAAGTCCGCGCGGGACGTGGTGACCGACGCGGCGTGCAACGCCTGCCACTCGCAGCTCCAGGCGCACGACAGCCGGCGCGGCGTGAAGCTCTGCCTCTCCTGCCACAACCCCGGCTCGACCGACCCGGAGACCGGCAACACCGTCGACATGGCGGTCATGATCCACAAGCTCCACGGCGGCAACTACACCACCAACACCTACGAGATCGTCGGGTTCCGCCAGACCTACTTCGACTTCTCCAACACCCGCTTCGCCGGGCCGACCGGCGAGGCCAAGGAGTGCGCCGCCTGCCACACCGGCACCACGCCCCTCCAGTTCTCTCGCGCGGCCTGCGGCGCCTGCCACGACACCGTCGACTGGACCACGCACATGGGTGGCCAGGCCGATGACTTCGTCTGCAACAGCTGCCACTCCAGCACCACGGCCAAGCCGGGCGTGCAGTTCGTCCACTCCAAGCTCTACAGCGCGGCGGCGGCGGCTCGCTTCACCGATCCGCAGTTCGCGGTGACCATCACCGGCGTGACCGGCGGTGCCGCCGGCACCAACCCCGTCGTGGCCTTCAACGTCACGGTGGGCGGCGTGCCCTTCGACCTCAACACCGACCTGGCCCAGACCCCCCTCACGACCGGCTCCACCCTGTTGAACAACCCCCGCAAGATCCAGTCGTTCCGGTTCTCGCTGGCCGGTCCGACCACCGACTTCGGGCTGATCAGCAACACCACCGGCAACGCGCCGCAGAGCGCTCAGACGCTGACCGGCACCACCTTCACGGAGGTGGCGGTCGGCAGCTACACCTACACCTTCCCGACCCTCATCCCCGCCACGGCCACCGGCACCTACGCCATCGGCTTCGAGGGCTACTACGTGCAGAAGCTCCCGGCCACCGGCACCGCCGTGGCCGCCAAGAGCTTCGCGCCGATCGTCCCCCTGGGGTACTTCTCGGTGGACGGCAGCGCCGTCGCCCCGCGCCGCGCCATCGTCGATGACGCCAAGTGCAACTCCTGCCACGGCGGCCTCGGCTTCCACGGCGAGTCGAGCCGCAAGACGGTGGCCTACTGCGCCTTCTGCCACAACGCCGTCAACGTGAACGAGGAGCGCAACAGCCGCCCCGAGTTCTTCCCCGGCGCGGCCACCAACACCTGGACCACGACCAACTGGTCGACCGTCCCGGAGAGCGTGCAGCTGTCGACCATGGTCCACCGCATGCACGCCAACCTCGACCTGGCGGCCGGCCAGTACGTGTTCGGCGCCGACCGCGGCGTCAACGCCGCGAAGCCGCTGGCCACCCTGACCACCTTCAAGTTCGAGTTCCCGAACTTCACGGGTGTCCAGAACTGCGCTGCCTGCCACCTCCCCGGGACGTGGGGGCTGCCGGCCAGCACCAACCTGCCGACCCGGGTCCAGACCTGGACCTGCAGCGAGGCTGCCGGCAACGACGCCGACGACTACTGCACCGCGCCGTTCTACACGGCGACCGACGCCTTCGTGCAGCCCCAGGCCGCCATGTGCGTGAGCTGCCACGACTCGTCGGTGTCCAAGGCGCATGCCGCGACCATGACGTTCGGCACGACCGAGGCCTGCGCCGCCTGCCACGGCATCGGCAAGGAAGTGGACGTCTTCAAAGTCCACCAGCCGAGGCCGTAGCGCTGGCACGTTGAGCCGATGACCGAGCGGGGCCCCTCTCCGGAGCGGGCCCCGTTCCATTTCGCGCGACCCACGAGACTGCTGCCGCGCCGTGCCGCCGCGGTAGACTCCCGGTCCATGGACCAGCTCCCGCGCCCCCGCCTCGGCATC
>JANMRY010000166.1:0-66655 GCA_031388695.1 Anaeromyxobacter sp. | reverse complement strand
CGGAGCGAGGCGCGGCGCGGCGACGGGGCACAGGCCGCGGCGGGGCGCGCCGAGCGGCGCACCGAGCGGCGCTTCGAGTCACCGCGGGCGGAGGCGGCGCATGGAGCAGGGCAGGGCGGTGGCGGCGCCAGCGGAGAGGGCAGGGTGGTCGGCGGCCAGCGGGCGGCAGCCGGCCGAGACGACTCGATGGTTGGCGGATCGCAGCCGCCCGCGGTGGCACCGGGCGGCGCGACACCACCGTGCGGCCCACCGCGACCGGTCGAGCCGGGCCACGCGGCGCTGGTCGAGGCGGTGCGAGCCCTGCCCCCGGTGATCGAGACCTTCGGCAGGGCGGGGCGTGAGCTCCTGGTCCTGAAGCTGGGCGGGGCCATCGGCGTCGAGCTGCGGCGCGCCCCCGGCGGCGTCGAGATCGGCCTCTCCGTCCCGACCGCGCTCCGCCCCGCGGCGCGCGCCGAGCTGCTCGCGCTCTGCGGGGCGCTGGCGGCCCACGGCGTCACGGTGGCGAGCGCCGAGGTGCGCGGAGCGGCGACCGATCACGGGCGCCGCCGTTGACGGCCCCCCGCCCCTTCGCTACAAGGGGCCCCCTGGTATGGCGCCGTTGCCGAGTGGCTAGGCAGTGGACTGCAAATCCACCTACGGCGGTTCGATTCCGCCCGGCGCCTCCAACACCCCCTCCGGTCCACGGTCGGTCCCGCAGCGCTGCGACGCCCTGCGTCGCAGGGACCCCGGCGGCGCCGAGGCGCCGAGCCCCTGAGGCGCCCCATTCATTTACTTGTGCGGAGCGCCGGGGCGGGTGAGGCTGCCCCCACGCCTCGCCGGCCGTACCAGGGGGTACGCTCGGGGAGAGGCCAACCGTCCAAGGAGGACTCTTCATGCGCAAGTTGCTGCTGGCCGCGGTACTGGCCCTCTCCGTTCCGACCACCTCGCAGGCGATCGTCAGCCTCGGCCTCCGTCTCGGCGTCGGCTTCCCGGGCGGCGATGTCGTCAAGGACAGCAAGTACTCTGACGGCCTCTCCAGCCAGGTGCCCGTGCAGGTCGACGTGATGTTCGGCGGCTCTTCGCTCCAGCTCGGGATCTACGCCGGCTGGGCCCTCAACAACGTCAAGAAGGACGCCTTCGGCCCCGGCACGACCGGCACGTCGAGCACGATGCGGGCCGGCCTGCAGGTGACCAGCGAGTTCGTCGACCTCGGCCTGGTCGGTGTCTGGGCCGGGCTCGGGACCGGCTACGAGTCACTCCAGGTCAACGTCACCACGCCGTTCGGAAAGGCGGAGCAGACGCTGCGCGGCTGGGAGTTCGCCACCCTCTCGGCCGGGGCTGACCTCAAGTTCATCCCGCTCATCAGCGTCGGGCTCTACGGCAGCGCCGCCTTCGGCCAGTTCAACACCTTCACCCAGAAGGATCCGAGCGGCGAGACCTCGGGCGGCCTGGGGCCCGACAAGGCCATCCACCAGATGTACACGATCGGGCTGCGCGGGGCGCTCAACCTCTAGTCAGAGCCAGCCCCGCTCCAGGTACCAGCGCGCCGCCCGGGACATCGAGTCGGAGAGCGGCGTCGGCGCGGTGAAGCCGAGCCGCTCCCGGGCCTTCACGGTGTCGCAGACCCAGCCCGGCGCCAGCACCTGGCGCGCCAGCTTGCGGTTGAGTGGCAGCTTCTTGCCGGTCACCCGGGTGACCAGGTCGGCCAGCGCGGCCGCGCCGGAGAGGAGCGGGCCCGGCAGGTCGACGCGGCGGACCGGCACGCCGAGCGCCTCGGCCGCCGCCACCATCAGCCCCTGCACCGAGGAGCGCTCCTCGCTGGCCAGGAAGAACGGCTCGCCGATCGCCTCGGGCTGGTCGGCCAGCAGCAGCAGCCCCTGGGCGCAGTCGTCGACGTCGATCCAGGAGAGCGGCCGCGGGCCGTCGAAGCCGAGCGCCCAGCCGGCCTTGGCCAGCTTGAAGAAGAGCAGGTTCTCCCGGTCGCCGGGCCCCATGATCCGCGGCGGGCGGGCCACGGTGACCGGGAGCCGGTCCCGGTAGAGGAAGGTGACCCGCTCGGCCTCGGCCTTCGACTCGCCGTACCACTCGGTGGGCTGGAGCGGCTCCTCCTCGCGGCGGCCGGTCGCCGACGGCGCCGCGGCGGCGCGCGACCCGGCCAGCACGAAGCGCTTCAGGCCAGGGGTCTCGGCGGCGCAGGCGTCGAGCAGCAGCCGGGTCGAGCCGACGTTGATCCGCCAGAAGCCGTCCCGCTCGGCGGCCCGGCGGATGCCGGCCAGGTGGAAGACCAGGTCGACCCCCTGCACGGCGGCCCGCAGCGCCTTCGGATCGGTGGCGTCGCCCAGCTGCACCTCGACGCCGGGCCCCTCCAGCTCCGGCGCCGGGCGGCGAACCAGCGCCCGCACCCCGTCGCCGCGCACCGTCAGGGCGCGGACCAGGGCCAGCCCGAGGAAGCCGCCGGCGCCGGTGACGAGGGCCTTCATGAGAGCTGACTGGAGCACGCGCCACCCGCGGCGGTCAAACGGGCTAGATTGGCCGCATGGCCTTGGTCCCCTCCGCCTGCCCCTACGACTGCCCCGACTGCTGCGGGCTGCTGGCCGAGGTGGAGGGCGGCAAGGTGGTGGCGGTGCGCGGCGATCCGGCCCACCCGTACTCGCGCGGCTCGCTCTGCCCCAAGATGGTCCACTACGAGCGGTCGGTCCACCACCCGGACCGGCTCACCACGCCGCTCATCCGGACCGGGAAGAAGGGGGAGGGGACGTTCCGCCGCGCCGGCTGGGACGAAGCCATCGCGCTGATCGCCGGGCGCTGGAAGGCGATCGCCGCGGCGCACGGGGCGGAGGCAATCCTCCCGTACTCCTACGCCGGCACCATGGGCCTCGTGCAGCGCAACGCCGGCCACGCCTTCTTCCACAAGCTCGGTGCCTCGCAGCTGGCCCGCACCATCTGCTCGCCGGCCAAGGACGCCGGCATCAAGGCGGTCTTCGGCGACACGCCCGGGATCGCCCCGTCGGAGGTGGCCCGCGGGGACCTGATCCTCCTCTGGGGCGTCAACGCCGTGGCCGCCAACCTCCACCTCCTCCCCTTCGTGAAGGAGGCCCGCAAGAACGGGGCGAAGGTCTGGCTCCTCGACACCCACCGGACCGCCACCGCCGCCGTGGTCGACCGGGTCTTCATGGTCGAGCCCGGCTCCGACGGCGCGCTCTGCCTCGGCCTCATCCACCTGCTGGCGCGCGAGGGGCTGGCGGCCGAAGCCTTCCTGGCCACCGAGGCCCAGGGCTGGCCCGAGCTCCGGGCCGCGGCGCTGGCCGACCACCCGCCGGCGCGCACCGCCGCGCTCACCGGCCTCGACGAGCCGTCGCTGCTCGACCTGGCCCGCGGGCTGGCCGGGGCCAGGGCGCCGGTGATCCGCATCGGCGAGGGGCTGAGCCGCTACGGCAACGGGGCCATGAACGTCCGCTCCATCGGGGCGCTGGCGGCGGTGGCCGGGGTGCTGGCCAGGGGCGGCGGCTTCTACTGGGGGGCCTCGAGCAGCGTCGCCTTCCCGGTCGCCCGCTTCACCCGCCCCGACCTGATGGCCCGGCCCGCCCGCACCATCAACATGAACCGGCTCGGCCACGCCCTCCTCGAGGAGGCCAGCCCGCCGGTGATGTCACTCTGCGTCTATGCCTCCAACCCGGCGGCGGTCGCCCCCGACCAGAACGCGGTGCTGCGCGGCCTGGCGCGCGAGGACCTCTTCACGGTGGTGCACGAGCGGTTCCTCACCGACACCGCCCGCTACGCCGACGTGCTGCTGCCGGCCACCACCTCGCTGGAGCACGCCGACCTCTACCGCTCCTACGGCCACTACGTGGCGCAGCGGGCTCGCCCCGCCATCCCGCCGCTCGGCGAGTCGCTGCCCAACTGGGAGCTCTTCCGGCGGCTGGCCCGCGCCTTCGGCTTCGAGGGCTCGCCCTGGGACCTCGACGCCGACGGCGTCATCGACCTGCTCCTCTCCGGCCCCGGCTCCTGGCTCGACGCCGGGGAGCGGGCCGCGCTCGACGACGGCCGGCCGGTGACGCTGCGCCCACCGCCCGGGCCGCGCTGGCGCACCCCATCGGGCAAGGTGGAGCTGCTCAACCCGCGCCTGCGCGAGCCGCTGCCGCGCCTGCTGCCGACCCACGCCGGGGCGGGCGCGCTGCCGCTGCGGCTCCAGACCGGCCCGGCCCTCTACTCGCTCAACTCCACCTTCATGGACCGCGACGACCTGGCCGGGAAGCGCGGCCCCATGCGGGTGCGGCTCTCGCCCGCCGAGGCCGGGCGCCGCGCCATCACCGACGGTGCGCGCGTCATCGCCTTCAACGAGCTGGGCGAGGTGGCGCTGCTGGCCGAGGTGACCGACGCGGTGCCGGACGGGCTGGCGGTGGTGGAGGGGGTCCACTGGGCCCGCGACACCCTCTCCGGCCGGAACATCAACGCGCTCACCTCGCAGCGGCTCACCGACGAGGCGGGCGGCTCGACCTTCTACGACAACCGGATCGACGTCCGGCTCGCGGGCTGATCGGCGCGGGCGGACTGCGACGAGGTCTCAATTCACTTCACGTGAACGGCCCAAATGCTCATCATCTGGAGCGGCGCCATCCGGTATAAGGGCCGCGCTCCACCTCGAGCCACGTCTGATGGAGGTCTGCGGCGCATGAACGACTATCGGTATGACAACCAGACGGTCCAGGGGTTCATCCTCTCGGCCATCGCCTGGGGTGTCGTGGGGATCCTCGTCGGTCTCCTCATCTCCATCCAGCTCTGGGCCCCGGCGGCCAACTTCGCGCCCTACCTGACCTACGGCCGGCTGCGCCCGGTCCACACCAACGGCCTGGCCTTCGGCCTCGGCGCCGGCGTGATCTTCGGCCTGACCTACTACATCGTCATGCGGCTCTGCGGCCGCCCGCTGATCTTCCCGAAGCTGGCCCGGCTCCAGCTCTGGATCTTCAACGTGGCCATCGCCGCGGCGGCGGTCTCGCTGATGATGGGCCACACCCAGAGCAACGAATACGCCGAGCTGGAGTGGCCGCTCGACATCGGCGTGGTCATCCTCTGGGTGATGTTCGCCGTCAACGTCTTCGCGACCATCATCAAGCGCAAGGACGAGCAGATGTACGTGTCGCTCTGGTACATCATCGCCACCGTCATCGCCATCGCCGTCCTCTACATCGTCAACAACCTCTCCATCCCGGCCGGCCTCACCAAGAGCTACCACCTCTTCGCCGGCGTGAACTCCGCCAACGTCGAGTGGTGGTACGGCCACAACGCCGTCGGCTTCCTCTTCACGACGCCCTTCCTGGCGATGTTCTTCTACTTCATGCCGAAGGCGCTGAACCTCCCCCTCTACAGCCACCGGCTCTCGATCCTGGCCTTCTGGTCGCTGGTCTTCGGCTACCTCTGGACCGGCGCCCACCACCTCGTCTACTCGCCGCTGCCCGACTGGATCCAGACGCTCGGCATCGTCTTCACGCTCTTCCTCATCGCCCCGTCCTGGAGCTCGGTGATCAACGGCTACTTCACCGTCGGCGCCGACTGGTCGAAGATGAAGACCAACTACCTGACCAAGTTCTTCATCATGGCCATCACCTTCTACGGCCTGCAGACGGTGCAGGGGCCGACCCAGGGGCTGCGGGTGGTCTCGCAGCTGATCCACTACACCGACTGGGTGCCCGGGCACGTCCACATGGGGATGATGGGCTGGGTGACGCTGACCGCCTGCGCCTCCATCTACTACGTGATCCCGAAGATCCACGGGACCACCATCTACTCGGAGAAGGTCGCCAACATCCACTTCTGGCTGGTGCTGGTCGGGCAGCTGCTCTTCTCGGTGACCATGTGGATCACCGGCATCCAGCAGGGCGCCATGTGGAAGGCCACCAACGCCGACGGGACGCTCAAGTACACGTTCGTGGAGACGCTCACCAAGAACTACCCGTACTGGCACACCCGCACCCTGGGCGGCATCATCTTCACCGTGGGCATGCTCTTCTTCATCTACAACGTCCTCATGACCATCCGGCAGGGGCGCGCCAGGTCGGCCGCCCCGGTCACGGCGTAGGAAAGGGGGATCGACATGGCTGGCGAGATCTACAAGAAGCCGATCACCTTCGCGCTGATGGCCACGGTGGCCATCCTCATCGGGTCGATCGTGACCATGGCCTACCCGATGCTGCGCTCCGACATGCACCCGAAGCTGGAGACGCTCAAGCCCTTCACGGCCCTGCAGCTGGCCGGGCGAGACATCTACCAGCGCGAGGGCTGCGTCGGCTGCCACACCCAGACGGTGCGGCCGCTGCCGAGCGAGGTGGCCCGCTACGGCGACTACTCCAAGGCCGGCGAGTTCGCCTACGACCACCCATTCCTCTGGGGTTCGAAGCGGACCGGCCCGGACCTGGCCCGCGAGGGCGGGCTGCGCCCCGACGGCTGGCACTACCAGCACTACACCAACGCCCAGGCGCTCTTCCCCAGGTCGAACATGCCGGCCTACGGCTGGCTCAAGGGGCGCCCGCTCGACCCGGTCGAGGTGACCGCGCACCTCGACGCGCTCGCCATGGTCCACCCGGAGCTCAAGGCCGACCTGGCCTCGGTCACGGCGCAGCTGGCCGGCAAGGACGAGCTCGACGCGCTGGTCGCCTACACCCAGCAGCTCGGCCACGCCGTGGCCCGCCGCCCGGGCGGCACCGCCGACATCAACCTCCCGAACCCGCTGGCGCATGACACCCAGGCGGTGGTGCTCGGCAAGAAGCTCTACCTGGAGAACTGCGCGGTCTGCCACGCCGACGAGGGGCAGGGGACCGAGGGCGTCGCCCCCTCGCTCATCGACGACCAGTTCCTCGACGAGAAGGGTGACCTGCCCGACGGGGCCTACTTCGCCATCATCGATGCCGGCTCCGACGCCAAGCCGATCGGCGGGCGCAAGGGCGATCCCGGCGGTGGCATGACCGCCTTCGGCAGCCAGCTCAAGAAGGACGAGATCTGGTCGATCATCACCTGGCTCCGCAACCAGAAGGCCCACGAGGCGGCCGAGGGGCACGACATGCCCAAGGCCGAGAAGCCGGTGCAGGGAGAGAAGCCCGTGCATCAGGAGAAGAAGTGATGGGAGCCGACACCATGGAGAAGGAACTTCCCGACACCGCCGAGGGGATGGAGCGCAAGGACACGGCCAACACCGTGCCGGCCGGCTGGTTCATCCTCTTCTTCGGGCTGATCGCCTGGGGCGCCTGGTACCTCTACAGCTTCTCACCCTGGGGCTCCGGCTGGACGCAGGAGGCGCAGCTGGCCGCCACCCCGGCCGACGCCGGCAGCAACATCTTCATGACCATCCTCTTCACGGCGCTCCCGACCGCCGCGGCGATCGGGTTGTGGCGGCTGCAGCGGGCCACTAAGAAGTAGCCGGAAGAACCCCAATGGCGCCGGACACCTTCTACCTGCTCTTCGGGCTCACGCTCAGCGCGACCTTCGTCGGCATCTGGATCTTCCTCTACTCCCGCAAGCGGCGCGAACACGTGGAGAAGGCGAAGTACAAGATGCTCGACGATGACGGGTAGCGGCTCCATCCAGCGGTACCGCCGCGCGGCGGGGGCGGCCCAGGCGATCATCTTCGTCGGGCTCCCCTTCCTGCGCGTCGGGGGCGAGAGCGCGCTGCGCTTCGACGTCCCCTCGCTCACCCTCCACGTCTTCGGGGCGGTGGTCGGCATCGACGAGCTCTTCGTCACGCTCCCGGCCCTCATCTTCCTCACCCTGCTGCTGCTGCTGGTGACGGTCTCGGCGGGCCGGGCCTGGTGCGGCTGGTCCTGCCCGCAGACGGTGCTGGGCGACCTGACCAGGCTGGTGCAGCCCTGGCCGGGGCGGGTGGCGCGCCCCTGGCGGCGGGCCGCCGGCTTCGCCCTCGCAGGGCTGGTCTCGGCGGTGGCCGGCGCCGCCACCGTCTGGTACTTCGTGCCGGCCGAGGCCTTCCTCGCCGACCTGTTCGCCGGCCGCCTCGGCCCGGTCGCCGCCGGCGCCTGGGCGGTGCTCTCGCTGGTGCTCTTCCTCGACCTCGCCTTCGTGCGCGGCCGCTTCTGCGCCACCGCCTGCCCCTACGCCCGGCTCCAGGGGGTGCTCTACGACGCCCACACCCTGACCATCGCCTACGACGCCAGGCGCGACGCCGACTGCGTCGACTGCGGCGCCTGCGTGCGCTGCTGCCCGACCGGGATCGACATCCGCGACGGCGCCCAGATGGAGTGCATCGCCTGCGCCGAGTGCGTCGACGCCTGCCGGCCCATCATGCTCAAGCTGAAGCGCCCCACCGACCTGGTCGGCTACTTCTTCGGCGAACCGGGGCAGGCGCGGCGGCTGGTGCGCCCGGCCACCGTCGGCCTGCTGGTGGCGACGCTGCTCTCGCTCGGCGCCACCGTGGCGGCGGCCCGCACCGTGGCCGGGGCCGGGCTCGACCTGACCGTGGTGGTCGACAGCGGCTTCGCGCCGCGCCGCGCCGCCGATGGGCGCGCCCTGCAGGCCTACCAGGTCTCGCTGGAGAACCGCACCGCCGTGCCGCTCACCCTGCGCTTCGCCATGGAGGCCCCCGGCCTCCAGGTGGCGCTGCGCCCGGCCGGCGTGGCGCTCGAGCCGAGGCAGCACCTGCGCCTGCGGGTGGTGGCCGAGTCCCGCGGCCCGGGCGGCCGGCGCGACGCCACCTTCACGGCCACCGCCGAGGGCGTCGCCGGCAAGACCATGGTACGGAGCAGCCGCGCCCTGCTCGTCGTCCCGGAGTCGCCATGAAGCCGCTCATCGTCGTCGTTGCGCTGACCGCCCTCGGGGCCGTCGTCGCCACCATCGCCATCGGCGCCAACCTGATGGAGCAGACCACCGTGAAGGACCCGTACGAGCACGGGCTCCGCTACGACCACGACCGGGCGGTCCGCTCCCGGCTCGGCTGGAAGGCCCGCTTCGACGCCGCGAACCTGCGGCCGGGCGGCGCCGAGCTCGGCTTCACGCTGGTCGACCGGACCGGCGCGCCGGTCGAAGGGGCCTCGGTGAAGGTGGCGGTGACCCGCCCGGCGGGGCCCGGCGACGAGCGGCAGGGGAGCGCCCGGCCGCTCGGCGGCGGCCGCTACCTGGCGCCGGTCGGCTTCGCGGCGCCCGGCTTCTGGGACGTCCGGCTCGACGCCACCCGCGGCGACGACGCCGTCGGCCTGACCCAGCAGGTGCGGATCGAGGCCGGCGAGGGGACCGCCTGCGACCTGGCCGCGGCGCCCTGCCAGGCGCCGGCCGGCGGCCTGCAGGTGACGCTCGATCTCGGCCGCGCGCTCGCCACCATGAAGGAGCTGCCCGTCACCGTCACCGTCACGCGCGGCGGCGCGCCGCTCGAGGGGGCGGTGGTCGAGATCTCCTTCGCCATGAAGGAGATGAACATGGGCGAGAACCGGGTGGCCCTGTCGGCGGCCGGGCCGGGGCGCCACGCCGGCAAGGGGGTGCTGGTCCGCTGCAGCAGCGGCAGCAAGGCCTGGATCGCCACGGTCACGGTGAGGCCGGCCGGAGGCGCGCCGGTCGCGGCCGCATTCCCGTTCCAGGTGAGCGGGTGAGCACCGAGGCCGCCACCAGCCTGGCGGCGCAGGTCGGGGCCAGCGCGGCCAGCGGCCTCCTCATGGGGTTCTCGCACTGCCTCGGCATGTGCGGGCCGCTGGTGGCCGGCCTCTCGCTCGGCGCCGGCCTGGACCCCGGCGCCCACGGCGCACCCGGGGCCCACGGCGCACCCGGCGCGGCGCCCGGCGCGTCGCGGCGGTCGATCCTCTCCACCGCGGCGGCGCAGCTCCCCTACCACCTCGGCCGGGTCACCACCTACGCGGCGCTCGGGGCGCTGCTCGGCGCGACCGGCGCCTTCGTCAACGTGGCCGGGCGGCTGGCCGGGGTCGGCGAGGTGATGGCGCTGCTGGCCGGGGGGCTGATGGTGGCGCTCGGGCTGGGGGTGGCCGGCGTCACCGCCCGCCTGGCCCGGCTCGAGGCCAGCGCCTCCCGCCGCCTGCTCCAGCTGCTCCGGCCGCTGCTGCAGGGCGGCCCCTCGCGCCTCTACCCGCTCGGCCTGGCGCTCGGGTTCCTGCCCTGCGGCGTCTCCTGGACCATCTTCCTCGGCGCGGCCGCTTCGGGCGGGCCGGTGCCGGGGCTGCTGATGGCGCTCGCCTTCGGGCTGGCCACCGTGCCGGGGCTGCTGCTGCCGGCCCTGCTCGGCGCGCTGGTCGGGCAGCGGACCCGCGGGGCGCTGCGCCGCGCCGGGGGGCTGGTGGTGGCGGCGCTCGGCCTGCTCTGCATCCTGCGTGGCCTGGGCCTCCATGCGCCGCTGTGATCGCCTCCATGCATCGCTGTGATCGCCTCCATGCGCCGCTGTGATCACTGCCTGGCCGCCTTCCCCGACGCGGAGGCGGTGCGGGAGCGCGACGGGGAGGGCGAGCGGGTCTTCTGCTGCGCCGGCTGCCTGGGCGTCTGGCGGCTGGTGCGCGAGGAGGGGCTGGGGCGCTTCTACGAGGAGCGGCGCTGGGAGGGCGAGGGGCTGGCCCCGGCGCTCCGGCCCGGCGGCGCCCCCCCGGGCGATCTCTCCGCCTACCGCCCGGTGCTGGCGGCCGACGGCAGCGCCGAGGTCGACGTGGCCATCGAGGGGATCCGCTGCGCCTCCTGCGTCTGGCTCAACGAGCGGGTGCTGCAGCGGACCGCCGGGGTGCTGGCGGCGCGGGTCAACTACGCCACCCACCGGGCCCGCATCCGCTACCTGCCGGCCACCATCGCGCTGCCGGCGCTGCTCGGGAGGGTCCAGGCGGCCGGCTACGTGCCGCACCCCTGGATCGAGGCCGAGCAGGCCCGGGCCCGCGACGAGGAGGTGCGCGACCTGCTGATCCGCGTCGGCACCGCCTGGTTCCTCGCCTCGCAGCTGATGATCTACTCGGCGGCGCTCTACGCCGGCTACTTCCAGGGCATGGACCGGCCGACCCGCTCGCTGCTCGAGTGGATCTCGATCGGCCTGGCGGCGCCGGTGCTCCTCTCGGCCGGCGCGCCGTTCTGGCGCTCCACGCTCAACGGCCTGCGCCACGGCCGCTTCAACATGGACTCGCTGGTGGTGCTCGGGTCGGGCGCGGCGCTGGCCTTCTCGGCCTGGCAGGCGCTGCGCGGCGGCGAGGTCTGGAGCGACACCGCCGCCATGATCCCGACGCTGGTGCTGACCGGGCGCTACGTCGAGGCCCGGGCCCGGCGCAGCGCCTCCGAGGCGGTGGCCCGGCTGGCGACGCTGCGGCCGCGCGAGGCGCTCCTGCTCACCATCGGTGAAGACGGAGCCCCCTCGCGGCGCACCGTCCCGGTCGAGCAGGTGCGGGTCGGCGACCGGCTCGAGGTGCTGCCCGGGGCCCGCATCCCGCTCGACGGCCGGGTGGTCGAAGGGCGGAGCGAGGCCGACGAGGCGCTGGTGACCGGCGAGTCGCGGCCGGTGCGCAAGGTCGCGGGGGAGCCGGTCATCGGCGGCAGCATCAACCTGGCCGGGGCGCTCACCGTCGAGGTGACGCGGGTCGGCGACGACACGCTGCTGGCCGGGATCATCCGCGCCGTCGAGGAGGCGCAAGGGGCCAAGCCTCGGCTGCAGGCGCTGGCCGACCGGGCGGTCGGGGTCTTCGTGCCGGTGGTGCTGCTGCTCGGGGCCGGCACGCTGGCCGGTCACCTCTGGCTCGGCGCGCCGCCGGAGCGGGCGCTGCTCCACGCCATCGCCGTGGTGGTGATCGCTTGCCCCTGCGCGCTCGGGCTGGCCACGCCGGTGGCGGTGCTGCTGGCCACCGGGCTGGCGACGGCGCGCGGCCTGCTGGTCAAGGGGGGAGACGCGCTCGAGGCGGCGGGGCGGGCCACCGAGGTGCTGCTCGACAAGACCGGGACCGTCACCCGCGGCCGGCCGGCGCTGCGGCGCCTCATGCCGCTCGACGGCGGCGACGAGGCGGCGCTGCTCCGGCTGGCGGCGGCGCTGGAGCGGCGCAGCGAGCACCACGTCGGGCGGGCGGTGGTCGAGGCGGCCAGGGCGCTGCCCGCCGCGGCCGAGCCGAGCGTCGAGGCGTTTCGCGTGGTGCCGGGGCGCGGCGTGGCGGCGCTGGTCGACGGCGAGGCGGTGCTGGTCGGCAGCCGTGCCTTCCTGGCCGAGGAGGGGGTGGCGGCCGGCGCCGGGGGGGTGGCGCTGGCGGCCGGTCCGGAGGGGGAGGGCGACACCGTCGCCTGGCTGGCGCGGGGCGGCCGGGCCGTGGCGCTGCTGGTGGTGGCCGATCCGATCCGCGACGAGGCGCCGGCGGCGCTGGCGCGGCTGGCGGCGCTCGGCCTGCGCGTCACGCTGGTGAGCGGTGACGCCCGCACCACCACCGCGGCGGTGGCCGGCCGGCTCGGCCTCCCCTTCGAGGCGGAGCGGACGCCGCAGGAGAAGCGGGCCCTGGTGTCGGCGCGCCAGGCGGCCGGGGCGCGGGTGCTGGTGGTGGGGGACGGGATCAACGACGCACCGGCGCTGACCCAGGCCGACGCCGGCGTGGCCATGGGG
The DNA here is from genome assembly GCA_031388695.1 of Anaeromyxobacter sp. GTDB lineage: Bacteria > Myxococcota > Myxococcia > Myxococcales > Anaeromyxobacteraceae > JADKCZ01. Next base: position 54,126 of record JANMRY010000166.1, on the reverse strand, counting down.
CGGGGGACCGACGTCACCATGGCGAGCGCCGACGCGGTGTTGGTGCGGGACGACCTCTCGCTGCTGCCCGACCTGGTGCTGCTCGGGCGGCGCGCCACCGCCGTCATCAAGCAGAACGTCTTCTGGGCCTTCTTCTACAACGTGGTGGCCATCCCGCTGGCGGTGGTCGGCCTGCTCCACCCGATCGTCGGGGCGGCGGCCATGGCGGCGTCGAGCGCCTTCGTGGTCACCAACTCCTTGCGGCTGCGCCGGACCTTCGCGGCCGGGCCGCGGCCGCGGCCGGGCGCCAGCGCGACGGGGCCGCGCCGTGCCGGGAGCGCGCCGTGATCCTGACCGGCCTCATCATCCTCTCCCTGGCGCTCGGCCTGGCCGCCTGGCTCGGCTTCGTCTGGTCGGTCAAGAGCGGGCAGTACGACGATCCTGAGGGGCCGAAGTACCGGATGCTGGACGACGAGGAGGAGAAGGGGCCGCGGAAGCCAGGGCCGCCGGAGGGGTGAGGGCCCCGACTGGAGCCCCCCAAACGCAACTTCGGGCGTCCGAAGTTGCGAAGGAGGGACCTCAGGTGGGTCTGGTCGGGCAGCCGCTGTCCGGCGCTAGAGTCCCGCGACATGCCCCAGTCCGGAACCGGCACGACCACGTTCGCCCTCGCCGCCGGGCTCTTCCTCGCCGCCGCGATCCTCCTCGCCGCCTGCAGCTCGGCCACGACGGAGCGGGCGCCGCGAGACACCTGCGCCGCCGCAGCCTGCGACGCCGTTCCCACCGGCAACAGCTCCGGCACCTGCACGCCTCCGGCCGACGCCGCGGCCGAGGACGTCTCCAGGCCGACCACCGTGGTCGGCACCGGCACGCCCGCCTCCTGCACCGGCGACGCCTTCGTCGCCGCGGTGGCCAAGGGCGGTGTCATCACCTTCGACTGTGGCCCGGCCCCGGTCACCATCCGGCTCTCCCGGACGGCAAAGGTCGTCAACGACAACCCGTACGGCAGGGTGGTGATCGACGGCGGCGGCAAGGTGACGCTGAGCGGCGGCGGCCGTGTCCGCATCCTCTACCAGGACACCTGCGACCCGGCCCAGGTCTGGACCAGCTCCCACTGCCAGGACCAGCCGACGCCGGCGCTCACCGTGCAGCACCTCACCTTCTCCGACGGCGACGCCACCGGCGAGACCTTCGACGGCGGCGGCGGCGGCGCCATCTTCGCGAGGGGCGGGAGGCTGAAGGTGGTCGGCTGCCGCTTCTTCGGCAACAGCTGCGACACCACCGGTCCCGACGTGGGCGGCGGCGCCATCCGGGCCCGGGACCAGTCGCAGGGGCTGCCGGTCCAGGTGGTCGGCAGCACCTTCGGTGGAGCGCCCGGGCTGGGCAACTCCGGCTCGAACGGCGGCGCGCTCTCCAGCATCGGCGTGTCGTGGGTGGTGACCAACTCGCTCTTCACCGAGGGGCGCGCCCTGGGCGTCGGCGCCAACCCGGCCCGTGCCGGCACACCGGGCGGCGGCAGTGGCGGGGCCATCTACCTCGATGGCAACACCTTCACGTTGAGCCTGTGCGGTACCCGGATGCAGGACAACGTGGCCCGCGAGGGTGGCGGCGCCATCTTCTTCGTCAGCAACGACCGGACCGGCTCGATGACCATCGACCGCTCCACCCTTGTCCACAACCCGAGCCAGGGCTTCGAGACGGCCGGGTTCCCGGGGATCTTCGTGCTCGCCAGCGGGCCGCCGGTGGTGACGGCGTCGACCCTGTCGCCGTGATCGCCGGGCGGTGCCCCAGGCGGAGGGCGCCGGGCGCCGGGCGGCGGGCGGTGCCGGGGGCGGGGGGCGGTGCCGGGGGGGGCGGTGCCGGACATCGACGTACGCACCGTACCGGCAACACGGACTCAGAATCCGTTCGGGCGCCCGAACTGGTTTCTACCCACCCCGGACGGAGCCCCTCCAATGCAACTTCGGACGTCCGAAGTTGCCAAAGGGGGACCAGGTTCGGGTCGCGCAAGCCAGAGGCGACGCCCGCCACCGCGGCCGGCAGCCAGACCAAGAGCGTGCTGGCAACCGTCGAGACCGGGCGCTGACTGAAACGGCCCGGCCGGCCCCGCCGCAAGCCCCGCCCGCCCGCCCATTTCCTCCACCGTGCCGCGCCCTTGCGGCCTCGCGATTTGTGGACCGCACAGGTCCCCGTAAGCGCGGAATCTCAGGCCGCTTTTCCCCGCCCTGCGACCCGCGAGCGGCTGACACCCACCCCCCCGCCGTGCTATCTCATCGGCCCCACCGACCTACCACCGGATCCCGGAGGAGCCACATGATCGAGGCCTACCTGAAGCAAGAGGCGGAGCGGAAGGAACAGGGCATCCCGCCCAAGGCGCTCGACCCCGAGCAGACCCGCGAGCTGGTCAAGCTGCTGGTCAAGCCGCCCAAGGGCAAGGAGCAGTTCCTCCTCGACCTGCTGGTCAACCGCGTCTCCCCCGGCGTCGACCCGGCCGCCGAGGTCAAGGCGGCCTTCCTCGCCGAGATCGTCAAGGGCAAGGCGACCTGCAAGCAGATCGACAAGCTCAAGGCGGTCGAGCTGCTCGGCACCATGGGTGGCGGCTTCAACGTCCCGCCGCTGGTGGCCGCGCTCAAGGTGAAGCCGCTGGCCGCCGCCGCCGCCAGGGCCCTCTCCCGCATCATCTACGTCTACGACGCCTTCGACGAGGTCCAGGCGCTGGCCAAGGCCAAGAACGCCGAGGCCAGGAAGGTGATCGACTCGTGGGCCAACGCCGAGTGGTTCACGGCCCGCGCCGGCCCCCGCCCCACCATCACGGTCAAGGTCTTGCGCGTCGACGGCGAGATCATCACCGACGACTTCTCCCCGGCCGGCGACGCCGCCACCCGCCCCGACATCCCGCTCCACGCCCTGGCCATGGGCAAGACCACGGTCCCGGCCGGCCTCACGACCATCGCCGAGTACCGCGCCGCCGGCTTCGAGGTCGCCTTCGTCGGCGACGTGGTCGGCACCGGCTCCTCGCGCAAGTCGGCCTGCAACAGCGTCCAGTGGGCCATCGGCGAGGACATCCCCTTCGTCCCGAACAAGCGCAACGGCGGCGTCATCATCGGCGGCGTCATCGCCCCCATCTTCTTCAACACCGCCCAGGACTCAGGCGCGCTGCCCATCAAGGCCGACGTCTCGAAGCTCAAGATGGGCGACGTGGTCACCGTCGACACCGTCAAGGGCGAGATCCGCAGCGAGGCCGGCGAGGTGCTCTCCACCTTCGCGCTCACCCCCGAGACCATCGGCGACGAGTTCCGCGCCGGCGGCCGCATCCCGCTGATCATCGGCCGGGCCCTCACCGAGCGCGCCCGCAAGGTCACCAAGAAGGGGCCGACCGACCTCTTCGTCATCAAGACCAACCCGGCCCCGAAGAAGGGGCAGGGCTACAGCCAGGGCCAGAAGATGGTCGGCCAGGCCTGCGGCCTGCCCGGCGCGCTCCCCGGCTGGTACGTCGAGCCGCGCATGACCACGGTCGGCTCGCAGGACACCACCGGCCCCATGACCGCCGACGAGCTCAAGGAGCTGGCCTGCCTCAAGTTCCAGGCCCCCATGGTGATGCAGTCGTTCTGCCACACCGCCGCCTACCCCAAGGCGGCCGACGTGAAGATGCACGCCACGCTGCCCGACTTCATCCAGGCCCGCGGCGGCGTGGCGCTGCGCCCCGGCGACGGCGTCATCCACTCCTGGCTCAACCGCCTGCTGCTCCCCGACACCGTCGGCACCGGCGGCGACTCGCACACCCGCTTCCCCATCGGCATCAGCTTCCCGGCCGGCTCCGGCCTGGTCGCCTTCGGCGCCGCCCTCGGCTTCATGCCGCTGGAGATGCCCGAGTCGGTGCTGGTCCGCTTCAAGGGCAAGCTCGCCCCCGGCATCACGCTCCGTGACGTGGTCAACGCCATCCCGCTGGCCGCCATCAAGTCGGGCGACCTGACCGTGCCCAAGAAGGGGAAGAAGAACATCTTCAACGGCACCATCCTGGAGATGGAGGGGCTGCCCGACCTGACCGTCGAGCAGGCCTTCGAGCTGACCGACGCCGCCGCCGAGCGCTCCGCCGCCGCCGCCTGCGTGGCCCTCTCGCCCAGGACCATCGCCACCTACCTGCGCTCCAACGTGGCGCTCATGAAGAAGATGATCGTCGACGGGTACGGCGACAAGGCCGCCTTCGAGGGGCGCATCGCCGCGGTCGAGAAGTGGCTCAAGAAGCCGGTGGTGCTGACCGCCGACAAGACCGCCGAGTACAAGAAGGTCTTCGAGATCGATCTCGCCACCATCACCGAGCCGATCCTGGCCTGCCCCAACGATCCGGACGACGTGAAGGTGCTCTCCGAGGTGGCCGGCACGAAGATCGACGACGTCTTCCTCGGCTCCTGCATGACCAACATCGGCCACTTCCGCGCCGCCGGCGAGATCTGGAAGGGGCAGAAGTTCAACCCCGCCGTCCGCACCTGGCTCTGCCCGCCGACGCGGATGGACCAGCAGCAGCTCAAGGAGGAGGCCTACTTCACCACCTACAGCGCCATCGGGGCCCGCATCGAGACCGCCGGCTGCTCGCTCTGCATGGGCAACCAGGCCCGGGTGCCGGACGCGGTGACGGTCTTCTCGACCTCGACCCGCAACTTCGACGACCGCATGGGCGGCGGGGCCAAGGTCTTCCTCGGCTCGGCCGAGCTCGGGGCGGTGGCCGCCAGCATGGGCAAGCTGCCGACGGTGGCCGAGTACTTCGAGGCCTTCAACGCCAAGATCGCGCCCAAGGCCGACAAGGTCTACCGGTACCTGCAGTTCGACGAGCTGAAGGAGTACCAGCCCCTCACGGCGCGGCCTTCAGGCCGCGCAAAGACGGTTGCGTGATGGCGCTGGCCCGCTTCCCCCGGCGCCTCAGTGCGCCTGCGTGCGCGGCAGCCGAAGCTCGAAGGCGGTGCCGCCCTCGGTGGTGCTGGTGACGGTGAGCGTGCCGCGCAGGAAGCGCTCGGTGAAGAGCCGGGAGATGAAGGTCCCCTGGCCTCGCCCCTCGCCCGGCTTGGTGGAGAAGTAGCGCTGGAAGACGCGGGGCAGCACGGCGGCCGGGATGGCCTCGGCGTTCCAGGTCCGCAGCGCCACCTGCTCTCCGGCCGGCTCGATGGTGAGCCGCACGGTCCCGCCGGGCGGGGTGGCCTCGAAGGCGTTGAGCAGCAGGTTGGTCAAGACCCGCTGCAGCAGGTCGACGTCGCTCTCGATGACCGGGAGCGGCTCGGAGAGGACGAGGGCCAGGCTCTTGCCGACGGCGGCCGGGTGGTGGCGGAAGAGCCGGTCGGCCTGGTCGGCCACCTGCGCCAGGTCGACCTGCCGCACCGCCCCCTGCAGGGAGCCGATCCGTTCGCTGGTCAGGGTCCGCTGCACCTGCAGCTCGCGGAGCAGCCGCTCGGTCAGGGTGCGCACGTCGTCGATGGCGGCCGCCTCCTCGGGCCGGGCCGCGTCGGGCAGGGCCCGGGCCGCGCCGTCCAGGCCGGTGACCAGGTTGGCGAGGTCATGGAAGAAGGCCCGCTCCAGCGAGGCCCGCCGCTGCTCCCCGCTGATGTCGCGGAAGGTGAGGAGGGTGAACCGCTCGCCGCCCAGGTCGAGCGGTGCCGCTCGCACCCGCAGGAAGAAGCCCTGCTCCACCCCGTCGCGCAGCACCGAGAGGGCGCAGGTGCGCTCCTCGGGCACCTCGCGGGCGCTGGCGGCGACGACGGCGGCGGCCGCCCCGCAGCTGGCGCAGGCCCGCGCCGTGCCGCAGCCGCCCGGTCCGCTCGCGGCGTGGACGCAGCCGAGCGTCTCGCCGGGGCGAAGGCCGAGCGCGGCGGTCGGGTCGGTCGAGCCCATCGCCGCCAGGTAGGCGCCGTTGACCGCCACCAGCTGGCGCTGTCCGTTGAGGATGGCGAGCGCGCCGCCCCAGGAGCGGAGCAGGGTGTCGACCACGGCGCTGGCGGCCGCCTTCTGCACCTGGGCCTCGATCAGCTCGCTGGCCGCGCGGTCGGCGGGCAGGAACCAGGTCGATCGCTTCGCGGGCGGCAAGACGGTGGCCATCGATGGCCTCCCCCCCGGGAGGTGCGCAGGCGGACTCCAGGCAGGGTAGCCCGCCGCGGGGCCGGGCCACAGTGGGCTCACGGGGCCCCTCCCGGAGAGGTGTGCCCTAACGCCGCACCGCCGGGGTCGGCACCACCGGAATCCGGCGCGCCTGCTCGAAGGCGCAGCGGCGCAGCCCGGCCTCTGCCCGGACGCGGTCGATGCCGAGCGGCCCGGCCGCTCGCAGCGCCTCCAGCCCAAGCACCCCGGCCTCGATCTCACCCGCAGCGCAGCCGGCCTCGGCCAGCAGGAAGCGCCCCTCCTGCCGCAGCAGCGGCGGAAGCGGGCCGGCCACCGCCCGGCGCAGCAGCGGCAGCGCCTCCGCCGCCTCGCCGCGCGCCAGGCGAGCCCGCGCCGCCAGGTAGGCCGGGAGCGGCCGTTCGAGCCGCTCCAGCGCCGCCAGCCCCGTGGCCGGGTCGGCCTCGCCGAGCAGCCAGCGCCGCAGCCCGGCCGCCAGGACCGGATCGGCAAGCGCCGCCAGCTTGGCCTCGAGCAGCCGTCGCTCCTGCCGCTCCCCGCCCGCGCCGAGCGCCGCCAGCCAGCCGGCGGCGGCGGCGGCCGGTTCGTCGCGCCGCCAGGCCAGGTCGGCGCGCGCCGAAAGCAGCGCGATGCCGAGGGCCGGATCGGCCTCACCGGCCGCGCGGGCCGCCTCGAGGTAGGCCGCCTCGGCCTCGTCGAAGGCGCCGCGGCGCGCCAGCAGGTCGCCCACCTGCTTGAGCGGGGCGGCCCGGCCGGTGAGCGCCGAGACCCGCCGCAGCCCGGCGCAGGCCAGGTCGACCCGGCCGTGGCCCGCCTCGGCCCAGGCGCGCGCCTCGAGCGCCGCCACCTCGCGGGCGCAGGGGACGGCGAAGATCGCCGGGCGGGCGAAGCGAGCCCGCGCCGCCGCGGCCAGCCCCGGCGGCCGCGGCAGCGCCGCCAGGAAGGCCTGCCACTCGCCCACCAGCGCGCCGAGCGGCCGGCCGAAGGCGGCGTCGAAGTCGCCCCCCTGGTAGAGCCGCGCCACCGCCCTGCTCCCGTGGCGCTCCAGCAGGAAGCCGAGGAAGCTGCCGGCCGCCGTGTAGGCGCGGGCCGGCGCGCTGCTCCAGAAGCCGGCCGGGCCGAGCTGGCCGGCCAGGTCGGGGGCCAGGCCGAGATCGCCGAGCGCCGCCGTCCACTCGTGGAGCGTCCAGCTGCCGCGCGGCAGCTCGAGCGCCACCGCCAGCCCCTCGACCAGCCCGGCCTGGACCAGCAGCCCACCCCGCGCCGGGACGCCGAGCGGCCCGGGCTGGAGCGCCGCGGCCACGGCGTGGACCAGCTCGTGGCGCAGGATGGGGTGGGGCGAGCCGGCCTGGGTCAGGTGGATCTCCCGCAGCCAGGGCTTGGTGAAGCTGGTGGCGCCGGCGCCGACGTGGCGCCGCTTCTCCTCGTCGCTGCGGTGCACGAAGACCGTGACGCGCGGTGACGCCGGCAGCCCCAGCGCCGCGGCCAGGTCGGCGGCGTGGAACTCGCACTCCGCGGCCAGCGCCTCGAGCGCCGCGGGCCTCAGCTCGGCCGGGTAGACCAGCGCGCAGGCCGGGCCGTCGCGCCGCCCGCCGAGCGCCGCCGCGATGGCCCCCCGGTCGCCGTCGAGCACCAGCCGGCGCAGCGCCACGCCGCACCCGGCCGCCAGCGCCAGCGCCAAGAGGCCGGCCACCAGCGCCGGCCAGGGCGGCCGCCCGGTGCGCCACCGCCAGGTTGCCGCGGCGGTGGCGGCCGCCAGCACCGCCAGCGCCACGGTGGCGGCGCGGAAGAGCAGGAGCCGGGCGTCGAGCCGCAGGGCCTCGTCGTAGAGCGGCCCGGGCCAGGCGCCCAGCAGGTGGTCGTAGGCGAAGGCGGCCGGGCCATGCCAGGCCTGGGCGAGCGTGGCCGCGAGCGAGCCGGCCAGCGCCAGCCCGAAGCCGCCCGCCAGCAACGCCCGGCGCCCCGGCCAGGCCAGCCCGGCCGAGAGCGCCACCGCCAGCCAGGCGGAGGGGAGGGCCAGCACCGGGAAGAAGGCGGCGCCATCGAGGGCGCGGCAGGGTCCGAGCGCGGCCCGCGCCACCACCGCGAGGAAGAGCAGGGCCAGCAGGGCGGTGGCGGCCAGCGCCGCGCCCAGCGCCGCGGTGGCCGGGGAGCCGTCCGGCCGCCCGCGCTCGGCCGCGGCGGCCCACCAGCCGAGCGGCGGGCCGAGCAGCAGCCCGGCCCAGGCCCCGACCATGCCGAGCTCGTAGCCCGGGACGTCGAGCAGCGGCAGCAGCCCGCCAAGCCCGCCGAGCAGCAAGAGCAGCCCGGCGGCGACGCCCAGGGCGGGGCGGCGGAGCAGGGCGGCGGCGAGGCTGGCGGCGCGGGCGATCACGGGTGGCCTGGAGTGTGGCAGATGGATCCTATCGGCCGGAGCGCCGCGGCGCTAACATGCTCCCCCTCATGTCCACGTCGGAGAACCGCCAGCACGGCCGCGCGCCCATCGAGCTCAAGGTCGACTACCGGAAGCTCAACAGCTTCTTCGCCGACTACACCAAGAACATCTCCAAGGGCGGCACCTACATCAAGACCAGGAAGTCGCTCCCCATCGGGACGCGCTTCGTCTTCCGGCTCTCGGTCCCGGCACGCCAGGACCCCTTCGAGCTCAACGGCGAGGTGGTCCGCTTCGCGGCGGGCGACGAGGAGCCGGGCATGGGCATCCGCTTCGTCTGGGTCGACGAGCTGGAGCGGATGGAGTTCGAGCGGACCGTGGAGCAGCTCATGGAGCGGAGCCTCGGCCCGGAGCTGGCCGCCAACCTGCTGCGCCACGCCCACGAGCGGAACGACAAGCAGTAGGTCGAGCACCGCGCACCTGCCCCGAGCCCAGCTGCGACCGGCCCAGGCCGGGGCTGCCGTCACTCCAGCCGCGCGACGTTCTCGAAGCGGACCCGGTCCCCCGGGCGCACGCCGTGGCGCGCCGCCCAGCCCCCGTTGACCTCCAGCACGTAGCGGCTCGGGACCCCCGGGTCGCGAGGGGTGAGGGTGAGCGGCTCGGCCCGCTCGATGATCCCGACCACGCGGCCACCGTCGTCGATGAAGAGCAGGTCGAGCGGCAGCAGGGTGTTCTTCATCCAGAAGGAGCGGTGCTCGTTCTCGGAGAAGAGGAAGAGCATGCCGGCCTCGGGCGCCAGCTCGCGGCGGTGCATCATCCCGCGCTCCCGCTCGGCGTCGGTGCGGGCCAGCTCGACCGTCACCGGGAGCGAGGCGCCGCCGGCGGTCTCGACGATGACCCGGGGCGTGGGGGCCGGGGCGCGGGCCGGTGCCGGCTCCGCGGCGGGGCGGGCGGCACAGGCGGCGAGCAGGAGCGCGGGGAGGAGCGCGGGGAGGAGGCGGGCGAGGCGGCGCGTCATCTCGGGACGGCGCAGTAGCTGGAGAACTGGACGTCGGCCAGGTAGGTGGCCCGCTGCTCCGGCGTGAGCGAGGCGATGAAGGCCGGATCGAGCACCACCTGCCGGCAGACCAGGCCGGTCTCCGACTTGAAGCAGTCCTTGTCCGAGACGCAGGGCTTGGAGCAGTAGCCGCACTGCGAGCCGGCGCAGTCGGCGTAGCGCTCCCCGGGCTGCTGCGGTGAGACGATGCAGACCAGGTTGTCGCACCCGGTGTTGCCGTTCTCGAAGTACTCGGAGGCGATGGTGGCCGGGGTGGGGGCGGGCGGGCCGCCGGGCGTGGTGTTCCAGAGCAGCTGGCAGCGCTGCCCGACGTCGGCCGACTGGCAGCCCGCCAGCAGGGAGCCGGCGATCGCGAGGGCCAGGGCGGAGGAGGCGAGGCGCATGGAAGGACCGGGCCCACCGTTATCACGGCGCGCGACGGCTCAGCAAGGAACGCCGGCGGCCCCGGCTCGCCCGCCGGTGGCCAGGAAGGGCGCGGACATTGCCGCCCCCCCGGTCATTCGCTACGATGCCGCCGACTCCATCCCGAGATGACATGCACAGAGGGCTGATCACCGGTTGGCTGCTCCTGTCCCTGGCCGCGCCAGCGGGCGCGCAGGAACAGAAGGGGCTCGATCTGTCGGCGCCGGCCGAGGCGAAGCGTCCCGCCCCCGGCCCGATCGAGGTGGCGCCGCTCGACCTCGGCGCGCCGCCGCCCGCCACCCCGCCCGCTCCCGCCGACGCCGGGGGGACGCTCTTCGGGGCTCGCGACGTGGCCCTCGGCGACCGGGTCAAGGCGGTGCAGCGCAAGGGCGTGCTCAAGCGCGGCCGCTTCGAGGTGGCGCCGCTGCTCTCGCTCTCGGTGAACGACGCCTTCTACCAGAAGGTCGGCGGCGGGCTGCGGGTCGCCTACAGCATCCAGGACAGCTTCGCCATCGCCGCCCGCGGCTCCTACTACACGCCCCTGCGCACCGACAACGGGCGGGTCGGCCGGCTGGCCTTCCAGAGCCAGCTCCTCACCTCGCAGCTCTACGGCCAGGCCATGCTCGACGGGGTCTGGTCGCCGATCTACGGCAAGGCGGCCTTCCTCGGCGACAGCATCGTCCACTTCGACCTCTTCCTGCTGGCCGGCTTCGGCGCCGCCTGGAGCGCCACCAGCGACGCGCCCCGCAGCGAGGGGCCGCACCCGGCGGCCGAGGTGGGCGGCGGGGTGCGCTTCTACCCGAAGGAGTGGATGGCCTTCGAGCTCGGCCTGGCCGCCACCTTCTACCCGGACCAGCCCATCGTCTCGGTGCCGGCCACCATCCAGAAGGTCTTCGTCGCCAACGTGGGGGTGAGCTTCTTCTTCCCCACCTCCTACGAGTACGTCTACCCGCAATGAGCCCAGCCGCCGCCACCACGCGCGCCGCCGGCCTGGCGCTCCTGCTCTTCGCCGTGGGCCCCGGCGCGGCCCTCGCCGCCAGCAAGGCCGACGCCTTCGAGGGGAAGATCAAGCCCATCTCCGGCCAGCTCTACACCAAGGCCGGCCGGCTCGAGGTCTCACCGACCCTGGCCCTCTCCTTCAACGACGCCTTCCTCAAGAAGTACCAGGGCGGCGTCAAGGTGGGCTGGCACTTCACCGAGTTCCTCTCGGCGGGCGCGACCTTCGCCATTGGGGCGACCTCGGCCACCGGCTCGGCGGTGGTCTGCCCCGCCAACCAGGGCTGCCGCGCCGCCTCCGGGAGCCAGCTCTGGCAGGTGCCGGGCGCCATCCGCATGATGGCGGGGGCCGAGGTGGCCTGGGCCCCGGTCTACGGCAAGCTCAACCTGGCCGCCGAGCAGGTGCTCCACTTCGACCTGGCGCTGCTGGCCGGCGCCGACGTCATCCGCCGCGACGAGGTGCTCTCTCGCGACGACGCCGACGCCCTGGCCCTCTCGGGCGGATCGCCGGCCACCACCACCAGCCTCGGCGGTCACGTCGGGCTCGGGGTGCGCTTCTACTTCAACCGCTTCATGGCGCTCCGCATCGACGTCAAGGACTACGTCTACGCGGTGAAGGTCCCGAACTGGATCGAGGGGGCCGGCAACCAGCCGCGCAACGACCTGCAGAACCAGCTCTTCCTCGAGCTCGGCCTCTCCTTCTTCTTCCCGACCACGCCCCGGTCGCCCGGCGGAGGCTCCTGATGCGCGCCCTCGCCGCCTCGCTGCTGCTGCTCGCCCTCACCCTGGCCGCGCCGGCCCGCGCCCAGCTCGGCCTCGACCTCGGCGGGGGCACGCCCGACCCGAAGAAGAAGGCCGAGCCGAAGAAGGCCGAACAGAGGAAGCCCGACCCGAAGAAGGCGGAGCCGAGGAAGGCCGAGCCGAAGAGGGCGGAGCCGAGGACCGAGCCGAAGAAGGCCGAGCCGCCCGCGCCAGAGCCGGCCCGGCCCGAGCCGGCCCGGCCCGAGCCGAGGAGGCCGGCCCCGGCCCGCGCCGATCCGCTCCCCCCGTCCCCCGTCCCGTCCGGAGAGCTCAAGGCGCGGCTCGAGGCGGCCCGGGCCCTGTCCGACAAGGGGCAGTACGACGCGGCGGCCGTGGCCTTCGACGCCATCCTGCGCGAGCCGGCGCTGGGCGAGGCCCACGACGAGTCCCGCTACCAGCTCGCCAAGGCCCTGGCCCAGGCCGGCCTGCTCCACGCCGCCCTCGGCTACCTCGACGAGATCCTCGAGCGCGGCCCGTCGCGCACCCGCTACTTCCACAGCGCGCTGGAGTGGCTCTTCAAGGTGAGCCGGAGCACCGCCAGCGAGCAGGCGGTGCTGCCCCGCGTGGCCCGCCACGCCCGCGAGGGGGCGCCGCCCGAGTACCAGGATCGCTTCCACTTCCTGCTCGCCAAGTACGAGTTCGAGCGCGGCAGGGCCCTCGAGGAGGCCGGCAAGACCGAGGAGGCCCGCGCCTCCTGGCGCGAGGCCAGCCGGCTGGCCGGGCTGGTGCGGCAGGAGGCCGGCGCCGCCGGGGCCACCCCGGCCAAGGGCGCCACCCAGGTGGCAGGGGCCGACGACGACGGCGACATCTACGGCCGGGCCACCTTCATCGACGGCCTGGCCCGCTTCGCGCTCGGCGACGAGCAGGCCGCCAGCGAGAAGTTCAAGGACGTGATCCGGCTCACCAACCCGAAGAAGGGGCGGGCCGGCGACGGCGAGCTGCGCGAGCTCTCCTTCCTGCAACTGGCCCGGCTCCACTACCAGAACCGGCAGAACCGGTACGCCGTCTTCTATTACGGCAAGATGCCCTGGGGCGGCGGGCAGTGGCTGGAGGGGCTCTGGGAGGCCTCCTACGCCCACTACCGCATCGGCGAGCACGAGAAGGCGCTCGGCAACCTGCTGACGCTCCAGTCGGCCTACTTCAAGGACGAGTACTTCCCCGAGTCCTGGGTCCTGAAGGCGATCGTCTACTACGAGAACTGCCGCTACCCCGAGGCGCGGCTGGTGCTCGAGTCGTTCACCGAGCGCTACGAGCCGCTCTACGACGAGCTGGTGGCGGTGGCCACCAGGCCGGCCCCGCCCGCGACCTTCCTGGAGCAGGCGATCAGCCCGCGGGTGCGGCGGCTCGCCTACACCGACCAGTCGATCAAGCGGCTGGCCGAGGCGGCCACCGAGATCGACGCCGAGGTCGACCACGGCATCGGCGATCGCGGCGCCGCCTTCCGCGGCTCGCCGCTGGCCGCCACGCTCAAGGAGCGGCTGGCCCGCGAGAAGACCAAGCTGAGCACCGAGGCCGGGCTGCGGGCCCGCGCCAAGCTCGACTACGAGCGCGATCAGCTCCGCTCCATGCTGGCCCAGGCGCTGCGCATCTCCATCGAGGTCTCCCGCCAGGAGCGCGAGGCGCTGGAGGGCTCGCTGGCGGCCGGCAGCCAGGTCGAGGTGGTCAAGAACCTGCGCTGGACCCACGCCGTCTCCGACGAGCACCTCTACTGGCCCTACGAGGGCGAGTTCTGGCGCGACGAGCTGGGCACCTACTCGTACACCCTGACCAAGGGCTGCAAGGACCGGCCGCCCCGGTCGGCCGGTCGCTGACCTGGCGGCAGGAGGAGACCCACCTTGAATCGCTCTGCCGCCTTCCTCGCCGGGGCCCTGGCGCTGGCCCTCGCGCTCCCCGCGGGCGGGGCGCGCGCCGCCGAGACCCGCCCCGCGCCCGGGCCCGGGACCGGCTCGCTCGGCCAGAAGAGGAGCGTCGGGCCGGACGCCGCCCTGGAGGGGACGCTCGAGGTGGCCAAGAAGACCGACCAGGGGCCGGCCGGGCCCAGGCTCGCCTTCGAGCAGTTCCGCTCCGGCATCGAGGTGAAGCTCTCGGGGAAGCGGCGCGAGGAGATCCAGAGCCTCCAGAAGCTCATCAAGCTCTCGGCCGGCGACGGCGACAAGGAGCTGCCCGGCTACTACTTCCGGCTCGCCGAGCTGCAGTGGGAGGAGTCGCAGTACTTCTTCTTCGAGGCCAACCGCAAGGAGGGCGAGCTGATCGCGCTCCCCAAGGGCGACGCCCGCGCCGGGAGGCTGCAGGCCGAGCGCAGCGACGCCGAGGGGCAGCACCGCGCCCTGCAGAAGCAGGCGGTGGCCCTCTACCGGGCCATCATCAAGAAGTACCCGAAGTACGAGCGGCTCGACGAGGTGCTCTTCTTCCTGGCCCGCAACCTGCTGCAGCGCGACCGGGCCGACGAGGACGCCATGAAGGCCTACCGGGCGCTCATCAAGAGCTTCCCCGACTCGCCCTACGTCCCCGACGCCTGGATGGCCTTCGGCGAGTACTACTTCGACAAGGCCAACAAGGTCGACCGCAGCGCCAACCTGAAGAAGGCGCTGGAGGCCTACCAGAAGGCGGCCAGCTACCAGGAGAGCTCGGTCTACGGGTACGCCCTCTACAAGCAGGGCTGGGTGCAGTTCAACCTCGGCAACTTCCCGGGCGCCCTCGACCTCTTCCGCGCCGTGGTCTTCTTCGGCGAGCTGCCCACCTCCTCGATCCCGGCCGACCGGAAGCTGGCGCTGGTCAGGGAGGCCAAGAAGGACTACGTCCGCACCTGGCCGCACGTCGGCAGCGCCGAGGCGGCCTTCGAGGACTTCAGGCGCATCGGCGGCGAGGCCGGCTTCCGCGACATGATCCGCACCCTCGGCGACCTCTACTGGACCGACGGCCAGGACCGCGACGCCATCGTCGTCTACCACCGGCTCATCAAGCTCGACCCGGTGGCGCCCGACGCCCCCTTCATGCAGTCGCGCATCGTCACCATGGCGGGCCGGCTCGGCAACAAGGCGGTGGCGGTCCAGCAGGCCCACGTCTTCGTCAAGGTGCTCGAGGACTTCGAGGCCTCGCCGCGCGGCCAGGACCCGGCCAACGCCAAGCTGACGGCCGAGGCCCGCTCCACCGCCGAGAACACCCTGCGCTACCTGGCGCTGCGCTACCACAACGAGTGGAAGAAGACCGACGACCAGGCGGTGGCCGGCTTCGCCATCAGCGTCTACACCGACTACCTCGAGGTCTTCGGCGCCAGCCCCTCGGCCTACGAGATGCGCTTCTTCCACGGCGAGCTGCTCTTCGCCCAGGCCAGGTTCGCCGAGGCCGGCGAGGAGTACGACCGGGTGGCGCGGCTCGACGTGGCCGCCATGGAGGGCAAGTCGAGCCAGGCCCGCGGCGGCGAGACCGCCGGCAAGGCCGGCAAGTGGTTCAACGACGCCCTCGAGGGCGCGCTCTTCGCCCACGAGGAGGCGGCCAAGGCGCTGCCGCCCCTGCCGGCGCCGCCGCCCGGCCCCAAGAAGCGGCTGGCCATGGCGCCGCAGCGGCTCAAGCTGACGGAGGCCTACGCGCGCTACGTGCGCTGGCGGCCCGACGGCAAGCTCGCCTCCAAGGCGGCCTACCGCGGCGCCAAGCTCCACTACGACCACTACGACTACGCCGAGGCCATCGACCTCTTCACCCGCGTGGCCCTCGACCACCCCGAGACCGAGGAGTCGGAGTACGCCACCAACCTGGTGCTCGACGCCTACAACGAGATGGGCGACTGGCGGAGCGTCAACGCCTGGGCCAAGCGCTTCTTCGGCAACGCGGCGCTGCTGGCGGCCCACCCCAAGCTCAAGGACGACCTGCCCAAGGTGATCGAGCAGAGCGCCTTCAAGATCATCGAGGAGCAGGAGAAGGCCAGGGACTGGGAGGCGGCCGCCGAGAGCTACCTGGCCTTCGTGCGCGACTGGCCCAACACCCGCCTGGCGCCGACCGCGCTCTTCAACGCCGCCGTCGACTACGGCCGCGCCAGCCGGGTCGACAAGGCCATGGAGGTGCGCGACCAGCTGCTGGCGCGCTTCCCCAACGATCCGCTCGCCCCGCGCAGCCTCTTCGAGAACGCCGCCGGCTACGAGGCGATCGCCGACTTCCCGCGGGCCGCCGACGCCTACGAGCGCTACTTCCGCGAGTGGCGCAAGGCCAGGAGCGCGCCGCCGCCCCGGGCGCCGCCCCCGGCCAAGGCGGCCCCGCCCGCCAAGGGCGCGGCGGCGACCGCCGCCACCCCGGCCCCGCCGGCCGGGCCGCCGCTCTACGAGGAGAAGAAGGCCCTCGACGCCATCGTCAACGCCGCCGTCTTCCGCACCGGCCTGCGCGACTGGGCCCGGGCCGAGGCCGACAGCCTCGCCTACCTGGAGGTCTGGCCGGAGGGCGAGGACGCCGCCCGCATCTCGCTGTCGCTCGCCGACCTGGCGGCACGCCAGGGGCCGGCACAGAAGGAGCTGACCCGGCTGGAGGAGCACCAGCGGCGCTACGCCAGGGCCCCGGACGACTGGCTGGCCACGCAGCAGCGCATCGCCAAGGTCATGGAGAAGGCCGGCAACACCGCCGGCGCCCGCGCCGCCTATGACCAGGGGCTGGACTACTGGAAGAAGAACAGGGCACAGGTGAAGGAGAAGGGGCTGCCCATCGCCGCCGAGGGGCTCTTACGGTCGCTCGAGCCGGGCTGGATCGACTACCAGAAGCTCAACCTCAACATCCCGCAGCGTGACCTCGAGTACCAGCTCAAGCGCATGGCCGGCAAGCTCAAGAAGCTGGAGGAGGACTACACGGCCGTGGTCAAGCTGGGCGTGGCCGAGCCGGCGGTCTGCGCGCTGGAGCGGATCGGCATGCTCTACAAGCACTTCGGGCGGGTGCTCAACGAGGCCCCCGTCCCCAAGGAGCTCAAGAACGACAAGGAGATGGTCGAGGTCTACAAGGCCCAGCTCGCCGAGCAGGCCGAGCCGCTCGAGACCAAGGCCCAGGACGGCTTCGAGCTGGCGGCCAGCAAGGCCCGCGAGCTGGGTGTCCGCAACGACTGCGCCACCCGCGCCATGCAGGCGGCCATGGTGAAGAAGCCGGAGCTCGGCCCGACCCTGGAGGCGCTGCCGGTGTTGCCGGCCGTCGACCACGCCGGGCGGCCCACCGGCCACGGCCTGCTGGCGGCGCTCGAGCCGGCCGCACCGGCGGTGAAGCGCGGCGCCCCGGCCCGCGGCGGGAGCGTGGCGCCGGCGCCGCCGCTGCAGCAGCCCGCCCCCGGGAAGGCCAGGGGGAAGCCCGCCGCCAGGGGCAAGGAGCCGCCCGCGCCGCCCGCCCGTGCCACCGACGACCCGCTGCCGCGCCCGAAGAAGGGCGACGACGAGGACCTGCTCCAGTGACCGCGCCCGCCCGAGTCCAGCTCGCCGCCGTCCCGCTGCTGCTGGCGCTGGCCGCCTGCGCCAGCGCGCCGGTCACGCCCACCACCGAGGCGCGCCAGGCCCGGGCCGCCGCGGCGCCGGCCAGGACCGGCCCGGCCGAGCCGCTCCCGGAGCAGGGGAGGCGGCTCTTCGACGAGGCGGTGAGCGCCCGCGAGGAGATGGAGAAGGCCAAGGCGGTCGACTGGGCCGTGCTGGAGCGTCGCTGGCGCGCCGTGCTGGCGGTCGCCGACCTGCCCGAGGCCGCCTTCAACCTCGGGGTCACGCTGGAGCGCCAGGGGCGCGACGCCGAGGCCCGCGCCGAGTACCAGCGCGCCCTGGGCTGGAAGCCGCTGCGCCAGGCCAGCGTCAACCTCGGCGTCCTGCTGGAGCGCTCCGGCGACCTGCGCGGCGCCCAGGCCGCCTACGACGCGGTGGCGCGCGCCCACCCCGAGGACGCGCTCTCCCGCGAGCGGCTCGCCTCGCTCTACGCACAGTCGGGCCAGCTCGACGAGGCCTGGCACCAGGCCCGCGAGGCGCTGCTGCGCGACCCGACCTCGACCGGCGCCCGCAAGACCATGGTCCGCGTCGCCCTGGCGCGCGGCGACCTCGACCTCGCCAGGCTGGTGGTGCTGCGACTCCAGAAGAGCGCCCCCGACGACGCCGAGGTGGCCTGGCTCTCCGGCCTGCTGCTCTCGCGGCAGGGGGACGACGCCGGGGCGGCGGCGCAGTGGAAGAAGGCGCTGGCGCTCCAGCCCGGCCTCCTTGCGGCGCGCGCCGGCCTGCTGGCGGTGGCGGTCAAGCAGGAGCGCTGGGGCGAGGTGCAGGAGCTGGCGGCCAGGGTGCTGGCCGACGACCCGTCCAACGCCAGGGTGCAGCTCGTCCTCGGCATCGCCGCGCGGCACGGTGGAAAGCCCGAGGAGGCGCTGGCCGCCTACCGGGCGGCCGAGCAGCTGGCGGCCGGGAAGCTCCCCGAGGTCCACCTGGCCCGCGCCGTGCTGCTGATGCGCGACCAGGGGGACTGCGAGGGGGCGCTGCGCTCCCTCGACCAGTACGAGCGTGGCTCCGGGCCGATCCTGCCGCCGGGCTCTCCGGCGCCGCGGCTGATGCGCGAGTGCCAGGAGCAGCTGGAGCAGGGGCGGGCGGCAGCAGAGGCGGCCCGCCAGATGAAGGCCGAGGCCGAGAAGAAGGCGGCGGCCACCGCGGTGCCCATGGCCCCGGCGCCGGTCACCCCGCCCCCGGGCGGGAAGGCCGATATCGCACCGGCGCCCGCCGTGCCGGCGACCCCCAGGGCGAGGCCCTGAGCAGATTCACCCCTTCGCCGGGGCGGTGGTAAGCTCCCGGGAACATGAGGTCCCTGCCCATGCGCTCCCTCGTCCTGCTGGCGATGCTCGCCCTGCCCCTCGCCGCTGCGGCGCAGGAGCAGGCCGCCCCCAAGCCGACCGTCACCTACGAGAAGCGGACCGAGATCAATTTCGAGGACGACACCATCGACGGCGACCTGAAGCGGCCCGACGGCGAGTACGTCGAGGCCCGCCGCAAGGTCTCCCACTCGAACCTGATCAAGATCCGCGAGAACTGGCGGGACAAGGTGATGCAGGCCTCCGGGGAGCTGTAAGTGCCACGTCCCAGGCAAGACGCCTACTGCGAGAGCCGATCCTGTCGCTGCGGCAGGCGGCCTCGTCGGTCCGCTGCTCAACGTAGCGCTGCTACGCTTCCGCTGCTCCCTCCTCGGGCGCCAGCCTCGCTTCCGTCTCGGCTCTCTCGTTACGTCGTCTTGCCTGGGACGGGGCACTAGCGCGATGGCCATCCCCGTCACCCTCCAGGTGTTCCGCGGCGACCAGCTGCTGCGCACCGAGACCTTCACGCGGGACATCATCAAGGTGGGGCGGCTGGCCACCGCCCATCTCCCGCTCGACGACGACAGGGTCTCGCGCATCCACGCCGTCATCGAGGTCGGCGCCGACGGCGCCGTCTCGGTCATCGACATGGGGAGCGCCGAGGGGACCTTCGTCAACGGCCGCAAGGTCTCGCGCAGCTTCTTCAAGCCGGGCGACCAGCTCCAGGTCGGCGGGCTCCGCATCGCGCTGCAGCTGGAGGGCGGGGCGGCCGTCTCCGCTCCGGCCCCGGTGGCGGCCGCACCCGGCCACGCCCCGGCCGCGGTGCAGGCCCCTGCGGCGGCCGCCGCCCCCGCGGCCGCCGTCCCCGCACCCGCCGTCGCCGCACCTGTTCAGGCCCCCGCTCCGGCCGCAGCTCCGGCCGCAGCTCCGGCTGCAGCTCCGGCCGCCGCTCCGGCCGCCGCAGCCAGGGCGCCGAACCCGGCCCAGGCCCCAGCCACCGCGGCCCCGGCCTCGGTCGCTGCCCCGACTTCGGCCCCAGCCCCAGCCGTGACCGCCTCGGCGACCGTCGCGGCGGCGGCGGCCAGGCCGGCCGCGCGCAAGACCGGCGCCGTGACGGCCGCGGCCCAGCACCTGCGCGGGCAGCGGCGCGGCTGGAAGCTGCCGCGCGGCTCGGCCCTCGTTGAAGAGGTCTCCGGCGACTTCGGCGTCGAGCTGCGGCTGCTCTGGGGCGAGACGCTGATCGACGCCGGCGCCTTCATCGCCCCCCGCGCCCCGGTCCTGATCGGCGAGGGGGCCGGCTGCGCCCTGGCGGTGCCTGCCACCCAGCTGCCCATGCCGCAGTTCCCCGTGCTCCGCTACCAGGGGGGCGAGTACAGCTTCGCCTTCGCCCGGGGCATGACCGGCGCCCTCGACGAGCGCGGCCTGCGCACCACGCTGGCCGACCTGGTCAAGAGCCGCAGGGCGAGCGCCGACGCCACCGTCCCGGGCGGCTTCACGGTGGGTGTGCCGCGCAACGGCGCCGTCCGCGCCGAGCTGGGCGCCGGGCTGGCCATCGAGGCCAGGCCGCGCCGGCCCGAGCCGCTCGTGGTCCCGCCCTGGTGGGAGCGCATCAACTACCAGTTCCTCAACCTCTTCCTCGTCCTCTTCTTCCTGCAGTCGGGCTTCATCGTCGCCTCCAACAACTTCCCCTACGAGACCGACGTCCTCGCCGACGACCTCTTCAAGAACCCCTCGCGGATGGCCAAGTTCATCATCAAGCCGCCCGAGGCCCCCAAGCCGGCCGAGAAGCTCCCCGGCGAGAAGTCTCCCAAGAAGGAGGAGCAGTCCGGGGAGATGGCGGAGAAGCACAAGGGCGAAGAGGGGAAGATGGGCAAGAAGGACGCCGCCAAGACCGACGGCAAGTCGGCGCCCAAGGCGATCGACCCGAACGCCAAGGAGGTCGTCAAGCGCATGGGCGTGCTGGGCGCGCTCGGGCGCGGCGGCGGCGGCGGCCTGGCCACCGTCTTCGGCTCGGGCGGCCTCGGCGGCGACATCCGCGGCGCCACCGGCAACATGTTCGGCAACGCCGTGGGCGACAGCCTCGGCTTCGGCGGCCTCGGCGTGCGCGGCACCGGGGCCGGCGGCGGCGGCGCCGGCGAGACGGTCGGCATCGGCGGCATCGGCACCAAGGGGCGCGGCGGCGGCCTGGGCGGCTACGGCCAGGGCGTCGGCAGCCTGGGGCGCAAGACCGACCGCGACGTGGCCATCACCTCGGGCGTGGCCCAGGTGATGGGCTCCATCGACAAGGAGCTGATCCGCAAGGTCATCCAGGAGCACGCCGCGCAGATCCGCTTCTGCTACGAGGAGGAGCTGGCGGTGAACCCCAAGCTGGCCGGCAAGGTGGCCATCAAGTGGGTCATCGACGCCGACGGCAACGCCTCCAACGCCACCGTCGACGCCGGCGCCACCACCCTGGCCAGCGAAAAGGTCCACCAGTGCATGATGGCCCGCATCGTCAGCTGGCAGTTCCCCAAGCCCAAGGGCGGCGGCATCGCCGTCATCACCTACCCGTGGATCCTGCGGGCCTCGGGCCTCGAGTAGGAGAGGAGCAGCCGTGGCCCGCCTCCCCGACCATCGTGGCCTCATGCTGGCGCTGGCGCTGCTCGCCGCCGTCGCCCCGGCCCGGTCTCGCGCCCAGGACGCGGCGCCGACGCCGGTCGAGGATCCGCGCGCCCCGAAGTTCAAGGACGTGGAGCGCGGCCTCTTCGTCGGCTTCGAGGCCGGGCTGCTCGGGCTCATCGAGACGCCCAACCAGGACGCCGTGAAGTACCCCTTCGCCACCGGGGGCGGGGGCAGCGCGCTGGGGGCCGGCATCGGCCTGCACCTCGGCTACGACCTGACCGATCGGCTCGCCCTCGCCCTCTTCGCCGTGGGGGGCGAGCTCAAGGCCAGCGCCTCCTACGGCGCCTTCGACCTGCTGGCCGCCGGCCTCGACGTCCGCTACGCCTTCTTTGGGAGCAAGGACCGCAACGGCTACGAGCGCTTCTTCGTCTACGCCCACGCGCGGGGCGGCTACCTGCTCTCCCACCCCAAGGGGCTCTTCACCGACACCGACGTGCTGATCGGCGGCGGGATCGGGGCCGAGTACTTCACCCAGCTGAGGCACTTCTCGGTGGGGCTGCAGGTCGACGGTCTCTACGTGCTGTCCGCCAAGGCGCCCGGCTTCGCCGTCACGCCGCTCGTGCGCTACACGTTCTAGGAGCGGCCCTGGAGACCCTCGAGGCCGCCACCGGCGACGCCGCCGCCTTCCAGGCGCTGGCGACCTCCCTCCGGGCGGGACGGCGCTTCGACGAGCTGGCCTCGCTGCTCGAGGCGCGGGCCCGCGTCCTGCCGGCCGGCGAGGCGGCCAAGGCCCTGGCCCAGGCGGCCGAGGTGGCCTGGCGCGAGGCGGCCAACCCGGCACGGGCCGAGGAGCTCTACCGCGGCCTGCTGGCCATCGACCCGGTCAGCGACGTGGCGCTGCAGGCGCTGGCCGAGCTGGCCGAGGCGCGCCAGGACTGGGTCGCCACCGCCGAGGCGCTGGAGCGCCGGGCCCTCCTGATCACCGCACCGGCCGAGGGGGCGCGCCTCGCGATCCGGCTCGGCCGGCTCTACGAGGAGCGGCTGGGGCGGCGCGACCGGGCCGCGCTCCGCTTCGCCGGCGCGGTGCGGCTCGACCCGTCGCTCGACGAGGCGCGCCAGCGCGGCCTCGACGCCTGCCTCGGGCTGCGCCGGTACGTCCAGGCCAAGCGGCTGCTCGACGCCGCCCGCGACGGCGGCGCCGACCGGGGCGGGCTGGCCCGCGACTACGCCCGGCTGGGGGCCACCCTGGCCGACCAGGCGCTCTTCCACGACGTGGCCATGGACGCGCTCATCGAGGCCCAGTCGATCGACCGGGCCGCGCCGGGCGCCGCCGAGGCCCGCGAGCGGCTCACCGCGCTGCCGCGCCGCTGGCGCGAGGAGGCGGCGGCGCTCGAGGCCAGGGCCGCCGCGGCGCCGCGCCGGGAGGCCTCCGAGCTGCTGCTGCGCACCGCCCAGCTCCGGGCCGCCTACGCGCCCGACGGCCTGCCAGCGGCGGTCGACCTGCTGGAGCGGGCCTGGGCGCTGGCGCCGGGCCAGCCGGCCGCGCTCGAGCTGCTGGAGCGGGTGCTGGAGGAGCGCAAGGACTTCGGCGGCCACGCCGCGGCGCTGGAGCGCATGGCGGCCGCCACCCGCGATCGCGGCGCGCTGGTGCAGCTCCAGATGGCCGCGGCCCGGCTCAAGCTGGTCCGGCTCGGCGACGGGCCCGGGGCGCTGGCGGCGCTGGCGCACGCGCACGAGCTCGATCCGGCCTGCGAGCCGGCGGCGCTCCAGTCCTTCGAGCAGCTGGCCGACGCCGGGCGGTTCGCCGAGGCGGTGGCGGTGCTGGAGCGTCACCTCGACGCCACCCCGGAGAAGCCCGGCCACGCGCTGCTGAGGGTCCGCGCCGCCGAGCTCTGCAGGACCCGGCTCGACGACGGCGAGCGGGCCTGGCGCCACCTCGAGGCGGCGCTGCGGGCCGACCCGGCCAACGGCCCGGCGGCCGCGGCGCTGCTGCCGCTCCTGGCCGAGCATGGCGAGTGGGCCCGGCTGGCCGAGGTGCTGGTGGTGCGGGTGGCCTCGGAGGCCGACGTGGCCGAGCGGGTCCGGCTCAAGGAGAAGCTGGCCGCCGTCGAGCTGGAGCGGCTCGAGCGGCCCGCCGACGCCTTCCGGACGCTCGCTTCCGCCCTTGCCCTCGACCCGCGCCGCGGCACGGTCCGCACCGCGCTGGAGGCGGCCGCCCGCGCCGCGCGGCTGCTGCCGGAGCTCTGCCGGGCGCTGCGCGCCGCGGCGCTCGCGGTCGGCGACGATCCGGCGGCGCGCCGGGCGTTGGTGCGGCGCGCCGCCGAGGTGCTGGAGCAGGAGCTGGGCCGCCTCGACGCGGCGGCCGGCGCCTGGCGCGAGCTGGCGGCGCTCGACGGATCGGACCGCGAGGTGGCCGAGGCGCTGGCGTCCTGCGAGGCCCGCCTGCAGGCGCAGGTCGGGACCCTGCCCGCGCTCGAGCTGGCCCACGCCGAGGCCGTCGGACCGGCGCGGCGGCAGACCGGCGCCGCCCTGGCGCGCGGCCTTGCGGCGGCGGGGCGTGGCGACGCGGCCGCCGAGGTCTGGCGCGAGCTGGCCGTCGAGCCGGGCGACGACGTCGAGCCGCTCCGGGGACTGTTGACGGCGCTGGAGGTCACGCCGGGCGCGGCGGCCGTCGAGGAGCGGCTGCAGGTGCTGGCCCGGCTCGGCGCCCAGGGCGGCACCGCCGCGGAGCGGGCCGCGGTGGAGCTCGAGCGGGCCACCCTGCTGGTGGAGCCGCTGGGGCGGCTCGGCGAGGCGGCCGGGGTGGTGACCGAGCTGCTGGCGGCCGGCGGCCTCGGGGCCGCGCAGCAGCAGCAGGCGGTCGGGCACCTGGAGCGGCTGCTGGCCCGCGGCGTCGACCCGCTCCGCATCGCCCGGGTGCTGGCGCCGGTCCATGCCGCCCGCGGCGAGGCACGCCAGCAGGTGGCCATGCTGGAGCTGGTGGCCCGGCGCCTCCCGGCCGACGCCGATCCGCGCGAGCGGGCCCGCCACCTCCTCGACGCCTCGGCCATCCGCGCCGACCGGCTCGGCGACGTGCGCGGGGCGCTCACCGCGGCGGCCGAGGCGCTGCGCGCCGCGCCGAACCACCCGGAGGCGCGCAAGCGCTGCGAGCAGCTGGCGCAGCAGGTCGGGGCCCAGGCCGAGCTCCATGCGCTGCTGGTGTCGGCCGCCCGCCAGCTCACCGGCAGGCCTGAGGAGGAGCTGGTGCTGCGCCGCCGCGCCGCGGCGGTCGCCGAGGAGGAGCTGGGGTCCTCCGACGCCGCCGCCGAGGAGCTGCGCCGCTGCCTGGCGCTCCGGCCGGCCGACGGGGAGCTGCTGGCCAACCTGACGCGCGTCTACCTGGTGGCGGAGCGCTGGGAGGAGGCGGTCGAGGTGCTGGGCGAGCGGGCCGCCGCGGCCACCGGCGCCGACCGGGCCGTGCTGCTCGGGCAGCAGGGCGGGGTGCTGCTGGAGCGGCTCCACCGCGCCCCGGCGGCGGTCGAGGCCTACCGCGCCGCGCTCTCGCTGGTGGCCCCGGCCGGCCGAAGCCGCCTGCTGGCGTCACTGGCGACGGCGCTCGGCGAGGCCGGCGACCCGGCCGGGCAGGCCGAGGCGCTCAACGAGCTGGCCGCGGCCACCGACGATCCGGCCGAGGCGGCCCGGGCCTCGCGCGAGAGCGCCCGGCTGGCGGCCAGCCTCGGCGACCAGGCCGGCGCGGTGGCGCGCCTGGCGGCGGCGCTGCAGTCCGATCCGAACGACGTGGCGGCCACCGGCGCGCTGGAGCAGGCGCTGGTCGACGGCGATCCGGCCGTGGTGCTGGCCGCCGCCCGGGCGCTCCAGGAGGCCTACGCGGCGCGCGGCGACCTGGCCGGGCGGGTCCGGGCCCTCACCGCCACGGCGCGCGTCCAGGAGGACGGGGCCGGGCGCGCCAGGGCCTGGCACGAGGTGGCGCTGCTCCACGAGCAGGCCCGCGCCGCGCCGGCCGACGCCCTGGCGGCCGCCCTCGAGGCGGTGCGGGCCGCGCCGGGCGACGCCGAGCTGCGGCGGGAGCTGCGCCGGCTGGCCGACCTCTGCAAGGACGCCGACGCCGCGGCGCGCGGCCTCGACGAGGCGGCAGAGGCGCTGCCCCCGGCCGAGCGGGCCCCCGTGCTGCGCGAGCTGGGCGACTGGTGCGAGCGCCGGCTCGAGGCCCGCGACCGGGCGGTGCTGGCCTGGGAGCGGCTGCTGCTGGTGGCCCCCGAGGACGGCGGGGCGCTGGCGGCGCTGCGCCGGCTCTACCGGATCACCGAGCGCTGGCCCGGGCTGCTGGAGGTCTGCGAGGCGATCGCCGCCCACGCCGCCTCGCCGGCCGCCCGCCAGGATCCGCTCCGCGAGATCGCCGCGCTGGCCGAGTCGAGGCTGGGCGACCTGGGGCGCGCCGCCGAGGCCTGGCGCCAGGTGGCGGCGCTGGCCCCCGAGGACGAGGACGTGGCGGCGGCGCTGGAGCGGCTGCTGGCCACGCTCGACCGCCCCGCCGAGCTGGCGGCGGCGCTGCAGGTCCGGCTGGCGAGGGGCTTCGACGCCGAGGTGAGCTTCCGGCTGGCCGAGCTGCGCCGCACCCGGCTGGAAGACCCGGCCGGCGCCCTGGCCCTCCACGCCGACCTGGCGCGGCGCGAGCCGGGGCGCAAGGGGCCGGTCGAGGCGCTCAGCCTCCTGGCGGCCCTGCCCGGCCCGGTGGGGCGGGAGGCGCTGGGGGAGGCCGACGCCGCGCTCAAGGTCGTGGCCGACCACGCCCGCCGCGTCGCCCTGCGCGAGGCGCGCCTGGCGGCGGTCGACGAGCCGCTGGAGCGGTCGCGGCTCCAGGCCGAGGTCCGGGCCCTGCTGGAGGTGGAGCTGGCCGACGCCCCGGGGGCGCTGGTGGCCGCCACCCGGGCCTTCGCCGAGGGTGGGCCGGGGCGTGACCAGGCGGAGGCCGACCTGCGCCGGCTGGCGGTCTCGCAGGGCGCGCTCGACCAGCTGGCCGACGCCTACCTGGTGGCCGCCAGCAGCGGCAGCGAGGAGGCGGTGGCCTGGCTGCGAAAGGCGGCCCGTGTCCACGACGCCGAGCTGGCCGACGCCCCGGGCGCCATCGCCATCTGGAAGACGGTGCTGGAGGCCCAGCCCGAGGACGGCGAGGCGCTCGAGGCCCTGGAGCGGCTCTACGCCGCCGTCGCCGCGGTGCGCGAGCAGCTGGAGATGGCGCTGCGCCGGGCCACGCTGGCCACCGGCGAGGGCCGGGTGCCGGCGCTCCACCACGCCGCCGACATCGCCCGCCAGGCCGGCGACGCCGACGCCGAGATCTCCTCGCTCTCCGAGGCCCGGCTGGTGGCTCCCAACGACCGGGTGGTGCTGGCGGCGCTGGAGCAGGCGCTGGAGCGGGCCGGGAGGATCCAGGCCCAGGTCGAGGTGCTCCACCACCTGGCCCAGCTGGCGGGCGACGACGACCCGGCGGGTCGGCTGGCGCTGCTGCTCAAGCGTGGCCGGGTGCTCGAGGCCGATCCCGATCCGCGGCGCCCCATCGACGCCTACACCGCCGTGCTGGCCGAGTCGCCGCGCGACCCCGGCGCGGTGGCCGGGCTGGAGCGGCTGCTGGAGCGCCCCGACGCCCGCGGGCCGGCCCAGCGCATCCTCGAGGACGTGCAGCGGCTCTCCGGGGATCCGCTGCGGCTCGCCTCGCTGCTGGAGATCCGGCTGGAGGCCACCCCGGCCACGCTGCGGGGGGCGCTGCTGGCCGAGATCGCCGCGCTGCGCGAGCGTGGCGGCGATCGGTCCGGGGCCTTCCAGGCCCGGCTGCGGGCCTTCGAGGAGGCGGTCGCCGCCGGCAGCGACGACGCGGCGGTGCGCGGCGAGCTGGAGCGGCTGGCCGGCGACACCACGGCCTGGGAGACGGTGGCCCGGGCCTACGAGGCGGCGCTGCCCCGCCTCCCGGCGGCGGCGCTGGAGCTGCGGCGGCGGCTGGCGGGGATCTGCGGCGAGCGGCTCGGGGCGCTGGACCGGGCGGTGACCTGGTGGAGTGAAGTGGCCGAGGCCGATCCCGGGCCGGAGCCGTTGACGGCGCTGGTCCGTCTGCACCGGAGGCAAGGGGCGAAGCGGGAGCTGGTCGCGGTGTTGCAGCGGCTGGCCGACGTGACGCCAACGCCGGAAGCACGGAAAGAACATCTCTTCGAGGTGGCCAAGATCATGGACGAGCAGCTCGCCAATCGCGAGGGTGCCATCGACGCGTACCGGAAGATCCTCTCCATCGACCCGGAGGACCCGGGCGCGCTGCGGCAGCTGGGGCGCCTGCTCGGGGTGGCCGAGCGCTGGGAGGAGCTGGCCGCGGTGATGGAGCGGGAGGCCGCCTCCGCCGCCAGCCGGCCCGACGCCGGCGCCGAGGCGGCCGAGCTGCGCTACCGGCTCGGGCGCATCCGCCAGACCCGGCTCGCCGACGCGGCCGGGGCGCTGGCCGCCTACCGGCAGGTGCTGGAGCGGGCCCCGCGCCACCCCGGCACGCTCGGGGCGCTGCAGGAGCTGGCCCGCACCAGCGGCCCGGTCGCCCTGGAGGCGGCGCTGGTGCTGGAGCCGATCTACGTCGCCGAGAACGAGCACGCCCGGGTCATCGAGGTGCTCGAGGCGCGCGTGCAGAACGAGGCGGCCCCGGCGGTCCGCTCCGGGCTGCTGCGGCGCATCTCGCTCCTCTACGGCAGCCAGGTGAGGAACGCCGAGCTGGCCTTCATGGCGGCCGGGCGGGCCCTGACCGCCGATCCCGACTCGATCGAGGCGCTGCAGCTCATGGTCGACTACGGCCAGCAGATCGGCATGGCCGACCAGGTGCAGTTCCTGCTGGGCGAGAACGCCGACCGGGCCCATGAGCCGGCGGCCCGCGTCGAGTACCAGCGCCACCTGGCCCGGCTGGAGCAGGACCCGGGGCGGTCGGCCGAGGCCTGGCAGCGGCTGCTGGAGCTGGCGCCCGAGGACCGCGAGGCGAGCGAGGGACTGCTGGCCAGGCTGCGCGGCGGGCCCGACGCCGACGCGCTGGAGAAGGCGCTGCGCCGGGCGCTGGCGCTGGAGGAGCGGCCCGAGGGGCGCGCCTCGCTGCTGGCCGACCTGGCCATGCTTCAGGAGGAGCGGCTCGGTGACCCGGCCGGCGCCGCCGCGACCCTGAAGCGGCTGCTGGAGCTCTCGCCGGGCAACCGCGAGGCGATGGCGCGGCTCGATCGGCTCCACGTGGCCGGTGAGCGCTGGGTGGAGCTGGGCGAGCTGCTGGGGCGCGAGCTGGCGGCGGCCCGCCAGGCCGGGGACCTCACGGCCCTGCTGGTGCTCTGCCAGCGGCTCGGCGAGCTCAAGGAGACCCGCCTGCTCGATCGCGAGGGGGCCCTGGCCCTCTACGAGGAGGTGCTGGAGACGCGCGCCGACGCGCCCGAGACCCTGGCGCGGCTGGCCGCCATGCTGGAGAAGGACCCGGGCAACGCCCGCGCCGCGCAGGCCCTGGAGCGGGCCTACGGCGCCACCGGCGACCACCGGCAGCAGGCCATGGCGCTGGAGACCCGCGCCTCCGGCCGGCCCGACCCGGCCGAGCGCAAGGCGCTCTGGCTGCAGCTGGCCGACCTGCGCGAGGGGCCGCTGGCGGAGCCCGAGCTGGCCTTCGTGGCCCTCTCACGCGCCTTCCGCGACGATCCGGTCGACGAGGCGCTGCGGGCCCGCATCGAGCAACTGGCCGTCGCCACCGGCCAGTTCGAGGAGCTGGCGGCGCTCTACGAGGACGAGATCGAGCGGCTGCAGCCCGCCCCGCGGGCCGCGGTGGCGCTGGTGCTGGGCCGGCTCTACGAGGAGAAGCTCGACGGCCTGCCCCAGGCGGCCGGCTGGTTCCAGCAGGCCCGCGCGCTCGACCCGGCCCGCGCCCCGGCGGCGCTGCAGGCGCTGGAGCGGCTCCACCAGCGGCTCGAGGCCTGGCCGGCGCTGGCCGAGGTGCTGCAGGCCATGGCGCTGGCGGCGGTCGGCGCCGAGCGGGTGCAGCTGCTCTACCGGCTCGGCCGGCTCTGCGAGGAGCGGCTGGCCGCGCCCGACCAGGCGGCCGGGGCCTACGAGCAGGCGCTGCAGGGCGACCCGCGGCACCTGCCGTCGCTGCAGGCCCTGGAGGCGCTCTACGAGGCGTCCGGCCGCAAGGAGGACCTGGCGGCCAACCTGGCGGCGCAGCGGGTGGCGTCGAGCGACGGGGCCTCGCGCGAGCGGCTGCTGGCCAAGCAGGCGACGCTGGCGGCGGAGCTGGGTCGCCCCGAGGAGGCGGTCGACCTCTGGCGCGAGGTGCTGGGGCTGCGAGCCCGGCACGAGGAGGCGCTGGCGGCGCTCGAGGAGCTGCTGCAGCAGCTGGAGCGCTGGAGCGAGCTGGCCGCGCACCTGCGGGTCCGCATCGCCGCCACCGTCGACCGCAGGGAGGTGACCCGGCTCAACGACAAGCTCGGCTGGCTGATGGGCGTGAAGCTGGGCGACCCGGACCAGGCGATCCAGTCCTACAAGGCCGTGCTGGCCTCCGACTCCGGCAACAAGCGGGCCCTCGAGTCGCTGCGCGGCATCTACGCCGCCCAGGGCGATCTCGAGGGGCTGGCCGGGACGCTGCGCCAGCTCATCCCCAGGCAGGAGGAGCCGTCGGGCGTCAAGCGCATCCGGCTCGAGCTGGGCGAGGTGCTGGTGCGCGCCGGCCAGAAGCTGGCGGCGGTGGAGCAGGGGAAGCTCGCCTTCGGCATCGAGCCGCACACCGTCGAGGAGCTGGTCCGCATCGAGGAGGTCTTCCGCACCGCCGGCGCCGCCGCCGACGGGATCCGCGCCGCCGAGGCCCGCGCCGCGGTGCTGGCCGGGAGCGGCGGGCCGGCCGAGGCCATCCCGGCCTGGCTGGCGGTGGCCGAGCTCTGGACGGTGCAGAGGCGGCCCGACGCCGCCGCAGCGGCGCTCGACAAGGTGCTGGCGCTCGACGCCGGCAACCGCCCGGCCTTCCAGCAGCTGCGCGAGCTGCACCAGGCCGCCGGAAGCTGGCGCGCCTACGCCGACCTCTGCCTGCTCTTCGCCCCCCACGCCGAGGCCGAGGAGCGGCTGGCGCTGCTCAAGGAGGTCGCCACCCTGCGCGAGCAGCGGCTCGGAGAGAAGCACATGGCCTCGCTGGCCTGGAACCGGGTGCTGGGCGAGGCCCCCGGCGACGAGCAGGCGCTGGCCGAGTGCTGGCGCCTGGCCCACGAGTCGAAGGACCAGGACACCCTGTCGGTGGTGCTGGAGGACGCGGCCGACAAGGCCCGCGGCATGGTCAGGGCCCGGCTGCTGCTCAAGCTCGGCGCCCTGCTCGACGCCGCGCCGCTCGACGACGCCGAGGGGGCGGAGAACGCCATCCGCCGCGCCCTCGAGGCCGACCCGGCCAACCCCGAGGCGCTCGACGCGCTCACCGGCCTCTTCAAGCGCCGCGGCCGCATCACCGACCTGGTCATCGCCCTGGAGCAGAAGCTCGAGTCGGCCTCCGGCCTCGACGAGAAGAAGGCGCTGCTGCTCGAGGTCTCCAGGCTCTACGACGAGGTGATCCACGACGTCGACGAGGCGGTGGCGGCGCTGCGGCGCATCCTCGAGCTCGACGGCGGCGATCCGGCCGCCCTCGAGGCGCTGGCGGCGCTGCTGCGGCGCGAGCACCGGTGGGGCGAGCTGGCGACCACGATGGCCCGGGCCCGCGACCTGGCCGGCGGCGACGACGCCCGGCTCGCCTGGCAGCTGCAGATCGCCGGCCTCAACGAGAACGAGATCGGCGACGACGAGGCGGCGGTGGAGGACTACCGCACCGCGCTCGGCCTCGACGACGACAACGCCGCGGCGCTGGCCGGGCTGGAGCGGCTCTACACCAAGCTCGATCGCTTCGCCGAGCTCAACCGCGTCTACGAACGGCAGGTGCAGCTCTCCACCGACCAGGCCGAGCAGGTGCGCATCCTCGCCAAGAGCGCCGGCATCTTCGAGGAGAAGATGCACGATCCGGCCCGGGCCACCGGCCAGAACGAGTCGATCCTGCGCATCGACGGTGGCAACGTGCCGGCCATCAAGGCGCTGGAGCGGCTCTACCGCGACCAGGGGCTCTTCGACCGGCTGCTCACGGTCCTCGACCACCACCTCAAGCTGCTCACCGACCGCAAGGAGCAGGTGGCGCTGATGGTGACCATCGGCGAGGTCTGGTGGAAGGAGATGTCGCGCGTCGACCGCGCCGAGGCCATCTTCGGCCAGGCCATCGGGCTCGACCCCGAGTCCCGGCAGGCGGTCGGGGCGCTCGGCAAGCTCTACGAGCGCAGCGGCAACTGGAACCTGGCGCTGGAGATGCTGCAGCGGGAGGCCCGCATCGCCGGGGCCAGCCGCGACGCCGTCGACATCTACGTCCGCATCGGCGCCATCGACGAGGACATGCTGCTCGACGTGGCCGCGGCCAAGGAGGCCTACGGCAAGGCGCTGGCGCTCGACCCGGGCTGCCTGCCGGCCATCCGGGCCTTGAAGGGGATCGCCGAGCGCGAGGGGCACCGCGACGCCTACCTGGAGCTGCTCACCGCCGAGGCCCGCTACGCCGAGGACGACGAGCAGCGGGCCGACCGCTGGAGCGACGTGGGCCGGATCCAGCAGGAGGAGCGCGACGACCGCGAGGCGGCGGCGCGAGCCTACGAGGAGGCGCTCAAGCGCAAGGCCGACCACCTGCCGGCGGCGCGGCCGCTCTCCGACCTCTACGTCGGGATGCAGCGCTGGGCCGACGCGGCCCGGGTGCTCCTGACCATCGTCCGCACCCTGGAGGGCGGCGGCGACGCCAAGGAGCTCTGCCGCCAGAGCTACCGCCAGGGCTACGTGGCCGAGAAGCTGGGGCAGCGCGACCAGGCGCTGCGCAGCTACCGGCGCGCCTACGAGCTCGACGCCACCTACCTGCCGGCGCTGGAGGGGCTGGGCAACCTGCTGGTGGCCGAGGGGCAGCTGGAGGAGGCGCTGCGCATCTACACCGCCATCATCATCCACCACCGGGACCAGCTCACCGACCTGGAGGTGGTGGAGACCCACTGGCAGATCGGAGAGGTGGCCGACCGGCTCAAGCAGCCCGACCGGGCCGTGGGCAGCTTCAAGAAGGCGCTGGAGATCGACGGCGGCCACGAGCCGTCGCGCCGCAGCCTGATCCGGCTGCTGGAGGCGGCCGGCGACTGGGACGGGGTGGTGGAGCAGCGGCAGAAGCTGCTGCCAGCGCTGGAGGGGAGGGCCCGCTTCGAGGCCTTCGTGGCCATCGGCCAGGCCTGCCGCGACCACCTGCAGGACGCCTACCAGGCCATCGACGCCTTCCTGGGCGCGTCGAAGATCGATCCGACCGACCTGCCGGTCACCGAGGCGCTGCTGGCGCTCTACCGCGAGACGCGGCAGGGGCAGAAGGCGGCCGACGTGCTGACGCAGATCCTCGGCCGGCCCGAGGTGCAGGCCGACGCGCCGCGCGCCGCCAAGCTCCACGTCCTGCTGGCCGAGATCCTCCGCGACGAGGTGAAGGACCAGGCCGGGGCGCTGGTGCAGTTCGAGAAGGCGCTCGACCTCAACCCGCGCCAGCCGCAGGCCTTCGCCTGGATCGAGGAGACCCTGGGGCGCGCCAAGCGCTGGACCGACCTGGAGCAGGCCTACCTGCGCATGGTGCAGCGGCTCCCCAAGACCGCCGAGGCCGCCCCGGCCCGGCTGGCGCTCTGGAAGACGCTGGGCGACCTCTACCGCAACGTCCTGAAGAGCGACGACGGCGCCCGCATGGCCTACCAGGTGGTGTCGCGGGCCGATCCCGAGGACGCCGTGGCCGTGGAGCTCTACGCCGACCTCTCGGCCCGCACCCCGGGCCAGGAGGACGAGGCCGAGCAGGCCTACCGGCAGCTGCTCAAGCTCGGGGCCAAGCCGCAGAAGGCGCTCTCGGCGCTGGTGTCGCTCCACGCCACCCGCAAGCAGTTCGACCAGGCCTACTCGGCGGCGCAGGTGCTGGTGCACCTGGCCGGGCAGGCCACGCCAGAGGACGTGGCGGTGGTCGGCCGGCTGCGCAAGTTCGCGCGCGACCAGGCCTCCCGGCCGCTCGACGACGCGCTCTGGGGGCGGATCTTCCACGAGCGGCTGCACGGGCCGCTGGCCGAGATCATGACGCTGCTGGCGGTCCACGCCCGGCCCATGTTCGTGCAGAGCCCCAAGGAGCTCGGCCTCAACTTGAAGAAGGACGAGCTCGAGGTCCAGACCTCGATGCTCTTCCTCGTCAACATGTTCAAGTACGTCAACCGCACCCTGGGGGTGGAGCCGCTGCGGCTCTTCCGTCGCGAGGAGGTGCCGAGCCGGCTGCAGCTGGTGCCGACCGACCCGCCGGGCGTGATGGTGGCCGAGGAGCTCTTCTCGGACCGGCCCAAGAAGGAGCTCTGGTTCGCGCTCGGCAAGGCCCTGGCCTTCCGGCGCCCCGAGCTCTTCATGGCGCGGCTGATGCCGCACGACCAGCTCGACCTGGTCTTCCAGGCGACCTGCAGCGTCGGCACCTCCAGGTTCGTGGTCACCGCCGACTCGCACCTGGTGGCCAAGCTCAAGACCGAGCTGGAGAAGGTGCTGCCCGAGAAGGTGCGGGCCAACACCCTCAAGCTGCTGGCGCGCCAGTACTGCGACGTGCAGCACCCCGGCGACGTGCGCGCCTACCTCGACGGCGCCGAGCTGACCTCCAACCGGGTCGGGGCCCTGCTGGCAGCCGACCTGGAGATCGTCCGCAGGGGCATCCTGGGCGAAAAGGCCCAGGTCTCCAAGCTGCGGGACGAGTCGAAGGTCAAGGATCTTTCGAACTTCTGCATCTCGGAGGATTATGCAGCCTTGCGGGAACAGCTCGGCCTCGCGGCCGTTACACCCGCCTGAGCGTGCCATGAAATTCACCTGCGACAGCTGCGGTGCGGCCTACATGATCTCGGACGAGAAGGTCGGTCCGAACGGGGTCAAGGTCCGCTGCAAGAAGTGCGGAAACCAGATAACGGTCCGGCGCGCCGACGAGGCGACCGCCGCGCCGATGCTGGAGCGCGCCGCGCCGCCGGCCGGGCAGGGGCTCGACGAGGAGCTGGGGAGCGCCTTCGATAACGCCTTCGGGGGAAAGCTGGCCCCGTCCGTCAACCCGACCGTCACCGCGCTCCCGGCCGCCGAGGCTGGCCCTGCTGGCGCGCCGGCCGCCGGCATGCCGCCCGCGGCGCAGGAGTGGTACGTCGCCATCGGCGAGGCCCAGGTCGGCCCGCTGCCGCTGCTCGAGGTGCGCAAGCGCTGGGAGGCCGGGGAGATCGGCCCCGACTCGCTGGTCTGGCGCCCCGGCATGGCCGAGTGGGGGCCGCTCTCCGGCGTGCCCGACCTGGCCGCCTTCCTGGCCCCGGTGCCGCAGCCGAAGGCTCCAGCCGCGGCCCCGGCCGCCTCGGTCTTCGCCGCGCCGGCCGCCGCCCAGCCCCGCCAGGCGCCGCAGCCCCAGCCGGCCCCGGCCGGCCCCGAGGTGGAGTGGAAGCCCTCCGGCGCCAGCGCCCTGGCGGCGCTGGCCAACGAGGAGCTGGCCACCCGCACCGCCGCCCCGGTCGAGAAGGCCGGCCCGGCCCGCTCGGTGATGGAGCAGCTGCCCGACTCGGGCGGCGTCGATCCGACCGGCGCCATCCCGCTGCCGATCCGGGCCATGGAGAAGACCGACGAGCGGCCGGTCCACCGGTCCTCGGTGGCCCGCGGCGCCGAGGCGATGCGCCACAAGCGGACCATGCGGACCGTGGTGACGGTCGCCGTGCTGCTGGTGGTCGTGGTGGCCGGCGGCGCCTTCGCCTGGGTCCAGTTCGCAACCCGGCCGGCCCCGCAGCCGCCCGCGCCACCGGTGGCCCAGGCCCCGGCCCCCGCCCCGGTCCCGGTCCTGGCCCCGCCGGCTCAGCCGCCCGTCGCCGAGCCGGCGCCGCCCGCCGCAGCCCCTGCGCCGGCGACTGCCGCCACCGGCCAGGCAGCCCCAGCCCCGGAGGCCGTGCCCCCGCCGGTCGCCGCCGCCGCCAAGCCGGCCGAGCCGCCCGTGGCGAGGAAGCCGAAGCCGGCCGCCGCGGCCCGCCCGGCCCGTCCGCCGGTGGGGCAGGCCGCCCCGGCCGCCAAGCCTGCCGCCGAGAAGCCGGCCGCCGCCCCGGCCAGGAAGAAGGACGGCCTGCTCGACTTCGACCAGGGGGCCGACGACGATCTCGCCGCCGCGCTCGGCAGCGGGACCGGCGGTCGCAAGGTCTACGTGCCGCCGGCCGCGGGGGCCGCCGCCGCCGCGCCGGACCGGCTCAGCGACGGGCAGATCATGGAGTCGGTGAAGCTCTACTCCGACAACCTGCGCCGCTGCGTGGCCGAGCAGCAGGCCCGCGAGCCGGGCGTCAAGGGGACCATCAAGGTGGCCTGGGTGATCCAGCCCGACGGCAACCCCAGGGACGTCCGCTGCCTGACGCCCGAGTACGCCCAGGGCGAGTTCGCCAAGTGCATGATCGGGGTGGTGCGCGGCATCCGCTTCCCGCGGGTCGCCGATCCGAAGGGCCAGCCGGTCACCTTCCCGTTCCAGTTCTGACGCCCGGCAGGAGAGGCGAGCCGTGACCCAGGAGCCCAAGCCGCTGGCGGCCAACGGCCCGTGCCGTCCCCTCGAGTCGATGGGGGTGCCCGAGCTGGAGGAGCTGCGGCTCTTGCTGCGCGGCGGCTCGGTCATCGACTGGCGTCGGCTCAACTTCCAGGCGCCGGGTGAGGTCGACGCCTTCCTCCACCTCAACCTCTTCGACCTGCACGACCCGCGCGACGAGCGGCGGCTGCGGGCGGTGCTGGCCCAGGCCATCGAGTACCTGCGGGCCGAGTTCGGCTACCGGGTGGCGGCCCAGGTGGCCACCCCCGACGACCTGCGCCACCTCTTCCTGCTCGCCTCCGGGGCGGCCGAGCCGGCCCGCCACCGCCGCATCGCCTGCGTGGTGCTCAAGGTGATGCACGTCATCCACCACCTCGAGGCGCGCGAGCTGCTCTTCCGCACCCCCATCCGCGAGGCCGACCTGGCCGAGCGGGTCCACCGCCGGGTCATGGCCGAGGCGGCGCGGATGCGGGCGCTGGGGATGCCGATCGTGGAGTTCGTCGGCAGCGTCAAGAGCCGCGAGTCTCTGGTGACCAAGCTGCTGGCCAAGAAGGAGTCGGTGGCGGCCCAGGTCTTCGACCGGGTCCGCTACCGGGTGGTCTGCGAGCGGCGCGAGCAGCTGGCCGGCCTGGTCTGGCACCTGACCCAGCACCTCTTCCCATTCAACTACGCGGTGCCGGGCCAGACCCGCAACTCGCTGCTGCGCTTCGGCGAGCTGCTGGGGCGCCACCCCCAAGGCAACACCCTCACCGACCAGCTGCAGCTCCCGCTCGACGCCGAGAAGCGCACCGCGGCCACCCCGCGCAACGAGTTCAGCGGCGACGGCTTCAAGACCCTCAACTTCGTGGTCGACATCCCGGTGCGGGTCGACGAGCTGCTGCCGGCGGCCGAGTCGGTGGCCGACGAGCTGGGGCGCATCGTCTTCGCGCTGGTCGAGTTCCAGGTGCTCGACGCCTCCACGGCCAGGACCAACGAGGCCGGCGACTCGTCGCACGACCGCTACAAGCGGCGGCAGCTGCAGCGGGTGCTGCGCCGGCTCTCGCGCGGGCTGGTGGTCCCGAAGCGCAGGGCCGGGGGCAAGGCGCGCCGCTGATGCCTGGGGGCAGCCCTACCGCTTGTTCTTCTTGCGCGCCTTCTTGCGGGCCTGCCGCTCGGCCTTGCGCTTCTTCTGCCGGGCCTCGCGATCCTTGGCGCTCTCGCCGACCGCGGCCGGCTCCTGCGACATGCCCATGAGCCGGGCCCGGGCCATGGCCCCGGCGGGCATGGGGGGCGTGTAGCCCTTGGGGAGCCCAGCGGCGCGGGCCATGGCGGCCTGGTCCATGCCGCCGCCCATGGCCTGCTGCAGCGCGGCCGGGTCGGAGCCGAGGACGTCCTCCATCCCCTTGCCCTGGAGCTGGCGCAGGTTCATGAGGTTCTTCACGCCCGGCAGGCGCGAGAGCAGGCCGGGCGCCGAGCCGACCTGCTTCATCACCATGCGCATGGCGTTGTACTGCTTGAGGAGGTTCTTGACCTCCTTCTCGGGCCGGCCGGAGCCCTTGGCGATCCGCTTGATGCGCGGCTCGGTGATGGTGTCGGGCCGCTGCTTCTCGGTCCGGGTCATCGAGCCGATCATGGCGACGATCTTCTCGAGCGCCTTGTCGTCGAACTGGAAGCCCTCGGGCAGGTCGCCGAAGAGCGGGAACTTCTCCATCAGCTCGCCGAGCGGACCCATCTTGCGGATCATCTGGATCTGCCCGACGAAGTCCTCGAGCGAGAAGTCGCCGCTGAGCAGCTTCTTGGCGTCGACCTCGGCCTGGTCGGCGTCGACGTGCTGCTCGAAGTCCTTCATCAGCCCGACCACGTCGCCGAAGCCGAGGATGCGGCTGGCCAGCCCCTCGGGCCGGAACTCCTCGAGCCGGTCGAGCCCCTCGCCCATGCCGAGGAACTTGATGGGCTTGCCGGTGACCTCCTTGATGGAGAGCGCGGCGCCGCCGCGGGCGTCGCCGTCGAGCTTGGTGAGGACGAAGCCGGAGAGGTCGAGCCGCCGGTCGAACTCGACGGCCGTCTTGACGGCGTCCTGGCCGATCATGGCGTCGCAGACCAGCAGGATGTTCTTCGGCTCGACCGCCGCCTTGATCTGCTCCAGCTCGGTCATGAGCTGGTCGTCGATGGCGAGCCGGCCGGCGGTGTCGTAGATGACCACCGTGGCGTGGGCCTTGGCGGCCGCCTCGCGCCCCCGCTTGCAGAGCTCGGGCGGCTGCAGCCCGGCCTCGTGGAAGACCGGGACGCCGAGCTGGGCGCCGAGCACCTGGAGCTGGTCGACGGCGGCGGGGCGGTAGATGTCGGCCGCCACCAGGAAGGGCTTCTTGCCTTCCTTGAGCAGCTTGCTGGCCAGCTTGCCAGCGGTGGTGGTCTTGCCGGACCCCTGCAGGCCGACCAGCATGATGCCGGAGAGGACGCGGTCGGGGAGCGAGAGCGAGGTGTCGACGGGGCCCATCAGCCCCTCGAGCTCGTCGTGGCAGATCTTGATGAAGTGGTCCTGCGGCGTGACCTGCAGCTTGCCCTTGGCGGTCTTGACCCTGGTCTCGACCACCTCGCCGACCGCCTTCTCGCGGACGCGGGCCACGAAGCGCTTCACCACCTCGAAGGCGACGTCGGCCTCGAGCAGCGAGACGCGGATGTCCCGCAGGGCATCGTCGACCACCTCGGCGGTGATCTCGGTGCGACCCTTCAGCTTGTTGCGGGCTGCCTTGAAGCCCTTGGCGACCGTCTCGAGCACGTCGGGACTCCCTCCGGAGGGGAGGCCTTATAACATGCCCATGCTAGGGTTTCCCGCCATGGACGAGGGGCCGCGGTTCTTCACGGTCGAGGAGGCGAACGACGCCATCGGCGACCTCCAGCTCGAGTTCGGGCGCATCGCCCAGGTCCGCGCCGAGCTCCGGCCGCTGGTCGAGGCGCTGGGCGGCGCCGACCTGGTGGTGGGGGTGCTGCAGAACGGCGCCGACGGCCCGCCGGGGCGCGAGGCCGAGGTGGCCCGGCTGCGGGTGCTGGCCGACCAGATCACCGCCGCGGTGGAGCGGATCAACGCCATGGGCTGCCTGGTCAAGGACCTGGAGCAGGGGCTGGTCGACTTCTACGGGATGCGCGACGACGAGCCGGTCTTCCTCTGCTGGCAGTTCGGCGAGCCGGCCGTGACCCACTGGCACCCGCTCGACGAGGGGTTCGGCAGCCGCCAGCCGCTCGAGGGCGTCCGCTACCGCCCCCCGCCGTTCATCAACTGAACACCGGTGTCGAGTAGGGCCGCCCGGACTCGAACCGGGACTCCGCTCGCGCGGTGAGAGATTTTAAGTCTCCTGCGTCTGCCATTTCGCCACGGCCCCGCCCCACAGCCTAGTCGGCGGCGGGCCGGAGCGGAACCTCCCGACGTGGTTCAGCGACGTGGTTCAGAAGATCCAGAGCGACGAGGCCGGCAGCGAGATCCAGCAGGGCTGCTGGGCCGGGGCGCTGGCCGCCCAGAGGCGCAGCCGCAGGCCGGCGGCGTGGACCAGGCAGTCCCAGCGGTCGCCCAGGTAGGCGGCGGTGCCGAGCCGCGCTTCGAGGCGGTTCTCCCCCGGACTGGAGCTGAGCTCGGTCCGCTCCAGGCGGATGACGCCGGTTGCGGCGTCGCCTGGGGCGCGCTCGGCGCGCAGCTGCCCCCAGAGCTGCCAGCCGTCGCCGCCCAACAGGGCCCGGCCGCCGCGGACCTCGAGGATGCGCCCCTCCAGCCGGTTGTTGGTCCCCATGAACTCCGCGGCGAAGAGGGTGGCCGGCTGCTCGTAGATCCCCACCGGCGTGGCGTCCTGCTCGATGCGCCCCTTGTCGAGGAGCAGGATCCGGTCGGCCACCGCCAGCGCCTCGGTCTGGTCGTGGGTCACCATCACCGCGCTGATGCCGAGCCGCTGGATCAGCTCGCGCAGCCAGAGCCGGGCCTCCTCACGGAGCTTGGCGTCGAGATTGGAGAGTGGCTCGTCGAGCAGGATGAGCCGGGGGTCGTAGACCAGCGCCCGCGCCAGCGCCACCCGCTGCTGCTGCCCGCCGGAAACCTGGTGCGGGTAGCGGGTTGCCAGCGCCTCCAGGCCGATCTGGGCGAGGACGGCCGAGACCCTGGCCGCGATGTCGGCGGCGGGCACCTTGCGCAGCTTCAGGCCGTAGGCGACGTTCTCGAAGACGGTCCGGTGCGGCCAGAGCGCGTAGGACTGGAAGACCAGGCCCAGGTTGCGCTTCTCGGCGGGCATCACCTGGCTCCCGGACGAGTCGAAGAAGACCAGGTCGTCGAGCGTGATGCGCCCGGTGTCGGGGTGGTCGAGGCCGGCGATGGCCCGCAGCAGCGTGGTCTTGCCGGAGCCGGAGGGACCGAGCAGCGCCACCACCTCGCCGCGCGATATCTCGAACGAGACGCCGCGCAGGATCTTGTTCTCTCCCAGCTTCTTGTGGACGTCGGAAATGATCAGCTTAGGCATTGAGACGCACTCCAAGGCGCAGCGCGACGCTGAGGCCGGCTGCCACCAGCAGGACGTTGATGACCGAGAGGGCCGCCACCAGGTCCATCGAGCCGGCGCCCCACAGCGAGACGATGAGCGAGCCGATCACCTCGGTGTCGGGCCCGTACAGGTAGACCCCGATGGAATACTCGCGGACGAAGATGGCGAAGATGAGGAGCCAGGCGCCCACCAGCCCGAAGCGGATGAGAGGTAGCGTCACGTGGCGGATGATCTGGCTCCGGCTGGCGCCGACTGTGGAGGCCGCCTCCTCCAGCTCGGGCCCCACCTGCATGAGGGCGCTGGAGACGATCCGGTTTCCATAGGCGAACCAGACCACGGTGTAGGCCAGCCAGACCGAGAAGAGGGTGCCTCCCAGCGGCCGGAGCGGCTTCACGAAGAGGAAGACCCAGAGGAAGGCCAGGCCGGCGATCAGCCCCGGCATGCCGCGCGGGACCATCACCAGGTAGTCGAGCACCTTGGTGAGCCGGCTCTTCCAGCGGTGCGCCGTCAGGCCGATGACGGCGTAGGCGGCCACCGCCAGTGCGCCACCAAAGATGGCGATGCTCACCGAGTTGACGATGGCGCGCATGGCGCGGCCGTCGTCGAAGACCTCGCGGAAGTGGTCCAGGGTGAGGACCTCGAAGAGGTGGACGCCCTCGCCCCAGGTCGAGACGAAGGAGCGGAGCGTGATGCCGACCAGCGGCAGGACGACGGTGGCCAGCAGCCAGGCCGCCATCAGGGCGGCCGCCGGCCAGCGCCACGGCCCGAGCGGGAGCGGGCGCTCCGACATCCCCTTGCCGCGCATGGTGACGAAGCGGTTGGCCTGGCCCAGCAGCTTGCGCTGCAGCCAGACCAGCGGGAAGGAGATGGCGATGATGACCACCGCCACCACCGCCATCAGGTGGTAGGAGGGGACGCCCAGCTTGTTGGTGAGCTTGTAGAGGTAGGTGGCGAGCACCAGCCGCCCCTCGGGGTCGCCCAGCACCAGCGGCAGGCCGAAGAGCTCGAAACCGAGGAAGAGGATGAGCACGCCGCTGTAGAGGATTGCCGGGCGCACCAGCGGCAGGCTCACGTCGATCGCCACCCGGAGCGGTCCGGCGCCGGCGGTGCGGGCCGCCTCCTCCAGGTCGGGCCCCACCGAGCGGAGCGCCGACGAGGCGTAGAGGTAGACGTAGGGGATGTGGGTCAGGCCGGCGATGGTGATGATGCTGCCCATCGAGTAGAGGTTCCACGGCGTCTCGCCGAGGAAGGGCTTGGCCCAGAGGGTGATAAAGCCGACCGGCCCGACCGCCACGATGTACCCGAGGGAGAGCACCACCGGGGACACGAAGATCGGCACGAGCAGCAAGGGCTCCAGCCAGTGGCGGCCGGGCAGGTCGGTGCGGATCATCAGGAACGCCAGCAGGCTTCCCAGGGGGACCGCGATGGCCGTCATCCCCGCGGCCAGGGCCGCCGTCGTGCCGAGGGCCCGGTGGAAGTCGGGGTCGACGAAGACGAAGCGGAAGGCCTCCAGCGACCCCCTCGACGCCGCCATGAAGAACGGCCCGTCGAGGAGGCTCTGGTAGAGGATGATGGCGAGCGGGGTGAGGATGACCACCGCGGTGACCATCACCACCGCGACGCGGATCCAGGGGAAGCGCTTCATGGGCTACTTGGTCCCGAGCGCCTGCTGCCACTTGTTGAGGAACTCGAGCCGCTTGGCCTGGTCGAGGTAGACCAGCAGCGCCGGGCTCACCGGGATGGGCTTGAGCGTGCTGCCCATGGCGGCGCCCAGCGAGGAGGCCGTGCCCTCGCCGGTGACGTCGGTGCGGATCGAGCCCAGCCCCACGCCCTGGGCCACGATCTCCTGGCCGCGGCCGGAGAGCAGGTAATCGAGGAACACCTTGGAGGCGTTGGGGTGGCGCGCCGCCTTGGGAAGGACGGCGATGCGCGACATCACCAGCGTGTAGTCCTTGGGGTAGACGATCTCCAACGAGGGGTCCTTCTTCTGCTTGGAGCGGGCGTAGGAGGAGAAGATGTTGAAGCCGAGGATGTGCTCGCCCGACTGGATCCGCTCCAGCATGGCGCCGATGCTGGTGTAGAGCTTGACGCCGACGCTGCCGTAGGCGCGAGCGGCCTCCTCGAAGGCCGGATCGGTGCGGGCGTCCTGGGTGAGCAGCAGGAAGCCGACGCCGCTCCGCTCCGGGTCGTAGGCGGTGAGCTTGCCCTTGAAGCGGTCCTTCTGGGCGCGCAGCAGCTTGGCCAGCTCGGCGTGGGTCTGGGGCGCCTCCTCCGACTTGAGGAGCCGCTTGTTGTAGACGAAGACGATGGGCTCGAAGGTGGTGCCGTAGGCCTCGCCCTTCCAGATGCTCCAGGACGGCAGCTGGTCGGTCTCGGGGCTCTGGTAGGCGGCGACGTAGCCGTCGTTGGCCAGCTTCATCTGGAGGTCCATGGCGGAGCTCCAGAGCACGTCGCCCGAGCCGCCGCCGGCCGCCACCTCGCTGATGAAGCGGTTGTAGAGCTCGGTGCTGTTGAGGTCGTTGTACTCGACCTTGATCTTCGGGTAGAGGGCGGCGAAGTCCTTGAGCAGGGGATCGGCGATCTTGCTGTCGGTGGTCGAGTAGACCACCACGCGCCCCTCCCTCTCGGCCGCGGCGATGACCTGCGGGGCGGTGCGGGGGTTGGTGCCGGCGGCAGCGGCCGCGGGCAGGGCGAGCAGGGCGAGGCAGGCGAGCTGGGCGAATCGGGTCGGGAGCATGACGGGTCCTCTGGGGTTTGCTGTTCGCCTCTGGGTTCCTTCACCCCGGAAGCGTTCCTGTCGATGCCATCCTGACCACCCTTGCTTTCAGCAGCCTTTCACGGCAGCGGGAGGAGAATCATCGCTCACCCGGGGCGGCGGTCCCAGTAGACTGCGCCGATGCGGCTGTTGATCGTCGAGGACAATCAGGCGCTGGCCCGAAACATCGGCGCCGCCTTCCGTGCCAAGGGGTACGCCGTGGACGGCGTGGCCGACGGCGAGGAGGCCGACGCGGCGCTGCACACACAGGTCTACGACCTGGTGATCCTCGACCTGGGCCTGCCGGAGTTGGACGGGCTGGAGGTGCTGCGCCGGATGCGCCGCCGCAAGTCGCGAGTGCCGGTGCTCATCCTCACCGCCCGTGACGCGCTCCATGACCGGGTTGCCGGGCTCAACCTGGGGGCCGACGACTACCTGACCAAGCCCTTCGCGCTGGAGGAGCTGGAGGCGCGCGCCGGCGCGCTGATCAGGCGCGGGGTGGGGGGCGAGGCGGCGGTGATCGAGCACGGAAGGCTGGTGCTCGACACCGTGGCCCGCCAGGTCCGGGTGGACGGCCGGCCGGTGGAGCTGCCCAGGCGGGAGCTCAACCTGCTGGAGGTGCTGCTGGCCCGCCGCGGTCAGGTGGTGGCCAAGGAAGCCCTGCTGGAGAAGCTCTTCAGCGCCGACGAGGAGGTAGGCGTGAACGCCGTCGAGATCTACGTCCACCGGCTGCGAAAGCGGCTGGATCCGGCCGGGGTGCGGATCCGGACGGTGCGCGGGCTCGGCTACCTGCTGGAGCAACCTGGGGCGGAGTCGTAGATGGCGTCGAGCCTGCGCGCCAAGCTGCTCCGCTGGCTCCTGCTCCCGCTCGGCCTGCTCTGGTTCGCCGACGCCGCTGGCACCTACCTGGCCACGCGCCGCATGGTCAACGCCGCGTACGATCGCTCGCTCTACGCGGCGGTGCTGGCCATCGCCGAGAACATCACCCTGGTGGAGGGCCGGCCGGTGGTCGACATCCCGCCGCTGGCGCTGGAGGTGCTCGACACCGAGGCCCAGGACCGCATCTACTACAAGGTGGCCTACCGGATCGGCGAGGGCCCGGAGACCTACCTCACCGGTTACCCTGACCTGCCGGCACCCAGCGTGCACGAGGTGTCGGTGTTCGGGGTGGGCGACGACCGGCTGCCAGCCGTCACCATGGAGCCGGCCGACCCGGTGTCGGCGCTGCGGACCGCGGCGCACGTTCCC
This sequence comes from Anaeromyxobacter sp., assembly GCA_031388695.1. Lineage (GTDB taxonomy): Bacteria > Myxococcota > Myxococcia > Myxococcales > Anaeromyxobacteraceae > JADKCZ01. Next base: position 9,902 of record JANMRY010000166.1, on the reverse strand, counting down.
ACCTTCACCAACGCCGACTTCCATGGCTACCAGATCCGTGTGGCCACGCTGCGTCGCATCTACCCCACCGCGCCGCCCACGGAGTTGCTGGTGCAGGCGGCCGAGACCGTGGGCGGGCGCGGCCACCTGCTGCGGCAGATGGTGGTTCGCGAGCTGTTGGTGCAGGCGGTGGCCATCCTGCTGGCAGTCCTGGCGGTCTGGTTCGGGGTCTCCCGAGGGCTGCTCCCGTTGCGCAACCTCTCGGCCCAGGTGACACGCCGCTCCGCCAGCGACCTGGCCCCGCTGCCGCTCGAGAAGGTTCCGCACGAGGCGGTCCCGGTGGTGGCCGCGGTCAACGACCTGCTGGTGCGGCTGCGTCAGACCCTGGCCTCGCAGGACCGCTTCATCGCCGACGCCTCCCACGCCCTGCGCACTCCGCTGGCCGTGCTCCGCTCCGAGGCCGACCTGGCGTTACGGCTCGAGGACCCCGAGGCGCTTCGCGCGGCGGTCGAGAGCCTGCGCGATCACGTCCACGCCACCTCGCACCTCGCCAGCCAGCTCCTGGCGCTGGCCAGGGTGGGCCGGCGTGGGGAGCAAGCCAAGGCGGCCTGGTTCGACCTGGCGGCGGTCGCGCGGGACGCCTGCGCGGCGCTGGTTCCGGCCGCCCTGGAGCGCGGCGCCGACCTTGGGTACGCCGGCGACAGCTCGCTGCAGGTGCTCGGGCGCGAGCAAGACGTTCGGGAGGCCATCGGCAACCTGGTGGACAATTCCCTGCGGTACGGCCAGCGCGGCGTGCTCATCACGGTGAGAGTCGGCCGGGAGGGTCAGTGGGCGGTGCTGGCCGTGGAGGATGACGGCCCCGGCATCCCGGTGGATGAGCGCGAGCGCGTGCTCGAGCCTTTCTACAGGCCCTCGGGAAGCCCGGGCGACGGCTCGGGGCTCGGCCTCGCGGTGGTGAGGGAGATCGCGGCCGGCCACGGTGCCCGGCTCCGTCTCGACTCGGGGCCGGAGGGGGCCGGCCTGCACGTCGAGCTCCGGTTGCCGGTGGGCGGAAGCCCGCTCCCGGCGCTCGCCACTTGAAGAGGAGCTCCGGCCGCGCGCTGACGGCCGGAGCCCCATGGCTCCCGGTGACCCCGAAGCCCCGCCCGGGAAGCCATTCGCTTCACTTCCCAGATCAGAGATCGACGTACAGCCCGAGCACGAACGACTGCACCGTGTCCTGCGCGCCGCCCGAGAGCGGGACCGTCGGCGCGAAACGCTCGTAGCCGGCGACGGCCTTCACGTCGGTACCCTTGAGGTAGTAGTTCACGCCGGCGCGGTATGCCTTGAAGCCTCCGAGGCCCCCGACCGCATCACTCTTCCACTCCTCGTAGGCGATCCACGGCTGGATCTTCTCAACGAGGTAGCCCACCTGACCGTAGAAGCCGGCGCCCTGCGACTGGGCGGCGTTGCCGAGGACCGTGCCACCGTCGGTGATGAGCGCGCCACCGCCGCCCAGGTCGAGATTCGCGTATCCAACCTCGGCGCTGAGCGAGCCGACGGGGAGCGGCATCTCGGTGAAGAGGTCCACCGACCAGAGCACGTAGTCGGCCTTCTTGTACGTGGCCCGGTCGAAGGCCACCGCGTCCTGCCGGTCGTACGACGCGCCGATGGCGATGGTGCGCTTCTCGCCGAGATAGGTGCCGTCGTTGTAGTAGCCGGCCTCCTTGCCGAGGAGGTTCAGTTGCGCCCGTGCGGTGACCCTGAGGTTGTCCTCGCGTGCGCTCTGCGCGCCGTCGTAGGCCCCCAGGTAGTACTTGAGGTGCACCGCCTCGCTGAACGAGTGGTTGCCGAGCACCGTCACGCCGAGGTCGCGCACGTTTGCCCGCCCCTGGGAGAGGAGCTTCGAGTTCGAGTCACCGAAGGTGGTGTTGGTGAAGGCGTACTTCCCGCGCGCGCCCCAGGTCAGGGAGCGGTAGGTGATCCCCGGCCGGTCGAGCGCCAGGAACCCGCCAGAACTCGTGACGTTCGAGCGCTGCGCCGGGGCCATGTTCTGGCCGATGTAGACCCAGGCGAGGGGGTGGGGCTTGAGGAGGAGGTAGGCGTCGATGATGCGCATGTCCGAGGAGGTGCCCGGCTGCTCCTCGTAGTCGGACTGGATGTAGGCGGTCAGCCAGGTGTCGTAGTTCCCCCGGAACTTGAGGCGGCCGCGGCGGAGGAGGAAGCTGTTCTGGCGTTCGAACCCCGGATCGGCCGGATCGAAGTTGGCCTCGGTGGAGAAGAGCTGGGCCTGGAGGCGGAGGCCGACCTCGAAGCTGGTCTTCTCGTCCACCTGGATCTTGGCAGCCTGGGTCGCCAGGGGAAGCGTCAATGCGAGCGAAGCGACGAGTGCGATGAACGTGGTCTTCACATCGGTCTCCTTGGGGGAAGGGTAGGTGCGCGCGTGCAGGGTGAACGCTACCCGCGCGAAGCTTTCGGCAACCTGTCGGAACCGTCGCGCCCTTCAGGAGCGTCCCCTCCACCACGCTTCCATGGAGACCGCGGCCCGGCCGCGGGTCACCGTGCGTAGCGCGACTCGAAGAGGGCCCGCAGCCTCGGGTGGCGGCGCAGGAGGCCGAGCGTCAGCTCGGCGTGGCCGGGGGCGTAGCCGTTGCCGATCAGCAGGGTGGCGTCCTTGCCGACCCCCTCGGCGCCGAGCGCCGCGCCGGTGAAGCTGGTGGCCATGGAGAAGAAGACCACGGTGCCGCCGTCCTTGACGGCCAGCAGCGCCGCCATCTCGGTCCCGGCCACCGAGGCGCAGTTGACCACCAGGTCGAAGCGGCCGCCGGCAGCCTCCACCCTGGCGAGCGCCCCGACCGCGTCGGTGGCGTCGAGCTGCAGCAGCTGGTCGCAGACGCCGAGGCTCCCCAGCGCCTCGAGCGCCTTCTGCGAGTAGTCGGCCGCCACCACCTGCCCGGTGGCGCCGAGGTTCTCGCGGGCCTGGACCGCCACCAGCGCCCCCGACTTGCCGGCGCCGAGCACCAGCACCCGCTGGCCGGGCCGGGCGTGGCGGGCCACCAGCGCCGGGGCGCCGCAGACGTCGAGCGCCGCCAGCGCCAGGGTCTCGGGCAGGTCGTCGGGGAGGCGGGCCCAGAGCCCGGTGGCGAAGAGGATCGCCTCGCCGCGGCACTCGACCCGGTCGATCTCGGGGCGGACCGCGGTGATGGCGTCGAGGCGCAGCGGCGTCAGCGTGAGCGAGACCAGCGTGGCGACGCGGTCGCCGGGCTTCAGCGCGCCGGAGCTTGGGTGGCGCGGGCCGACCGCCCGGACCCGGCCGATCAGCATGCCGCCCGAGCCGGTGACCGGGTTCTGCAGCTTGCCGCGGGCGGTGACGATGCGGGTGAGCTCGGCGGCGATGGCGGCCGGGGCCTTGCCGACCGCCCCCTCGATCTGGCGGAAGGAGGCGGCGTTGACGTTGAGCGCCTCGACGTCGATGGAGAGCTCGTCCTCGCCGAGCGGGAGCGAGGGGTCGAGCCGGTCGGCCCGCTGGGGGAGCACGCCGGGTGGCGAGACCACGCGCCGCAGGCCGTAAGGGTCCATGCGGGTAACGTAGCCCCGACTCCCCGGCGCGGCTAGAGTTGTCGCCGCATGCGCTACCACCTCTCCTGTCCCGAACCGGCCACCCACCTCTTCCACCTGGCGCTGGAGGTGGAGCGCCCTGGCGAGGCGCTCGAGCTGAGCCTCCCGGTCTGGACCCCGGGCAGCTACCTGGTCCGCGAGTTCGCCCGCCACCTGGAGGCGGTGACCGCCACGGACGACACTGGCGGGCCGCTGGCGGTGGAGCGGCTCGACAAGCACCGCTGGCGGGTGGCCTGCGCCGGCGCCGCGGCGGTGACGGTGCGCTGGCGGGTCTACGCCAACGAGCTGACGGTGCGGACCAGCCACCTCGACGCCAGCCACGGCTTCGTCTCGCCGGCCGGGGTATTCCTCTCGGTGAAGGGGCGAGAGGCCGAGCCGCACCGGGTGGTGGTGGCGCTGCCTCCCGGCTGGCAGGTGGCGACGGCGCTGGCCGGCGGGCCGGACGAGTTCACGGCGCGCGACTTCGACGAGCTGGTCGACTCGCCGCTCGAGCTGGGGACGCACCGGCTGGTCTGCTTCGAGGCGCTCGGCGTGGCGCACGAGCTGGCGGTCTGGGGGCGCGGCAACGCCGACCTCACGCGGCTGGCGGCCGATCTCACCACCATCGTCGAGGCGGTCGGTCGGTTCTGGGGCGGGCTGCCGTACCAACGCTACCTCTTCATCCTCCACCTGACCGGCAGGGGGCGGGGCGGCCTCGAGCACATGGGCTCGACGGCGGTGCTCTACCCGCGCCTCGGGTTCTCCGACCCGGAGGCCTACGGCGAGGCGCTCTCGCTCCTCATCCACGAGTTCTTCCACGCCTGGAACGTCAAGCGGCTGCGGCCGGCGGCGCTCACCCCCTACCGGTACGAGGGCGAGCAGTACACGCGGCTGCTCTGGTGGTTCGAAGGGGCCACAAGCTACTACGAGCAGCTGCTGCTCGCGCGGACCGGCCTGCTGCCGTCGCGCCGCTACCTGCGCTCGCTGGGGCGGCTGCTGACCCAGCTGGCGCGCGCGCCGGGCGCCGGGAAGCTGACGGTGGAGGAGGCGAGCCGGCTCGCCTGGGTGAAGCTCTACCGGCCGGACGAGAACAGCGCCAACAGCGGCGTCAGCTACTACCTGAAGGGTGAGCTGGTGGCCCTGGCGCTCGACCTGGCGCTGCGGCGGGCAGGGCACGATCTCGACGGCGTGACCCGCGAGGCCTTCGCGCGCTGGAGCGCCACCGGCCTGCCCGAGGACGGCATCGAGCAGCTGGTGGCCGAGCGGCTCGGCGCCGAGGCGGCGCGGACGCTCTTCGACGCCACGGTGCGCGGGCTCGGGCTGCCGTCGCTCGATCTCGCGCTGGTCGGCCTCAGGCTGCGGCGGCGGGTGGGGCAGGGGAGCGACGACAAGGGCGGCACGCCGGGCAAGGGTGAGGAGCGGCGGGCCGGGTGGCTGGGGGCCGAGTTCGGCGGCGGGCTGACGGTCAAGTCGGTCCGCGAGGGGAGCCCGGCCTGGCGGGCCGGGCTGACGGCCGACGACGAGCTGCTGGCCGAGGGGGGCTTCCGGATCGACGGCAAGGGGCTGCAGCAGCGGCTCGAGGAGCAGGGTCCGGGCGGGCGGCTGCGGCTGACCATCTTCCGGCGCGACGAGCTGCTGGAGCTGGAGGTGGCGCTGGCCGAGCCACCGGAGGACGCGCTCTGGCTCGAGCCGCTCCCGGACGCCACGCCGGCCCAGCGGGCCGCCTTCACCGCCTGGTGCGGGGCCGAGTGGCCCGGGGCTTCGGGCTCCGCTACAACCGAGGGGCCATGACCTTCGACCCTGCCGTCCACGCCGAGCGCCGTACCCGCGTCTTCGAGGAGCTGGAGCGGCGCGGTGGCGGCCTCATGCTGGTGCCGTCGGCCGGCGAGCAGCTGCGCAACGGCACCAGCGAGCACCTCTTCCGCCAGGACTCCGACTTCCACTGGCTGACCGGGCTCGACGAGCCCGACTCCTGCGCGCTGCTCTCGGCCCGCCCCGGCGAGCGCAGGTTCCTGCTCTTCGTGCGGCCGCGCGACAAGGAGAAGGAGATCTGGAACGGGCGGCGGGTGGGCGTCGAGGGGGCGCAGGCGCTGCATGGCGCCGACGAGGCGAAGCCGGTCGAGGCGCTCGACGCCGAGCTGCCGCGCCTTCTCGACTGCGTCGCCACCCTCTGGTACCGGCTCGGCGGTGACGCCGGCTGGGATCGGCGGGTCATTGGCCTCATCGCCGCGCTGCGCGGGCAGGGGCGGAGCGGCAAGCGGCCGCCGGCGGCGCTGGCCGACCCGGGGGCGGTGCTCCACGAGCTGCGGCTCCTGAAGCGGCCCGACGAGCTGGCCCTGCTGCGCAAGGCGGCCGACCTGACGGCCGAGGGGCACTTCGCCGCGATGCGCGACGGCTGCGCCGGGAGGCGCGAGCACCAGGTGCAGGCCGAGATCGAGTACGCCTTCCGGCGGCGCGGCGCGGCGGGGCCGGGCTACGGCACCATCGTGGCGGCGGGCGCCAACTCGACCATCCTCCACTACCGGGCCGGCGATGAGGAGCTTCGCGACGGGCAGGTCTGCCTGGTCGACGCCGGCGGCGAGTACGGGCTCTACACCGCCGACGTGACGCGGACCTTCCCGGTCTCGGGCAAGTTCACCGGGGCGCAGCGCGACCTCTACCAGGCCTGCCTCGCGGCGCAGAAGGCGGCCATCGCGGCGGTCAAGCCGGGGGCGACCATCGACGGGATCCATGCCGTCACCGTGCGGGCGCTGACCGAGGGGCTGGTGGCCTTGAGGCTGCTGCCCGGGCCGGTCGAGGCGCGGGTGCTGGAGGGGGACGCGCTGCTCAAGCTGACGCCCGGCTCGCCGGAGGAGCGGGCGGCGCCGCGTGGTTACCGCAAGTACTACATGCACCGGACCAGCCACTGGCTCGGCATGGACGTGCACGACGTGGGCGACTACCTGGTCGACGGGGCGAGCCGGCCGCTGGTGCCGGGCATGGTGCTGACCGTGGAGCCGGGGCTCTACGTGGCGGCCGACGACGAGTCGGCGCCGGCGGCGCTGCGCGGGGTCGGGATCCGGATCGAGGACGACCTGCTGGTGACGGCGACCGGGTACGAGAACCTGACCGTGGGGACGCCCAAGGAGATCGACGACGTCGAGGCGGCCTGCACGCGGTGAAGGGAAGGGTCCTTTCGGCCCCTCCGAGCGCGGATCGCCGCGCTTGACAGCCACGGGGCAGTCCAGTATTTACGCGGCCTTCCGCTGGTTCGGCTCCCTCCCGGGGATTCGAGAATTCAGGCCCGCGGGTGCAGCATCGGGGAGTGGCTCAGCCTGGTAGAGCACTTGGTTCGGGACCAAGGGGTCGCAGGTTCAAATCCTGTCTCCCCGACTCAAGAAACCCTGTGGATCCTTCGGGATTCACAGGGTTTTGTCTTTCAGGCCCCTCACCAGACCCGGTCCGCTCCGGACCTGCTCCGCGGCTTGCGTCTTTCTGCCGGTGCCTGCCCTCCAGGTGAGAGGTCATCACGCCGATGTCTACCCAGTAGTATATCTACATGGTAGTATAGCGGTGTGAAGCGCAGGTTCGTGGAATCCAAAGGGTTCAGCGAGGACAGAAGACGGCTCGAGCGAGGCCGCGAACTGTCGCTCCTCGATCTGGTCGCCATGGAGCAGAGCATCCTGGGTGACCCTCGGTCAGGCGACCTTGTTCCCGGAACGAGTGGACTCCGGAAGATTCGGCTCGGTCAACGACAGGTCCGTCGTGGCAAGAGCGGTGGCGTCCGGGTCTACTACCTGGACCTTCCACTCCGGGCCGTGACGCACCTGGTCGCCATCTTTGGAAAGCGGGAGAAGTCAGACCTCTCGTCCGCAGATCGTCGTGCTGTTGCAGAACTGGTGAAGCAACTTAAGGAGGAGATGTCATGAAGCGCAAGGCCACGAAGACTTCGGCGTTCTCGAAGCTGAAGGCAGGTCTCGAGGACGCCATCGCGTATCACCAGGGCGCTCGACAGCTGACTGTTCGCGACGTCGAGCTCATGCCGCCCCCGCCCATGGGCGCCAAGGACGTCCTCGCCGTTCGCGTCAGTCTTCGGGTATCCCAGGCCGCGTTTGCCCGCATTCTCAACGTGAGCCCGAGGACCGTCCAAGCCTGGGAGACCAGCGCCCGGCGCCCTTCGGACGCGGCCCTGAAGCTCCTTGCCGTCGCCAAGAGGCATCCCGAGGCCTTGCTCGCGTGAGGGCAATGCCTCGCTCGTGCAGCTCATCGACTACCACTGAGGAGGCGAACATGCTTTCCACCGCCACCATGAAGCGCCGCCCGACGGGTCCAGGGGAGATGCTCCTCGAGGAGTTCCTGCGTCCCTCGGGCATCACGCAGGTGGAGTTGGCCGCCCGCATGGGCGTCCCGATCCAGCGGGTCAACGGAGTCATCGCCGGCCGGTGCGCCGTCACCGCCGAGACGGCGGTCCTGCTCTCGCGCGCCCTGGGGACCACCCCCGCGCTCTGGCTGAACCTCCAGGGCGCCGTCGATCTCTGGGATGCCGAGCAGAAGCTCGGCCCTGCCCGGCCCTCCCGTCGCCGTGGGACTTCGGGGCATCGGACCTCCCCCGCCCACCGGTAGCCCTCAGGAGCGAGGGATCAGCGACGCGTCGACCCGGATAGCTCCCGACGACACCCGCACCGCCCGCAGCATCCCCTCGTCGATCATCCGGTAGACCGTCGCCTGGCAGACCCGGAGCGGCTCGGCCACCTCCCGGACGGTCAGGTAGTGCGGCACGGACTCTGAGGTCCGTGCAATCCCAACGTGCTGTGAATGAGCAGAGCCCTGCTCCGACCGGCCCGCCCTGCCTTGAAGGTGGGCTCGCAAGTACCCGGAAGCCCGCCCGCATCGTTGTGACAGCCCCGCTAGCGTCAATGCCGATCGGTTAGCGGCCAACCGATGGGGATGAATGGGGATTTCGTAGGCCCCCGCCGGGCATTTGCCTCGGCGTGCGAGGGGATCAGAATGCAGCGATCGCGAGGGAGGCGGTCGCATGGGCTTTGGCGTTGGGGCTGCGCAGGTCGATCGAGGAGTGTTCGCCCGGTTTCAGGCTTCCATCGACCCGAAGTGGGTCATGGAGGCGCTGGCGGCGACGGGTACCGCGACGGTGCGGCGGCGAAGGTTTCCTGCCGAGCAGGTCGTCTGGCTCGTGCTGGGGATGGCGCTCTTCCGAGACATCGCGATCGTCGATGTCGTGAAGTACCTGGTGCTGGCGCTCCCGGGTTCGGGAACGCGAGCGCTCGCGGGCAGCGCGGTGGCGCAGGCGCGTGCACGCCTCGGTGCGTCGCCCCTTCGCTGGCTCTTCGAGAAGTGCGCCGAGGCGTGGGCCAAGACGAGCGCCGACCGGCTTCGCTGGCGCGGCCTGGCGGTGTACGGGGTCGATGGCACGACCGTTCGGGTGCCCGACAGCCCGGAGAACCGGGCGAAGTTCGGTAGCCAGGACGCCGGCGGAGGGCGAGGGATCAGCGGGTATCCGCTCGTCCGTGTGGTCACGCTCATGGCGCTGCGCAGCCACTTGCTGCTCGCCGTGCGTTTCGGACCGTACAGGGTCAGCGAGCGCAAGTACGCCAGAGACCTGTGGCCGTCCGTACCGGATGACTCGCTGGTGGTCGTCGACCGAGGCTTCATGTACGCGAAGGATCTCGTGCCGCTGGAGGCCAATGGCACGAACCGCCACTGGCTCACCCGTGCGCGGAAGAACAACAAGTGGCGCGTCGTGAAGCGCCTGGGGCCCGGCGACGCCCTCGCCGAGGTCCTTGTGAACCGCGATTCGCGCCGCGAGGATCCCACGTTGCCGGAGCGCTGGCCCATGCGCGCCATCCGGTACCGGCGGCGCGGATTCCGCGAGCAAACGCTTCTGACTTCGCTCCTCGACCCGGTGATGTACCCCAAGGCCGAGGTGGTCGCGCTCTACCACGAACGCTGGGAGCTCGAGCTCGGGTACGACGAGGTGAAGACCGAGATGCTCGAGCGCGAGGAGGCGATCCGCAGCAGGAGCCCCGCCGGCGTCGAGCAGGAGCTCTGGGGCGTCGCGCTCGCCTACAACCTGGTGCGGCTCGAGATGGAGCGGGCCGCCGAGGTCGCCGGGGTTCCACCGACGCGAATGAGCTTCGTCGGATGCCTCAGGGCCATCAAGTTCCAGCTCGTGCTCTTCGCCGCGATCAGCCCCGGCAAGATGGCGAAGGTGCTGGAGAGGTTCCATCACGAGCTGGCCGCCTCGTGCGTGCTCCCACCGCGCCGCTCGGAACGGCTCTACCCCAGAGCCGTGAAGATCAAGATGAGCAACTACCCCCGCAAGCGCCCGGCCACTAAGTGACCGGCATTGC
>JANMRY010000156.1:0-29252 GCA_031388695.1 Anaeromyxobacter sp. | reverse complement strand
CATCACCTCGGCGGCCCTGCTGGTGAAGTTCGCCGACGAGGCGCTCTACCAGGCCAAGCGCTCGGGGCGGAACAACATCTGCCTCTACCAGGCCCAGAACTACCACTTCGACGCCGACCAGCACTCCTGAGGGGGTGGGGGGGGTGGGGGGGGTGGGTGGGAGAGCCCACCGGGTATAGTATGACCCTGGGAGCGGCTCCACCCGGGTGGCGGCGACACCAACCCACCGGAATTCGGGGCTCTTCGGCGCAGGGTGTCTGGACCGACCCGTGCACCGGTGGAGGCGAAGGTGGAACAGGCGACCAGAGCCGCGCACGGGGGGACCCGGCCCGAGGGAAACAGCCCGTCGACGATCTTGATCGTCGACGACGATGAGCACGTGCGCCGCGCGCTGCGGCGCGTGCTGCGGCGGGCCCACTGCAAGATCCTCGACGCCCCCGACGCCACCGTCGGGCTGCAACTGCTGGCCGAGGAGCCGGTGCAGGTGGTGGTCTCCGACTACCGCATGCCGGGGCTGAGCGGCGTCGAGTTCCTCCGCGCCGTCAAGGAGCGGTGGCCGCGCATCCAGCGCGTGCTGCTGACCGGCCAGGCCGACTCGACCGCCATCGAGGAGGCGGTCAATCGGTCGGAGATCTTCCGCTTCATCTGGAAGCCCTGGGACGACACCCACCTCATCATCACCATCCAGAGCGCCATCGACCAGTACTGGATCGTCGAGCAGAACGCCCGGCTCGAGGGGCTGCTCTCGCTGCGCAACGACGAGCTGGAGAAGCTCAACCGCGACCTCGACGGCAAGCTGGTGCAGCGCTCGGCGGCGCTGGTGCGGGCCGCCCAGGAGTGGCGCGCCAGCTTCGACGCCATCGGCGACCCCATGGCCATCGTCCGCGGCGGCGGCTGCGAGGTGGTGCGCGCCAACAGCGCCTTCGCCCGCGCCGCCGGGGTGCCGGTGGCCCACCTGTCCGGGCTGCGCTGCGCCGAGCACGCCTACGGCCAGCTCCCTTGCCCGACCCGCTGCGCCATGCCGGCCGACGGCGCCGCCGAGCGCGAGACCGCCTTCGGCGAGCGCACCTGGATGGTCCGCTCCTTCCCCTTCGAGGAGGGCGGCACCCAGGTGCTGGTCTTCAAGGACGTCACCGACGAGCGCGAGGTCTCGCGGAGGCTCTTCCACGCCGAGAAGATGTCGGCGGTGGGCCAGCTGGCCGGCGGCGTGGCCCACGAGATCAACAACCCGCTCGGCGGCATCCTCGCCTTCGCCCAGATCATGAGCCGGGACACCGGCCGCACCGCCGAGGACCAGGAGAACCTGCGGCTCATCACCGACGCCGCGGTGCGCGCCAAGAAGATCGTCGAGTCGCTGCTCCACTTCTCGCGCCGTCCGCGCGAGGAGAAGGGGCCGGTCGACCTGGCCCGCGTCGTCGACGACTCGCTCTTCCTGCTCCAGTCGCAGCTCAAGTCGGGGCGCATCGAGGTGGTCCGCGAGTTCGAGCCGGCGGTGGCCACCGCCAACGCCAACCAGGTCCAGCAGATCGTCGTCAACCTGGTGGTCAACGCCATCCAGGCCCTGAACGGCGAGGGGAAGATCGTGGTCTCCACAGGCGCCTCGGGGGCCGGCCACGTCCGGCTCCAGGTGGCCGACACCGGCCCCGGCATGAAGCCCGAGGTGGCGCGCCGGGTCTTCGAGCCCTTCTTCACCACCAAGCCGGAGGGGCAGGGGACCGGCCTGGGGCTCTCCATCTGCTACCAGATCGCCGAGGAGCACGGCGGCAGCATCCGCCTGGAGCGGGCGCCCGATCGCGGCGCCTGCTTCGTGCTCGACCTGCCTGCCGCAACGCCGTCGCCGCCATCACCGCCGCCGCCATCACCGCCGCCGCCATCACCGCCGCCGCCATCACCGCCGCCGTAGAGGAGAACACCATGGGTGAAATCGAGACCAAGCCGACCCGCGTGCTGATCGTCGACGACGAGCCGACCCTGCTGCGCGCGCTCGAGGCGCTGCTCAAGAAGAAGGGGTACGACGTGGTCGGGCTCGACTCGCCCATCGTCGCCACCCAGCGGCTGGCGGCCGAGGACTTCGACGTCGCCCTGCTCGACATCAAGATGCCGCAGCTCTCCGGCCTGGAGCTGCTCAACGCCGTCAAGCACCGCCGGCCGGAGATCGAGGTCATCATGATGACCGGCCACGCCACCGTGGAGACGGCCCTGCAGGCGGTGCGCAGCGGCGCCTACGACTACCTGACCAAGCCCTTCGACGACGTCGAGATCGTGGCCCGCTCGGTGGCCAAGGCGGCCGAGCGCAAGGCCCTCTGGGACCGCAATCGGCAGCTGGAGAACAAGCTGCGCGAGCGCGAGGGGCTCCCGCCCGACGGGCTGGTGGGCGCCGCCGGCCCCATCCGCGAGGTGCAGCGGCTGATCGACGCGGTGGCCTACTCGGCCACCACCGTGCTGGTGACCGGCGAGAGCGGCACCGGCAAGGAGCTGGTGGCCCGCGCCCTCCACGCGCGCAGCCCGCGCAAGGCCCAGCCCTTCGTGGCCCTCAACTGCGGCGCGCTCACCGAGACGCTGCTGGAGAGCGAGCTCTTCGGCCACGTCAGGGGGGCCTTCACCGGCGCCCAGCGCGACCAGAAGGGGCTCTTCGACGCCGCCGACGGCGGCACCATCTTCCTCGACGAGATCGGTGACATCCCGCTCTCCACCCAGGTGCGCCTGCTGCGGGTGCTGCAGGAGGGCGACATCAAGCGGGTCGGCAGCGCCGACTCGGTCAAGGTCGACGTGCGGGTCATCGCCGCCACGCACCGCGACCTGCCGAAGCTGGTCAAGGCCGGTCGCTTCCGCGAGGACCTCTTCTACCGGCTCAACGTCATCAACATCCCGCTGCCGTCGCTGCGAGAGCGGGCCGAGGACATCCCGCTGCTGGCCCACCACTTCCTGCGCCGCTACAGCGACCGGCTCGGCAAGCGGGTCCGCACCCTGGCGCCCGAGGCGGTCGAGCTGCTCTGCGGCTACCGCTGGCCCGGCAACGTGCGCGAGCTGGAGAACGCCATCGAGCGGGCGGTGGTGCTCTGCCGCGGCGAGGTGGTGACCCCGGCCGACCTGCCGCCGGCGGTCACCGGCCACACCGCCCCGCTGGTGCGGGAGGTCCCAGTCGGCGGCGACGAGGCCCAGTGGCTGACGCTCTCCTACGCGGCGGCCAAGGACCAGGCGCTGCGCCGCTTCGAGAAGAGCTACGTCGACGCCCTGATGAAGGCCTGCGACAGCAACATCTCGGGGGCGGCGCGCCGGGCCGGGATGGACCGCTCCAACTTCAAGCGGGTGCTGCGCAAGTACCGCTCCGACGTGGAGCCGGACGGGCCGGAGGACGAGCAGCCGCAGGCCATGGCCTGACCGCGAGGCCGGGCCCCGCCGGGGCCGCCGCCCTGCTCAGCCGGCGGCGAGCGGCCGCAGGAAGTCCCAGGCCTCGCGCTTGATCAGCTCGAGCGAGCCGGTCAGCTCGTGGCCGTCGTCGACGACGACGAGCCGCGCCGTGGGCGTGCGCGCCACCCAGGCCTCGATGTCCTCGAGCGGGATCGACTCGTCGCGCCGCCCGGCGATCACCAGCGCCGGCACCCTGACCTCGGGGAAGGGCGGCAGCCCGGCCGCACCCTCGCGGAACTGCCAGCCGAGCCGGCGCTTGCCGTTGCTGACGTGGTGATCGACCTCGAGGCCGCGCTCGCGCCACTCGGCGAGCTGCGCCGGCGTGAGCCGGGCGTTCCAGCGCTCGAAGAGGTTGAAGGCCGGGGCCAGCAGCACCAGCCGGGCGATGCGCGGGTCCTGCGAGGCCTGCAGCGCCGAGAAGTAGCCGCCCAGCGAGGAGCCGACCAGGCCGTGCGGTCCGGGCGTGGCGCCGAGCAGCCCCTGCACCACGCCGAGCATCGAGCGGGGCGAGGAGGTCTCGAAGCCGGTCGCCCCCGGCGTCAGATCGGGGACCTCGAGCCGGGCCCCCTCGGCCTCGAACTGCTCACGGACCGAGCAGGCCTTCCTCGAGGAGGGGCCGGAGGCGAAGCCGTGGAGGTAGACGAGCACGGACCTCGACCTACCCCGGATCACCCGGTCGGCGCCACACCTGGTGCGCGCCGAACCGAGCCAACCTGGGCCCTGACTCCTTTCCGGCGCGGCACGTTCGTCGGCTAGGGCTTCTTCCCCACCGCCGCCCGCCACCGCTCGCCCAGCGCCTTCTCCAGGCCGCTCTCCGAGAGCGTGACGATCTTCTCGTCGCGCAACGAGTCCGGCAGGTACCGCTCGGGCACGTAGTGGCCGGCGAAGTCGTGCGGGTACTTGTAGCCGCCGCCGTACCCCATCGACTCCATCATCCTGGTCGGCGCGTTGCGCAGCTTCAGCGGCACCGGCTGCGGGCCGTGCTCCTGCACCAGCCGCCGCGCCGCCGCGTAGGCGGTCAGCGCCGTGTTCGACTTCGGCGCCAGCGCCAGGTAGATGGCCGCCTGGGTCATGGGGAGCACGCCCTCGGGCAGCCCGACCAGCTCGACGGCCGAGAGCGCCGCCACCGCCAGCTGCAGCGCCTGCGGGTCGGCGTTGCCGATGTCCTCGGAGGCGAAGATCACCATGCGCCGCAAGACGAAGCGCGGCTCCTCACCGGCCTCGAGCATGCGGGTCAGGTAGTAGACGGCGGCGTCGGGATCGCTCCCGCGCAGCGACTTGATGAAGGCCGAGACGATGTTGTAGTGCTCCTCGCCGGCCTGGTCGTAGAGCAGGGTCTTCTGCTGCAGCGCCTCCTCGGCGTCGGCCCGGTCGATGGTGGCGCGCCCGGAGAGACGCACCGCCGCCGCCGCCACCTCGAGCGCGTTCAAGGCCCTTCTCGCGTCGCCGTAGGCGTAGCGGGAGAGCGCCTCGCGCGCCTCGGGCGCCAGCGCCGGCGTGCCGCCCAGCCCTTCCGGCGCCGTCACGGCCCGGTCGAGCAGCGCGCCGATCTCCTCCTCGGTGAGCGCCCGCAGCGTGATCACCCGGCAGCGCGAGAGGAGCGCGGCGTTGACCTCGAAGCTCGGGTTCTCGGTGGTGGCCCCGACCAGCACGATGGTGCCGTCCTCGACGTGGGGCAGGAAGGCGTCCTGCTGGGCGCGCGAGAAGCGGTGGATCTCGTCGACGAAGAGGATGGTCCGCTTGCGGTGCAGCTTCTTGCGATCGCGGGCGGCGGCCACGATCTCGCGGATCTCCTTGACCCCGCCCTGCAGGGCGCTGAAGGGGACGAAGGTGGCGCCGGTGCGGCCGGCCATGAGCCGGGCCAGCGTGGTCTTGCCGGTGCCGGGGGGGCCCCAGAGCACCAGCGAGGGGACCTGGTCGGCCTCGATGGCCCGCCGCAGGGCCCGGCCGGGGCCGAGCACGTGCTCCTGCCCCACGAACTCCTCGAGCCGGCGGGGGCGCAGCCGCTCCGCCAGGGGGCGGCCGGCGGTATCGCTTTCGGCGGCATGTTCGAAGAGGTCCATCGGGTTCGGATATCATACGGGGATGGCAGGCCACCCGTGCCCCATTCCGAAGCGCGTCGGCATCGTCCCCAAGGTCACCTCCCCGGAGGCCAGGGAGACGGCGCTGGCGGTGGCGCAGTTCCTCCGCGGCAAGGGGCTGGAGGTGGTCACCGACGAGGTCGCGATCGGCCGCGACGCCGACCTGGTGGTGGTGCTCGGCGGCGACGGCACGCTGATCCACGCCGCGACCCTGCTCGACGGCCGGGCCGCCCCCATCCTCGGCATCAACATGGGGAGCCTCGGCTTCATGACCGAGACGCCGCTCGGCGAGATGTACCCCATGATCGAGACCGTGCTGGCCGGCGGGGCGACCATGTCGCCGCGCATGAAGCTGCGGGTCCACCTCCACCGCGGCGGCTCGCCGGAGCGGGCCCTCGACACCGAGGTCCTGAACGACGTGGTGATCTCCAAGAGCCCGTTCAGCCGGATGGCCGAGCTCGACGTGCGCTGCTCGCGCCAGTACGTCTGCACCTTCAAGGCCGACGGGGTGATCGTGGCCTCGCCGACCGGCTCGACCGCCTACGCGCTGGCCGCCATGGGGCCGATCCTCTTCCCGACCATGCGCGGCGTGGTGCTGGCCCCCATCTGCCCGCACACCCTGACCCAGCGGCCGCTGGTGGTGCCGGACGACGAGACCCTCGACATCGTGCTGATGAACGACGCCGAGGTCTTCCTGACGCTCGATGGCCGAAAGGGGCCGGCGCTGGTGCGGGGCGACCGGGTGCAGGTGAAGCAGTCGTACAACCGGGTGCTGCTGGTGCAGAACCCGAAGCAGGACTTCTTCGGGATCCTGCGGGCGAAGCTGAGGTGGGGGGAGAGATAGTGTCGGGGCCGGCTTCTGGTGGCCCCGACACCAGGTTCGTTGTCTGTCTCCTCCCCACGAGCCCCTCGCTGTTTCCTGCATCTTCATCTCCGGCCTACGCCGGTCGAGAGGCGTAGCGAGGGGCCGCGCAGTGGGGGCGGTGCCGTACGCCGGTCGAGAGGCGTAGCGAGGGGCCGCCTACCCGGACGCGAGGTGCGGCGGCGGATGGCGTGCGACCGGCCCCGGGCCGGTGGTCCGAGCAGGACGATCAATGGCCTGTCTGTTGGGTCTCAAGCATGTCGGCGCGCCCTGAAATGTCAGACCCGCATGAGACGCTCCGTGAATGAACAACGCGCTCCCGACCCCTTCCTCGGCCGCGGCTCCGACGTACGGAGCGGCCTCCCCGTCCCTCGAACTGGAAGCACGGCAGCAGCGCGACACCCTCAGACATCTGCTCCGCAAGGAGCGGACCGCCATGGCCGAGTTCCTGGTGGCGCTCGCCGACTTCGATCGGCGGCGTGGCTGGGAGCCGCTCGGGCATGCAACCTTCTTCGCCTTCCTGCATTTCGAGATGGGGCTCTCCAACGGTGCGGCCTTCTACCGGATGAGTGCGGCCCGGCTCATCCAGCGAATTCCGGAGCTGATGGAGCCGTTGGCGAATGGCCGACTCTGCCTGTCGACGACGGCCGAGCTCGCGAAGGTTGTCACCGAAGAGAACTGGACCGAGGTGGCGCCGCGCTTCTTCGGCCTCTCGGCCCGAGAAGCCCGGGAAGTCGTCGCCGAGCTTCAGCCGAGGGAGTCACCGCCGCTGCGAGCGGTGGTGACCTTGCTGGCCCTACCGCGAACATCGCTCGGCCTGCCCCAGTCCGCCGCATTGCCGCTCATGGCCAGCCAGCCCGGCGCTTCGACCGGTGCCCCGGCGCGGAGCCTGACGGACACGGACCCAGAGTCACTTCTGACGTCAGAAGTAGAAACGACCCACCCCGCGCGGGGCCTCGCGCCTCGCGACGAGGTCGAGCCTCTCACCGCCGACCTGCGCCGGCTCCACGTCACTGTCAGCAAGCAGTTCTTGAGGAAGCTGGAGGCGGCTCGCGACGGACTCTCCCACGTCGTCCCGGGTGCCAGCGCCGAACGGGTGCTCGAGGCGGCGCTCGACCTGCTCCTTGAGAAGCAAGCCAAGGCGCGCGGGCAGGTGAAGCGGCCGCGGAACAGGTCGTAGGACGCCACCGTGATCCCCGCGCTCGAGACCAGACGCCTCCTGGATGGGCTTGAGCTGGACGGCCGCGCCACCTGAACACCCCCACCACTGAATACTTGCGCAGTGTCAGGGGTCGGTGGCAAGGTTCGGCCATGCTCACGACCCTTCGCATCTCGGGCTTCGCGATCGTCGACGCGGTGGAGGTGCGCTTCGGCCACGGGCTGAACGTCCTCACCGGGGAGACGGGCGCGGGCAAGTCGATCCTGGTGAACGCCCTCCACCTGGTGCTGGGCGGCCGCATGTCGGCCGAGGTGCTGCGCGACGGCGCCGACGAGGCGGTGGTCGAGGCGCTCTTCGAGCTCCCCTACGACCACCCGGTCTTCTCCCGGCTCGGCGGCGTCGGCGTCACCGCCCCGCCCCCGGGCGAGCCGGCCGAGCTGCTGGTCCGCCGCGTCGCCCAGCGCGGCGGGCGCGGCCGGGCCTACGTCAACGGCGTGCTGGTGACCGCCTCGGTGCTGGCCGAGGCGCTCCGCGGCGTGGTCGACGTCTCCGGCCAGCACGAGCACGTCTCGCTCCTCGACGAGGCGACCCACCTCTCGCTGCTCGACGCCTTCACCGGCCTCGACGCCCCGGCCGGGGGCGTCGCCCCGCTGCTCGGCCGCTACCGCGAGGCCTACGGGAAGGTCGCCGCCCTCTGCCGCGAGCGCGACACGCTGCAGAGCGACGCCGCCGAGCGGGCCCGCCGTGCCGACTACCTGGCCTTCCAGCTGAAGGAGCTCGACGCCGTCGACCCGCGGCCGGGCGAGGACGCCGCCCTCGACGCCGAGCGGCGGGTGCTGGCCAGCGCCGAGAAGCTGCGCGAGGCGGCCGGCCTGGCCGAGGGGTTGGTCTACGGCCAGGACGGCAGCGCCAGCGAGCAGGTCGGCCAGGCGGTCCGGGCCCTCACCGACGCCGCCGCCCTCGACCCGAGGCTCGCCGGCCCGCTCCAGCTGCTCCGCTCCGCCGCCATCGAGCTGACCGAGGCCGGGCGGGAGCTGGGCCACTACGCCGAGACGGTCGGCGGCGACGGCGAGCGGCTCGGGGCGATCGAGGACCGGCTCGAGGCCCTGAAGGCGCTCTGCCGCAAGCACGGCGGGTCGCTCGAGGCGGCGCTGGCCCGCCGCGCCGAGATGGCGGCCGAGCTCGGCTCCCTCACCGGCGGCGGCGAGCGGCTGCTCCAGCTGGCGCCGGAGATCGACGCGGCCGGGGCCGAGGCGGCCACGCTGGCCGGGCTGATGACGCGGGCCCGGCAGAAGGGGGCCAAGGCCTTCTGCGCCGGGGTCGAGGCCGAGCTCTCCGGGCTGGCCATGGCTCGCTGCCGGCTCGAGGTCGCCTTCTCGCCCCCGGAGGGCGGGGTGCCGGCCGGCGGGTCGCTGCTCGGCCCGGACGGCGCCGAGCAGGCGCTCTACCTGCTCGCCCCCAACCCGGGCGAGCCGCCCCGCCCGCTGGCCCGCATCGCCTCGGGCGGTGAGCTCTCGCGCCTGCTGCTGGCGGTGAAGCGGACGCTGGCGCGGCGCGACCCGGTGCTCACCTACGTCTTCGACGAGGTCGACTCGGGCATCGGCGGCGCCGTGGCCGAGGCGATGGGGCGGGTGCTGGCCGAGGTGGCGACGGGCCGCCAGGTCATCTGCATCACCCACCTGCCGCAGATCGCCGCCTTCGCCGACCGCCACCACCGGGTGCTGAAGCGGGTGGCCGCGGGCCGGACCACCTCCGAGGTGGCGCTGCTCCCCGAGGTCGACGACCGGCGCCAGGAGGTGGCGCGGATGATGGCCGGGGCCACCGTGACCCCGGCGGCGCTCGAGCACGCCGGGGCGCTGATCGCGGCGGCGCGCGCCCAGGCAGGCGGGGGCGCCGAGCGGGGCGCCGAGCGGGGACGCCGGTCGGCGCCGGGGCGGGCGGCGGCGAGGAGCGTGTCCGCCGCGTGAGGTCGGCCAGACCTCGGCCTGGTCGCTTCACCCTGAGCAAATGGCCGTCCGGACGGGCCCGGCGCTGATCTCGCGTTGACCCTCGCGTGATCGCAAGGGTACGCTGCTCCAAATGGCATCACCGCCCCTCCGGATCGCCGCGCGCGGCCTGACCGACGTCGGCCAGCGACGTGAGCAGAACCAGGACGCGCTGCTCATCGACGAGCCGCTCGGCCTCTTCGTGGTCGCCGACGGCATGGGCGGCCACGCCGGGGGCGGGACCGCCTCGCGCCTGGCGATCGACACCATCCGCGCCGCGATACAGAAGGCCCGCGACGAGGAGCCGGCCCTCTTCGGCTCCGGGGCTGAGGGTGAGGAGAACCCGCTGCCAGACATCCTGGGCCACGCCGTCGAGGCGGCCTGCGCCGCCATCTTCGAGGCCGCCCAGGCCGACAGCGAGCTGGCCGGCATGGGGACCACGGTGACCGCCGTGCTGGTCGACGGCCGCTCCGCCTTCGTGGCCCACGTGGGCGACAGCCGGGCCTACCTGCTCCGCTCCGGCCACATCTACCAGGTCACGCAGGACCACTCGCTGGTGGCCGAGCAGCTCCGCAGCGGCGTCATCACCGAGGAGGACGCCCGCACCAGCCGCTACAAGAACATCATCACCCGCTCGGTCGGCTTCGAGCGCGAGGTGATGGTCGACCTGATGGGGCTGGAGCTGGAGGCGGGCGACGCCCTGGTCGCCTGCAGCGACGGCCTCTCCAACCACGTCGACGACCAGGAGATCCTGGCCATGGTCGAGGAGGAGGGGGAGGAGGCGGTGGAGGGGCTGGTCGACCTGGCCAACGACCGGGGCGGGGATGACAACATCACCGTGGCGCTGGTCCGGCTCACCGACCCGCTCGACCCCCTGGCCGCCGAGCCGGCCGAGGTCGCCGGGCCGGCCGAGGGGACCGGGTCCGCCGAGGCTGCGTCGGCCGAGGGGACCGAGTCCGCCGAGGCTGCGGCGGCCGAGCCGGCTCGCGACCGGTCCTGAACGGGGGGCCCCCGCAGGGGCGTCAGTGAGCGCCCTCTTCCTTGACACCCTTTGGCGGGGTCTGCTACCGGTTGCCCTCAGAACTGCTTGCAGGGCTGGAGTCCCCCGACTCTGGCCGATCGGCCTTTTCAGCCCGGAGCCCCCATTCGCATGGCCGCAGCGCCCAAGTCCCAGGTCTTCACGGTCATCGTGGTCTCCGACCACAGCCAGGCCGTGCGCAAGTTCCGGGTCCCGCGCCCCTGGCTGCGGAAGGCCTCCTGGGCCGGGCTGGGGCTGGCTGGGCTGGCCCTGGTGACCGGCATCCACTACCTGACCCTGCTCTCCGCCTCCTCCGAGAACTCGACGCTCCGCGAGGAGAACGCCCAGCTCCGCAGCCAGGTGCTGCTGGTCCAGGAGAAGGTGGCTCACATCGGCGCCACCCTCGACCGGGTGGAGCGGTTCGACGCCAAGCTCAGGACCGCCGTGACCTCGCTGCAGGACCCGGAGCGCAACCTGGCCATCGGCCCGGTCGGCACCTCCGAGCCCGAGGCGGTCCCGTCCGGCCCGGTCCCGGCCAGCGAGCAGAACGTCAAGGCGCTCCCCGGCCGGCTCGGCTCGCTCGAGGCCGACGCCGCCCGCTCCGAGCAGAGCCTGCGCCAGCTGCAGGAGTACTTCGACGACCAGCGCTCGCTGCTCGCCTCGACCCCCTCGATCTGGCCGACGCGCGGCTGGGTCACCTCCGACTTCGGCACCCGGCTCGACCCCTACTCCGACGACCGCAAGATGCACGAGGGGCTCGACGTCGCCACCCCGCACGGGCAGCAGGTCGCCACCCCGTCCGACGGCGTGGTGGTCTTCAACGGGGTCGAAGGCGGCTACGGCAAGGTGCTGGTGATCGACCACGGCTACGGGGTCAAGACCCGCTACGGCCACCTCTCCGAGACCTTCGTCCGGGTCGGCGACCGGGTGAAGCGCGGCGAGAAGATCGCCGGCGTGGGCAACACCGGCAAGTCGACCGGCCCGCACCTGCACTACGAGGTGCGCGTCAACGGCATCCCCGAGAACCCGAGGAAGTTCATCCTCGAGTAGGGGCGCCGCAGGAGCGCCGCACGGGGAGCGCCGCACGGGGAGCGCCATGCGGGCAGCGCCCTGCGGGCAGCGCCGCACGGGCATCGCATCAGCGCGCCGCACGGGCATCGCTTCAGCGCGCCGTCCGCGCCTGGCCCGGGTCGATCCGGCCGAACCCCACGAAGAGCTCGCCGGCCAGCGCCGGCACGCGCTCCTTGGCCCCCCGCACCCGCAGGAAGG
The DNA here is from genome assembly GCA_031388695.1 of Anaeromyxobacter sp. Lineage (GTDB taxonomy): Bacteria > Myxococcota > Myxococcia > Myxococcales > Anaeromyxobacteraceae > JADKCZ01. Next base: position 17,467 of record JANMRY010000156.1, on the reverse strand, counting down.
CGTTGAGCTCGGCGCCGTCGGTGGCCCGGAAGGTGTCGCGCCGGGTGAGCGTCAGGTGGCCGCGCACCACGCCGGCCCCGGCCCGGTGCAGGAAGGTGACCGTCCCGCCCTGGTCGACCCACTCGACCAGGCCGACGTGGGTGAAGGGATCGTCGCGAGCCCCGTTGCCGTTCCGGTCCCAGGTGTCGTCGAAGAAGACGAGGTCCCCGGGGGCCGGCCAGTCGCCGCCGCGCCAGCGCGTGCCGTAGCGCCCCGCCGCCTCCCAGAGCGCCGCCACGCCGGAGCGCTCCCCGGGGGCGGCCAGCATGGCCAGCCGCCGCAGCGCCACCCCCTCGGCGGCGTAGACCGCCTCGACGAACCCGGAGCAGTCGGGGGTGAAGCGCTCCTCGCCGACCTGGAAGGGGGCCTTCCCCTGGCCGAGCCAGGCGTACCCCCGGGCCGCCAGCCGGGCCTGCAGGTCGCTCTGGTCCAGCCCTTCACGGAGCGTGAGCGCGGGGCCGGCGCAGCCGGGGGCGGTGGCGGCGATGACGGCCAGCGCGAGGGCGGGCACGGCGTGGGCGAGCAGCGGCGGGAAGCGGGGCACCTCGACATCCTTCCCCGGGCCGGGGCCGGGGATCAAATTCCCGGGCGTTGACGAGGGGCCCGGAGTGGTTATTGAGATGACTTCGGGGTAGGGAATGGCGGTATCCTCCCGCCCCTTTCTCCCGAGGTCGGACCCATCACATGCTGAACTACGTCCTGAAGAAGGTGCTCGGCACCAAGAACGAGCGCGAGCTCAAGAAGATCCGCCCGCTGGTGGCGCGGATCAACGAGCTCGAGCCGCGCATGAAGGCGCTCGCCGACGCCGACTTCCCGCGCCTCACCGCGCAGTGGAAGGAGGAGGTCAAGAAGGGGCGGACCCTCGAGGACCTGCTCCCCGAGACCTTCGCCCTGGTGCGCGAGGCCGGGGTGCGGGCCCTGGGGATGCGCCACTTCGACGTGCAGCTGATCGGCGGCACCGTGCTCCACGGCGGCAAGATCGCCGAGATGAAGACCGGCGAAGGCAAGACCCTGGTGGCCACGCTCCCCTGCGTGCTCAACGCCCTCTCCGGCCGCGGCGTCCACGTGGTCACCGTCAACGACTACCTGGCCCGCCGCGACGCCGAGTGGATGGGGCGGCTCTACAAGTTCTGCGGGCTCACCACCGGCGTGGTGGTCCACGGGCTCACCGACCAGGAGCGCCAGGCCGCCTACGCCTCCGACATCACCTACGGCCAGAACAACGAGTTCGGCTTCGACTACCTGCGCGACAACATGAAGTTCCGGCTCGGCGACTACGTGCAGCGCGAGCTCAACTTCGCCATCGTCGACGAGGTCGACTCGATCCTGGTCGACGAGGCCCGCACCCCGCTCATCATCTCCGGCCCCTCCGACGAGTCCTCCGACCTCTACTACAAGGTCAACACCGTCATCCCCTCGATGATCCGGGACGCCGACTTCACCGTCGACGAGAAGAGCCGCACCGTGGTGATGACCGACGCCGGCGTCGAGAAGATCGAGCGCAAGCTGGCGGTCAAGAACCTCTACGACCCGGACGCCATCGAGACCCTCCACCACGTGGAGCAGGCGCTGCGCGCCCACCACCTCTACCGCAACGAAGTCGACTACGTCGTCAAGGAGGGCGAGGTCCTCATCGTCGACGAGTTCACCGGCCGGCTCATGCCGGGGCGGCGCTGGTCCGACGGGCTCCACCAGGCCGTCGAGGCCAAGGAGGGGGTCAAGATCGAGAACGAGAACCAGACCCTGGCCACCATCTCGTTCCAGAACTACTTCCGCATGTACTCGAAGCTGGCCGGCATGACCGGCACGGCCGACACCGAGGCGGAGGAGTTCGCCCAGACCTACAAGATCGACGTCATGGTGATCCCCACCAACCAGCGGAACGTCCGCAAGGACTCCGAGGACGTCGTCTACAAGACCGAGGGGGAGAAGTTCGGCGCCCTCTGCGACGAGATCGAGCAGCGCCACGCCACCGGCCAGCCGGTGCTGGTCGGCACCGTCTCGGTGGCCAAGAGCGAGGTGGTGGCGTCGCTGCTGAAGCGGCGCGGCGTGGCCCACAACGTCCTCAACGCCAAGAACCACGGGCGCGAGGCCGAGATCGTGGCCCAGGCCGGCCGCAAGGGCTCGGTCACCATCTCCACCAACATGGCCGGCCGCGGCACCGACATCGTGCTGGGCGGCAACCCCGAGATGATGGCCAAGCACGAGCTCGGCCCGGAGCCGGACGCCCCCATGGAGGGCGAGGAGGTCGAGGCCTTCGAGGTCCGCCGCGCCGACTGGGCCACCCGCCTGGCCGCCCGCGTCGCCGCCCTCAGGGTGCAGTGCGCCAGCGAGCACGAGGAGGTGGTGGCGCTGGGCGGGCTGCACATCGTCGGCACCGAGCGCCACGAGTCACGCCGCATCGACAACCAGCTGCGCGGCCGCGCCGGCCGCCAGGGCGACCCCGGCTCCTCGATCTTCTACCTCTCGCTGGAGGACGAGCTGATGCGCATCTTCGGCTCGGACCGCATCTCCGGGCTGATGGAGAAGATGGGCATGAAGCCGGGGGAGCAGATCGAGCACCCCTGGCTCACCCGGTCGATCGAGGGGGCGCAGAAGAAGGTCGAGGCCCACAACTTCGACATCCGCAAGAACCTGCTCGAGTACGACGACGTCATGAACCAGCAGCGCCGCTCCATCTACGCGCTGCGCCGCATGGTGCTCGGCTTCGGGGCCGGGGTGCCGGTGGTCGAGTACGACGAGGACCCCAAGACCCGGATCAAGACCCGGCGCGAGAAGATCTGGACGCTCGACGACCAGCGCGAGCACATCGTCGACCTGGTCGAGGACCTGGTCATCGACATGGTGGCGGGCGCCTGCCCGCCCAACATGGGCGACTGGAACCTGCCCGGGCTCTCGGCGATGGTGAAGGAGCAGTTCGGCGTCGACATGAAGTTCGGGGCCCCCACCGACAAGGTGATCGAGGCCCGCCGGGTCATCGAGGAGCAGGTCTTCGCGGTGGTCAGCAAGGCCTACGCCGCCAAGGAGGCCGAGCTCGGCGTCGACGCCGACGGCGTGCCGGTGCTGCGCCGCTACGAGCAGTGGCTCTACCTCCAGTCGATCGACCAGATGTGGAAGGACCACCTGCTCTCCATGGACCACCTGCGCCAGGGCATCGGCCTGCGCGGCTACGGCCAGAAGGACCCGAAGCAGGAGTACAAGAAGGAAGGCTACGCGATGTTCGTGGCCATGACCTGGCGGGTGAAGGGCGGGGTGATCGGCAACGTGCTGCGGCTGCAGCCGGCCCGGCAGGAGAGCGCCGAGGAGATCGAGCAGAAGCGGCTGGCGGCCCAGCGCAAGGCGCTGCAGCGGCTCACCGAGACCCACGCCGCGGCCGGCGAGGAGGGCGAGGCCCCCCGCGCCAAGGCCGAGACGGTGGTGCGCCAGGCGCCCAGGGTGGGGCGCAACGACCCCTGCCCCTGCGGCTCGGGCAAGAAGTACAAGAAGTGCCACGGGGTCAACGAGGCCTGAGGCGAGCCCCGGGGGGCCGGCCGCGCCCGCCGCAGCCTCGCGACCGGTCTCACCTCGCGGCCGGTCGCACCTCGCGCTCGGCCGCTCCCCCCGCTCAGCCGCCGTCGGGGCTGTGCGGGATGGCCAGGCCGGGCTGCGACGGCAGGTTGAGGATCTCCTCGGCGCAGAGCTCGACGATGAAGTCGACGATGTCGCGAATGGAGATGATCCCGGCCAGCGCCCCCTTGGCGTCGAGCAGCGGCACGTGGCGGAAGCGCCCCACGCTCATCTTGTTGAGGGCGTAGGCGACCGGGTCGCCCAGCCCCAGGGTCTCCGGCGCCGGGCTCATGAACTTCTTCACCGGGGCCTGGGCCCAGGCCCTGGTCGCCATGGCCCGCATCACCAGGTCGCGCTCGGTGAAGATGCCGACCAGCGCCTTGCCCTTCTTGACCAGCACCGCGCCGGCCTTCTTCTTGCGCATCAGCTCGGCCACCTTGGCCACCGTGGCGGTGGGCGCCACGGTGAGCGCGGCGGAGCGCTTCAGGTCGCCGATCGCCGTCTCCAGCATCTCCCGGCCGACGTCGCGGTGACGCCCCACCTCTGGCGTGCCCTCGTCGCCCTCCAGCACATCGATGTCGTCGTCGCGTCCGGTGGTCATGTCGATCTCCTCGGTCGGCCGGCAGGGGGTCGTGGTACGGATCGGCCGACATCACCGCACTCTTGGTGCACGGGGGCAATCCCCCACCGGGGTACCCACCGCATGCAGGTCCCAGAGCCCTTCGACCTTGCGCTGGTCTGCCGCAGCCACGGCTGGTACGACCTCGCCCCCTGGCGCTGGGACGAGACCCGCCGGCTGCTGGCCCGGCCGCTCCGGCTCGGCCCGGGCCGGGTGGTCGGGGCCGAGGTGGCCGAGGGGCAGGCCGGGCTGCTGGTCCGGCTCGCCTCGGCGGGGCGGGTCACCCGCGCCGAGGCCGAGGCCGCCCGGGGCCAGCTGGCCCGCGCCCTGGCGCTCGACGAGGACCTGGCCCCCTTCCACGAGCTTGCGGCCGGCCTCGAGGCGCGCCGGGCCGCCGGCCAGGGTCGCCACCTGCCCGACCTGCGCTGGGCGCTGCGCCGCGGGGCCGGCCGGTTGCTCCGCTCGCCGACCGTCTTCGAGGACGCCGTCAAGACGCTCTGCACCACCAACTGCTCCTGGTCGCTCACCCGGCTCATGGTCTCGCGCCTCTGCGAGGCGCTGGGCGAGCCGGGGCCCGGCGGGACCCGGGCCTTCCCGACCCCGGAGGCGATGGCGCGCCGCCCCGAGGCCTTCTACCGGGAGCGGGTCCGGGCCGGCTACCGGGCGCGCGCCCTGCGGGCCCTGGCGCGGGCCGTGGCCGACGGCTCGCTCGACCTCGAGGCGCTGCGCTCGCCCCACCTCCCCACCGGCGAGCTGCTGGAGCGGCTCGAGGCGCTCGACGGCTTCGGTCCCTACGCGGCCCAGCACCTGGCCCGGCTGCTGGGGCGCCACGACTTCCTGGCGCTCGACAGTTGGACCCGGGGGAAGCTCAAGGTCCTGCGCGGCAAGCGCCGGGTCCCGGCCGACGCCACGGTGCGGGGCTGGTACCGCCCCTACGGGCGCTGGGCCGGCCTGGCCATGTGGCTGGAGGTGACGGCCGACTGGTTCGAGCCGGCGCCGGCGGCCCCGGGGTAGGATGGCGCAGCGCGCCTGGGTGGCGGCGCGGGAGGAGCGAGAGATGAAGGCAGCCTTCGTGCGGATCAAGTGCGAGCCGGGACGGCTCGGCGAGGTGGCCAGCGCCATCGTCGAGCTCGACGGCGTCTCCGAGGTCCACTCCATCACCGGCGAGTACGACCTGCTGGTGAAGCTCTACGCCGCCGACTCCGACGCCTTCGCCGAGCTGATCCCGAACGGCATCGGGCGCATCCCGGGGATCCGCCAGACCGACACCATGCTGGCCTTCCAGGCCTTCACCCCGGCCCGCTGAAGCGGCCCGCCGAGCGGGTCGCCCGGGTCGCGGCTCACGCCACCGGGCTGGGCGGGTCGTCGCGGTCCTCGACGTCGCGCCGCCAGATGCGGAGCGCGGCGATCAGGAAGGTGACCACCAGCGGCCCGAGCAGCACGCCGATGAGGCCGAAGGCGGCCACGCCGCCGAGCAGCGCCAGGAAGACGATGCCGATGGGGAGCGCCATCCCGCCCCGCAGCAGGTAGGGGCGGGCGAAGGTGTCGACCATCGAGACCACCCCGATGCCCCAGACCACCAGGAACCCTGCCGCGATCCCGTGGCCGGTGGCGTACTGGAGCAGGGCCACGGCCAGCACCACCACGGTGCCGCCCACGGCCGGGACCAGCGCCACCATGAAGGTGACGGTGGCGAGGAAGAGCGGCCCCGGTGCGCCGGCCAGCAGGTAGCCGATGAGCGCGGCGCCGGCCTGGATCCCGGCGGTGGCCACCGTGGCCACCAGCACCGAGACTGCGGTGCGGCGGAACTCGCCGACCAGCTCGCGGAACTGGCCGGGGGCGAGCGGGGCGTTGGCCTCCAGCCAGCCGACCAGCTTGTGGCCGTCGACGAGGAAGAAGTAGAGGGCCACCAGCATCACCACCAGCTTGACCAGCGCGCCGCCGGTGGCGGCGATGATGCCGCCCAGCGCGGTCACCGCCCGCCCGCCGCGGGCGCCGACCTGCTGCTCCAGCTCGCCCAGCAGCTCGGGGAGCGTGGTGAGGACGTGGCGCGCCAGCCGCTCGAGCCAGCGCGGGAGGTGGTCCACCAGCGCGGCGATCCCCTGCGAGGTGAGCGCCTCCTGGAGCCAGCGGAACCCTTCGACCGCCTGGGCGGCGATGACGGTGAGCATCGCCCCGACCGGGAGGACCAGGGTCAGGATGAGGGTCACCACCAGCAGCCCGGCGGCCCACTCGCGCCGCCCGCGCAGGCGGGCCACCAGCCAGGTCATGGGGACGCGCAGCGAGGCGGCCAGCACCGCCGCCACCAGCAGCGAGACCCAGAACGGCGAGACCAGCACCACGGTGAGGCCGACCGAGAAGACCACCAGGCCGAGCAGGACGTAGCGCTGGAGCGAGGTCTTGTTGATCATGCCCGGGCCCTCAGAAGTTCACGTGGACGCGCTCGGGCGGGGCGCCGGCCCCGGCCAGCGCCGCCCGCACGTCATTTACCATGGGTGACATACCGCAGACGAAGGCGGCGGCCTGGGCGGGGCGGGCGCCGCCCCAGTCGAGGGCGTGGGCCGCCTCCTGGACCCGGCCGCGGACGCCCGGCCAGGTGTCGTCCTCGTCGGAGGGGCAGAGCACCACCCGGACCCCGCGCCGCTCCCAGCCGAGGTGCTCGGCCCGGTAGGCGAACTCGGCGCCGCGCCGCTGCCCGTAGAAGAGCACCACCCGGTCGACCTGCTCGCGCCGCGCCAGCAGCGCCTGGACCAGGGCGCGGATGGGGGCGATGCCCGAGCCGGCGGCGAAGAGCAGCACGTCGCGCCCCAGCGCCTGCTCCAGCTCGAAGCCGCGGCCGAAGGGGGCGGTCACCTGGAGCGCCGCGCCGGGCGTGGCCGCCGCCGCCACCGCGTCGCCGATCGCGCCGCCCCGCTTCACCAGCAGCTCGACCCGGCCGTCGATCGCCGGGGCGGTGGAGAGGGCGAAGTAGGCCTCGCCGGGCGCCACCTTGACCTTGACCACCTGCCCGGGGCGCCGGTGCTGCGCCGCCACCGCGGCCGGGAGCCGCAGCCGGAGCGCGCGCAGGGCGCCGGTCTCGTCCCAGGCCTCGATGACGGTGACGGCGTGGTGCTCGGTGGGGCCGGCCATCCCGGCAAGGTAGCACGGGGTGGTGAGGCCGCTCCCTAGACCGCGGTGCGCGCCAGCAGCTCGGCGGCGGCCCGCCGGCCGCGCGCCAGCGCCTCCTCGTTGACCGGGACCAGGGCCGGCTTCCCGGCGAGCGCCTGGCCCAGCGCCGCCGCCAGGGTCTCGGGCGGGAAGAGGCGGGTGGCCTCGACCAGGGCGCCGAGGGCCACCACGTTCTTGACCAGCTTGTTCCCGAGCGCGTGGGCCAGGGCGGTGCAGGGGACCGGGACCGGGCGGACCCCGGGCGGCAGCGCCGGCGGCTCCGTCACCACCGTCGAGTCGTAGACCACCACCCCGCCCGGCACCACCTCCGGGCCGAAGCGGGCCAGGCTGGGGGCGTTGAAGGCGACCAGGGCGTGGGGGTGCGGGGCGGCCGGCGAGAGCACCTCGACCTCGGCGATGCGGACGTCGGCGTAGGAGGTGCCGCCGCGCGACTCGGGGCCGTAGCTCGGGATGTGGGTGGCGTCGAACCCCTCGTGGATGGCCGCCTTGGTGAGGAGCAGGCCGGCGGTCTGCGCGCCGTCGCCGCCGGCCCCGGCCAGCTTGATGGCGATGTCGTCGCCGAAGGCGGTGACCGGGAAGCCCCGGCAGAACCGCTCCACCGGCGCGGCGGTGGCGCCGATCACCTTCAGCAGCCGGTCCGGGTCGTGGCTGGGGGCCGGCCACGGGGGGAAGGGCGGGGCGCTCGGCTCCTTCTTCAGGCCGAGCGGGAAGACCGGGACCATCTGCTCGGCCACCCAGCGCTCGGCCTCCGGCGGGGTGAGCCGGAGGTGGGTGGGGCACTCGGCCAGCACCTCGACGAAGGCGAAGCCGACCCGGTCGGCCTGCACCTGGAGGGCGCGCCGGATCGCCTTGCCGGCCCGGACCCGCTGCCTGGCGTCGAAGAGGGCCACCCGCTCCACGTAGGCGGCGCCGTCGATCTGGGCGATCAGCTCGGCCATCCGCAGCGGCGAGCCCATCTCGCGGGTGCGGCCGCCGGGGCTGGTGGAGGTGCGCTGCCCCATCAGCGTGGTGGGGGCGAGCTGGCCGCCGGTCATGCCGTAGGTGGCGTTGTTGACGAAGATGACCGTGAAGGGGAGCCCGAGCTGGGCGGCGTGGATGATCTCGGCCAGGCCGATCGAGGCCAGGTCGCCGTCCCCCTGGTAGCTGATGACGATGGCGTCGGGGTTGGCCAGCTTGTGGCCGAGGCCGACCACCGGGGCCCGGCCGTGGGCGGCCTGGGTGTTGCCGACGTCGAGGTAGTAGTGGAGGAAGACGCTGCAGCCGACCGGCGAGATGGCCACCACCCGGTCCTGGATCCCCAGGGCGTCGATGGCGTCCCCGATCAGCTTGTGGACCAGCCCGTGGGCGCACCCGGGGCAGTAGTGGGTGGAGCGGGCCTTGAGCCCCCGGGCGTGGTCGTGCCGCTCGAACCGCTCGTAGAAGGTGCTCATGCCAGGGCCCTCCGCCGAACCGCGGCGCGCACGCCGTCGACGATCTCGCGCTGCGAGGGGAGCACGCCGCCCATGCGCCGCACGTGGCGGATCTCGATCCCCTCGCCGGCCCCGGCGTGCGAGAGCGCCAGCCGCAGCTCGTCCTCGAGCTGGCCGTCGCTCGCCTCCACCACCACGATCTGGCGGACCTCGTGGAGCAGCGGCTTGAGCCGCTTGATGGGGAAGGGCCAGAGGGTCTGGGGGCGGAAGAGGCCGGCGGCGATCCCCTCCTCGCGCAGCGCCCGCACCGCCCCCTTGGCCATGCGGGCCGGGGTGTTGCAGGCCACCAGCAGCACGCTGGCGTCGCCGCAGCGGTAGAGGTCGGCGCGCTGCTCGGCCTTGCTCATCATCAGGTACTTGGCCTGGAGGTGGCGGTTGTGGGCCTCGAGATCGGCCTCGGCGAGGTGGAAGGAGTTGATGAGGTTGCCGCGGTGCTCGGCGTCGCCGAAGACGGCCCAGGCCGGCAGGCCGGGCCGGGTGGCGGTGCCCGGCAGCGTCACCTTGCCGGTCATCTGGCCGAGGTAGCCGTCGGCGGCGACCAGGACCGGGTTGCGGTAGCGGAAGCTCAGCTCGAAGGCGAGCCGGGTGAAGTCGAGCAGCTCCTGGGTGGTGGCCGGCGCCAGCACGATGGCGTGGGTGCCGCCGTGGCCGAGCCCGCGGCAGAGCAGCTTGATGTCCGACTGCTCCGGCCCGATGCCGCCCAGCCCGGGGCCGCCGCGCATGACGTCGACGACCACGCCCGGCAGCTCGGCGCCGATCATGTAGCTCAGCCCCTCGAGCATCAGGCTCAGGCCGGGCGAGGAGGTGAAGGTCATGGAGGGGAGGCCGGCGCCGCCGCAGCCGTACATCATGTTGATGGCCGCCACCTCGCTGACCGCCTGCACGAAGTGGCCGTCGAGCTGGGGCAGCAGCCGGGCCATCAGCTCGGCCCCCTCGGTCGACGGGGTGATCGGGTAGCCGAAGAAGTGGCGGCAGCCGGCCAGCAGCGCGCCGATGGCCGAGGCGTGGGCCCCCTTGACGATGAGCGGCCGCCCCTCGGCGAGCGGCAGCTGGACGGCCGGGTGGTCGACCGGGGCAGGGCGGGCCTGGCGCGACGGCGGCGCGGGGAGCCGCAGCCCCCAGGGCTCGGGGCAGGCGTCGACGCAGAGGGCGCAGCCGGAGCAGTCGGCCAGGTCGAGCGTAACCGGCACCAGGCCGGTCAGCGCGTTGATCGCCTCGCCCGGGGCGATGCAGCCCTGGGCGCAGGCGGCCACGCAGCGGTTGCAACCCTTGCAGTACTCCGGCTCCAGGCCGGGCTGCGGTCGCTTCGCCGGCTTCGCGGGCTTGGTCACCGTCGCCATCGCGCTCCTCCTTCACCGTCCAGGGCAGCGGGCCAAGCTTGGCACCAGTCTAGACAGTTTGCGAGGGCTCAAACGAGGGTGGTGGACGGCCCCTCCGCTCGGGCGGAGGTGGCGTCGGGCCAGCCGGCCGCGCCCTTCGCCGGCCAGTCGGCCAGCCGGACGCAGCCGCGCCGCAGGTCGCCGAGTGGGTAGGTGGTGCCGCGCCAGGTGACGCCGCCGCGCCAGAGGGCGATGAGGGCGCTGCCGACCAGCACGCCGGCCAGCAGGGTCGCCGCCAGGGGGAGCGCCAACCCCTCGAGGCCGCTCCCCCGCGCCAGCCGGCGGGCCGCCCCGCCGTGGACGGTGGCGGCCGCCAGCACCGCCGCCCCGGCCAGCGCCGCCGCCGGCCAGTCCCGCAGCCAGAGCGCGGCCAGCAGCAGCAGCGGCGGACCGAGGCCACCGAGCAGCAGCAGCAGCGCCGCGAGCAGCGCCAGCCAGGGGCGGTACTCGGTCCCGGCGAAGGCGTTCTTGACGAGGCCGAGCACCGAGGGCCAGAAGCCATGCTGCCAGCGGACGGTGACGAGCGCGCCGCCCGAGAGGGCCCCCTGCGGCACGCCGCTGCGGCGCAGCACCAGCCCGAGCTTGAGATCGTCGACCACCTCGAGCCGGAGCGGCAAGTGGCCGCCGATCCGCTCCCAGTCGGCGCGGCGCACCAGGTTGAAGGCGCCGATGCCGACGAAGGCCTCGGTGCCGGGGAGGCGCAGCCGGTGGACCTGGAAGGCGAGCGAGGCGAAGGCGCCGAAGCCGGTCACGAAGGCCCGCTCCAGGAAGCCCGGGGCGACGAAGCGGGGGGCGGCCGCCACGTGGCCGAGGCCGAGGCGGGTGGCGTAGCCGAGGGCCCGGCCCAGCGCCCCGGGCTGGAAGACGACGTCACCATCGGTGAATAGGAGCCACTGGCCGCCGGCGCGACGGGCGCCGACCTCGAGGGCGTGGTTCTTGCCGAGCCAGCCCTGGGGCAGGGCGGTGACGTGGACCACGGTGAGGCGGGGGTCGGCGGCCGCCAGCCGGTCGAGGATGGCGCCGGTGGCGTCGGTGGAGCGATCGTCGACCGCCACCACCTCGAGCCCGGGCAGCGCCTGCGAGAGCAGCGAGCCGACCGCCGTCTCGACGCCGCGGGCCTCGTCGCGGCAGGGGACGATCACCGAGAGGGGTGGCGGGGCCTCGGCCGGGGGCTGGTCGGCCAGGTCGGGGAGGGCCCGGTCGGCCAGCCAGCCGAGCCTGGCGACCAGCAGCCAGCCCGCCAGGGCGAGGGCAGAGAGGGTGAGGAGGAGGGGCACCGCCCCCATCTAACGCCACCCCGCGCTTCGCCGCTCAGCCCCCTCCGGCCCCCCGCGACACCACGACGCGCCGTAAAATCCTTGTATGGCCGATTCTGGCGGCACAGGGTCACCTCGAGCTGCCGGTCAATGTCGACTGGAACAGGCGATAACAGGGCGAAAAAAGCCACCCGGACCTGCGCTGGATCACCTTTTCGAGCGCCAGATCTCGTAGCATGCGCTCCCGCTTCAATCGGGGTTACCCCCCGCGCCGTTCACTTAGCCTGGATTCCGGCCCTGCTCGCCGGCCGTCCACTTGAGGAAGAAGGGATCGACTTCATGCGACTGCTCTCGGACTCCATCGGACGAAAGGTCGTGATGGCGATCACGGGCCTGCTGATGGTCCTGTTCGTCGTCGGCCACATGCTCGGCAACTTGAGCATCTTCGCCGGAGCCAACGGCCTCAACACCTACGCCGAGAAGCTCCACGGCTTGCCGGCGGTGGTCTGGGCCACCCGCGTGGTGATGCTGACCGCGGTGCTCTTCCACCTGGTCATCTCCATCGTCATCACCCTGGAGAACAACAAGGCCAGCCCCAACAAGTACGCGGTCGATCGCAAGCTGCGCGCCAGCTTCGCCGGCCGCAACATGATCTGGACGGGGCTGCTGCTCGGCGGGTTCATCATCTTCCACCTCTTCCACTTCACGATCCGCTCGGTCCCGGGCATGGACATCCTGGCGGTCCAGGAGCTCTCCGGCCGCTTCGACGTCTTCTCCATGGTGGCCGCCGCCTTCGGCAAGGTCACCACCGCGGTGGTCTACGTGGTGGCGATGGTGATGCTCTACCTCCACCTCTCCCACGGCATCCAGAGCACCTTCCAGTCGGTCGGCCTGAACAACCCGAAGACCATGCCCGGGTTCGTCAGGTTCGGCTCGGTGCTCTCCGTGATCTTCCTCATCGGCTACGGGGCCATCCCCGTCGCCATTCTCTTCGGTCTCATCGGAAAGTAAGGGGACAACCGTGATCCTCGATGGCAAGGCACCAACCGGGAAGATCCAGGACTCCTGGGACAAGCACAAGATCGACTCGCTGAAGCTGGTCAACCCCGCCAACAAGCGCAAGTACAAGGTGCTGGTGGTCGGCACCGGCCTGGCCGGCGCCTCGGCGGCGGCCTCGCTCGGCGAGCTCGGCTACCAGGTGGAGGCGTTCTGCTACCAGGACAGCCCCCGCCGCGCCCACTCGATCGCGGCCCAGGGCGGCATCAACGCCGCCAAGGGCTACCCGAACGACGGCGACAGCATCTACCGGCTCTTCTACGACACCATCAAGGGCGGCGACTTCCGCGCCCGCGAGGCCGACGTCTGGCGGCTGGCCCAGGTCAGCAACAACATCATCGACCAGTGCGTGGCGCAGGGCGTCCCCTTCGCGCGGGACTACGCCGGCTACCTCGACAACCGCTCCTTCGGCGGCGCCCAGGTCTCCCGCACCTTCTTCGCCCGTGGCCAGACCGGCCAGCAGCTGCTGCTGGGCGCCTACTCGGCGCTCTCCCGGCAGATCGGCGCCGGGACCGTGAAGATGTTCGCCCGCACCGAGATGCTCGATCTCGTGGTGGTCGACGGCGAGGCCAAGGGCATCACCGTCCGTGACCTGGTCACCGGCGAGGTGCGCAGCCACGTCGGCGACGCGGTGGTGCTCGCCACCGGCGGCTACGTCAACGTCTTCTACCTCTCCACCAACGCCATGGGGTGCAGCGTCTCGGCCATCTGGAAGGCGCACAAGAAGGGCGCCTACCTCGCCAACCCCTGCTACACGCAGATCCACCCGACCTGCATCCCCCAGGCCGGCGACTACCAGTCGAAGCTGACGCTCATGTCCGAGTCGCTCCGCAACGACGGCCGGATCTGGGTCCCGAAGAAGAAGGAAGACTGCAACAAGGCGCCCAGCGAGATCCCCGAGGACGATCGCGACTACTACCTCGAGCGGAAGTACCCCTCGTTCGGCAACCTCGCCCCCCGTGACATCGCCTCCCGCGCCGCCAAGGAGCAGTGCGACGAGGGGCGCGGCGTCGGCCCGGGCGGGCGCGGCGTCTACCTCGACTTCTCGGCCTCCATCGCCCGGCTCGGCGAGGGGACCATCCGCGAGCGCTACGGCAACCTCTTCGAGATGTACGAGCGGATCACCGACGAGAACGCCTACAAGCGCCCCATGCGCATCTACCCGGCCCCGCACTACTCCATGGGCGGCCTCTGGGTGGACTACAACCTGCAGAGCAACATCCCCGGGCTCTTCGTGCTCGGCGAGGCCAACTTCTCGGTGCACGGGGCCAACCGGCTCGGCGCCAGCGCGCTGATGCAGGGGCTGGCCGACGGCTACTTCGTCATCCCCTACACCATCGCCAACTACCTGGCGCAGACCAAGCCGGGCAAGGCCAAGGCCGACCACCCCGAGTTCAAGAAGTCGATCGCCGACGTCACCGCCGAGCGCGACCGGATGCTCTCCATCAACGGGAAGAAGACGGTCACCGAGTTCATGCGCGAGGTCGGCGTGCTGATGTGGAACAACGTCGGCATGGCCCGCTCCCAGCAGACCCTCAACGAGACCCTGAAGAAGATCCCGGCCATCCGCGAGGAGTTCTGGAAGAACGTCAAGGTGACCGGCACGGGTGGCGAGCTCAACCAGCAGCTCGAGAACGCCGGCCGCACCGCCGACTTCATCGACTTCGCCGAGCTGCTCAGCCAGGACGCCCTGCACCGCGAGGAGTCCTGCGGCGGCCACTTCCGGGTGGAGCACCAGTACCCGGACGGTGAGGCCAAGCGCGATGACGCCAACTTCGCCTACTCCGCCGCCTGGGAGTGGAAGGGCACCGGCAAGGCGCCCGAGCTGCACAAGGAGCCGCTCAAGTTCGACAACGTCCACCTCGCCGTCCGGAGCTACAAGTAATGAGCGCCACCGAACACGGGACCATGAACCTCAAGCTCATCGTCTGGCGGCAGTCGGCGCCGGACCAGGCCGGCCGCTTCGAGACCTACGAGGCCAAGAACATCACGCCCCACCACTCCTTCCTGGAGATGCTGGACGTGGTCAACGAGGACCTCATCAAGGCCGGCCAGGACCCCATCGCCTTCGACCACGACTGCCGCGAGGGCATCTGCGGCATGTGCTCGGCGGTGGTCAACGGCGTCCCGCACGGCGGCCACGAGCGCACCACGCTCTGCCAGCTGCACATGCGGAAGTTCAAGGACGGTGACGCCATCTACATCGAGCCGTGGCGGGCCCGGGCCTTCCCCATCCTGCGCGACCTGGTGGTCGACCGCGGGGCGCTCGACAAGCTGATCCAGGCGGCCGGCTACGTCTCCTGCCACACCGGCGGCGTGCCGGATGGCAACGCCGTCCTGGTCGGCAAGCCCGAGGCCGACTACGCCATGGACGCGGCCGAGTGCATCGGCTGCGGCGCCTGCGTGGCCGCCTGCCCCAACGGCGCGGCCATGCTCTTCGCCGGCGCCAAGGTCTCGCAGCTGGCCGAGCTGCCGCAGGGCCAGGTCGAGGCGCCCCAACGCGTCGCCGCCATGGTCAAGGCCATGGCCGACCAGGGCTTCGGCAACTGCAGCAACCACTACGAGTGCGAGGGTGCCTGCCCCAAGGGCATCAAGGTGAAGTTCATCGCCCGCCTCAACCGCGAGTTCACCAAGGCGCTCTTCCTCGAGAAGATCGGCGCCATCTCGACGGTCCGGGTGGCCTCGGACGGCTAGCTGCTCCCTGGCCTGACCGGCACGATTCCAAAGAGGGGCAGGGGCCAGCCGGTCCCTGCCCCGGTTCGTTTCCGGGCCCTGGTCCCATCCACCGCGGAGGAAGCGTGAGCCTCGATCCCGAACTGACGGCGCAGCTGAAGCGGGTGCTCGCCGCCCTGGAGCCGCTGCTGCCGAGGCCGGCCCCGCCCATCGACTGGACCACCTGCCACGCCGCCAACTGGCACCGCGGCCCCTTCTCCGGCGCCCTCGAGCCGGTGCCTGGGATCGAGGCGATGCACCTCGACGACCTGCTCGGCATCGAGCCGCAGAAGCAGGCGCTGGAGGGGAACACCCGGCAGTTCCTGGCCGGCCTCCCGGCCAACAACGCGCTGCTCTGGGGGACCCGCGGCACCGGCAAGTCGTCGCTGGTGCGGGCCCTGCTGCACCGCTACGCCGGCGAGGGGCTGCGCATCATCCAGGTCGACAAGGACGACCTGGTGAGCCTGCCGGCCATCGTCGCGCCGCTCAAGCGGCAGCCCTGGCGCTTCCTGGTCTTCTCCGACGACCTCTCCTTCGAGACCGGGGACCCGAGCTACAAGGTGCTCAAGAGCGCCCTCGACGGCTCGGTCTACGCGCTCCCCGAGAACGTGCTCATCTACGTCACCTCCAACCGCCGCCACCTGGTGGCCGAGTTCGAGAGCGACAACCGCGGCGCCATGATGGTGGAGGGCGAGGTGCACCACGGCGAGGCGGTCGAGGAGAAGATCTCGCTCTCCGGGCGGTTCGGGCTCTGGGTCGCCTTCCACCCCTTCAGCCAGGACCGCTACGTGGAGGTGGTGCGGCAATGGGTCACGCGGCTGGCGGAGCGGGCCGGCGTGGCCGCCCCCTGGAGCGCCGACGCCGAGGCCGAGGCCATCCTCTGGTCGCAGAAGAAGGGGGACCGGAGCGGGCGCATCGCCTGGCAGTTCGCCTGTGACTGGGTGGGGCGGGAGGCCCTCGAGCGCGGCCACCGTCGACCGGGCCCGGGGATGACCTAGAGTAGAGGGCATGACCACCGCCACCGCACCCGTCGGCGACCTGCGCCGCTTCGCCTTCCTCTCCATCGCCGCCGCGCTGGTGACCATCGGCATGAAGACGCTGGCCTGGCGCCTGACCGGCTCGGTGGGGCTGCTCTCCGACGCGCTCGAGTCGCTCGTCAACCTGGCGGCGGCCATCATCACCCTGGTGATGCTGATCGTGGCGGCCAGGCCGCCCGACGACGACCACGCCTACGGCCACGAGAAGGCCGAGTACTTCGCCAGCGGGGCCGAGGGGGCGCTCATCCTGCTGGCCGCGGTCGGCATCGCCTGGGCGGCCGTGGGCCGGCTGTTCAGCCCGCAGCCGCTCGAGCAGGTCGGCTGGGGCGTGGTGGTCTCGACCGGCGCCTCGCTGGTCAACCTGGTGGTCTCCCGGGTGCTGCTGGCCGCCAGCAGGCGCCACCACTCGATCGCGCTGGAGGCCGACGCCCACCACCTGCTCACCGACGTCTGGACCTCGGCCGGGGTGCTGGCGGGCATCGGGCTGGTGGCCCTGTCGGGCTGGAACATCCTCGACCCCATCATCGCGCTCCTGGTGGCGGCGCAGATCGTCTGGACCGGCGTCAGGCTGCTGCGCCGCTCGGCGCTCGGGCTGCTCGACACCGCGCTGGCCACCGAGGAGCAGGAGGCCCTGCGGGCGGTGCTGGCGCGCCACGAGGGGCCACAGCTGCAGTTCCACGCGGTGCGGACCCGGCAGGCCGCCTCGCGCCGCTTCATCTCCATGCACGTGCTGGTGCCGGGTGGCTGGACGGTGCGGCAGGGGCACGAGCTGGCCGAGCGGATCGAGGGCGAGGTGCGCGCCGCCATCTACAACGCCACCGTCTTCACCCACCTCGAGGCGCTGGAGGATCCGGCCTCGTTCCGGGACCAGGGGTTGGATCGTGATCGTGACGCCGCTCTATAGCGACGGCGACGGCTTCTGGTGTCGCCGTCGCAAGATTCGAGCAGGTTCTCGCAACGGCGCCACAGGCACAGACGACGTCACGCGCCGGTCGTCCGCTTCCCGCCTTCACCCCGCGCTGGTAGATTCGAACTCCGGTGCGGGTCCTCCTCTCCAACGACGACGGTGTCCACGCGGCCGGGCTGCGTGCCCTGGCCGCCGCCTTCGAGGGTGACGAGGTCTGGGTCTGCGCCCCCGATCGCGAGCAGTCGGCCTCCTCCCACGCCATCTCGCTCCACCGCCCGC
>JANMRY010000157.1:0-16232 GCA_031388695.1 Anaeromyxobacter sp. | reverse complement strand
GCGAGCACGAAGCGGAAGACGTCTGTGCAGAGCTTGGAGGGGCGCAGGAAGAAGCGGCGCTCCGAGCAGCGGTTGGAGACGAGGTAGGTGGTGCCGGGCAGAACCTGGCGCGGGGCGGTCATGCAGCACGGCAAGGGCAGGTTCCGTGCCCGCGCCGATCCCGCGTCATCCTTCGGGTTTCCTCAGAGCGACCCGGCCGAACCGCGGCCCCCCTGTCCGTTCCCCGGACCTCTCGGTCGGGGTCGACGCGGTCGGGGTCGACGGGGGTCGTCGGTGTCGACGGGGGTCGACGCGACGCTTTCGAGAGGCAGCAGAGACCTACATGGGATAGGAAGTGGTTTCGCCCACGCGCTCCCGCCACCGCATTCCGGAGGAGTCCATGCGTTCACCCGCAGTCCAGCTTCTGGTGGTCGTCTGCGCCCTGTCCCTGGGAGGCCTGGCGGCCGCCGCTGAGCCCAAGCCGCCCACCCTTCGCGGCTACTTCGCGAACAAGGACCCGATCCAGGCAGGCGGGGTGAAGCTCATCCCCGTCAAGACACCCAAGGGCGAGTTCAAGGTCTGGACCAAGCGCTTCGGCAGCAACCCGCGCATCAAGGTCCTGCTCCTCCACGGCGGGCCGGGCGGCACCCACGAAGTCTTCGAGGCCTTCGAGGGCTTCCTCCCCGCCGAAGGAATCGAGTTCATCTATTACGACCAGCTCGGCTCCGCCTACTCCGACCAGCCCAAGGACCAGGAGCTCTGGACCACCGAGCGCTTCGTCGAGGAGGTCGAGCAGGTTAGCGTCGCTATGAAGCTCGACAGGGGGAACTTCTACCTGCTGGGGAGCTCCTGGGGAGGCATCCTCGCCGTCGAATATGCCCTGAAGTACGGTGCCAACCTCAAGGGGCTGATCATCTCGAACATGATGATGAGCATCCCCGACTACGTCCGCTATGCCAATGAGGTGCTGGCGCTGCAGATGGACCCGGCGGTAGTGAAGGAGGTCCGGGAGCTCGAGGCCAAGGGGCAGCACGAAAGCCCGCGCTACATGGAGCTTCTGCTTCCGAGCTTCTACGCCAAGCACATCTGCCGGTTGCCCGAGTGGCCCGACGCGGTCAACCGGTCCTTCGCCAAGCTCAACAAGGACGTCTACGTCCCCATGCAGGGGCCGAGTGAGTTCAGCTCGTCGGGGCGGCTCGAGCAGTGGGACCGCAAGGCCGACCTGAAGAAGCTGGCGATGCCCACGCTCGTCATCGGTGCCACCCACGACACCATGGACCCGGTCCACATGAGGTGGGTGGCCGGCCAGGTTCAGACCGGCAGCTTCCTGCTCTGCCCGCAGGGAAGCCACCTCTCGATGTGGGACGACCAGGCGACCTACTTCCGCGGTCTCCTCAAGTTCCTCAAGGAGACCGACGCGGGCAAGAAGAGGGTCACCTTCTAGCCGGGCGGCCGCTGCCAGGCGGACCGGTGCGCGACGGTGCTATGGCCGCGCCGCCAGCTTCCCGGCGTCGATCAGCCAGCGCTCCTGGAAGGCCCGGCGGGCCGCCCAGCCGACCTCCTTCAGCCACCACGCGTTGGCAGAGCCACCCACGACGGCGCCGATCACCGGGATCACCGCCAAGGCCTTGCGCCGGGTGAGGTTGATCCCGAGCTGCCGGGCCAGGTTGCGCGCCAGCACCAGGGCGCCCTCCTGGCTCAGCCTGTTCGCCACGGCCTTGTCGCTCATGGCCTTCCAGGTCTGCCGCACCAGGGCCACCTGGAGGGTGCGCAGGAAACCGAGCGACGCCACCTTCTCCTTCATCGAGTTGGCGCCGGACAGGGAGAGGACACCGTAGATGAACTGGGCGTCCTCCTGGCTGGTCGCCCGGTACCCGTAGCAGACGCCGATCTTGTGGATGGTCCTGAGCGCCAGGGTGATCACCACCGGGATGTCGGCGACCATGCCCGGCAGTCCGAGAGCCCCGGTGGCGGCCCCCTCCGCGGCGGCGACGCCCATGGCCCAGTCGTGGACCCCGTTGGCGAGCAGGTCGAGCCGTTCGAGGTCGAGCTGGCGGAGCTCCTCGATGGAGCTGACGCCGGCGTCCCGAAGCACGTCGTCGACGTCGGTGAGGTTGCGCGCCACCAGGTTGCTGAGGTCGAGCGCACCCTGCACGGCCGCCCCAGGGAGCGCCTTCTGCGCCACCCAGGCCAGCGGCATGGAGATCAGGCCGAGCGCGTGGGAGACCACGCCGGGCACCTCGGTCTTCAGGGCCTCGATCCGCTCGAGCTGTCCCGCCTCGTACTGGGACAGTGCGGTGGTCACGGGCATCCCCGGTCTCTCCGCGGCCTCACCACTCCAGCACGACCTTGCCCGACTGCCCGCTGCGCATGGCGTCGAACCCGGCCTGGAACTGCTCGATCGGATACCGGTGGGTCACCACCGCCGAGAGGTCGAGCCCGCTCTGCAGCATGGCCACCATCTTGTACCAGGTCTCGAACATCTCCCGGCCGTAGATCCCCTTCAAGAAGAGCCCCTTGAAGACCACCTGGCTCCAGTCGATCGCCTCCTGCCCCGCCATGATCCCGAGCAGCGCCACCTTGCCGCCGTGGTTCATCACCTCGAGCAGCTGCCGGAAGGCCCGCCCGTTGCCGCTCATCTCCAGCCCGACGTCGAACCCCTCCTTCATGCCGAGCGCCGCCATCACCTCGCGCAGCTCCTCCCTGCCCACGTTGACCACCCGCGTCGCCCCGACCTTGGCGGCCAGCGCCAGCCGGTAGTCGTTGACGTCGGTCACCACCACGTGGCGGGCCCCGACGTGGCGGGCGATGGCCGCCGCCATCACGCCGATCGGCCCGGCCCCGGTGATCAGCACGTCCTCTCCCACCAGGTCGAAGGAGAGGGCGGTGTGGGCGGCGTTGCCGTACGGATCGAAGATGGCGGCCAGCTCGTCCGGCACGTCATCGGGGATCCGGTAGACGTTGACCGCCGGCAGGCTGAGCAGCTCGGCGAACGAGCCGGGCCGGTTCACGCCCACGCCAACGGTGTGGCGGCAGAGGTGGCGCCGCCCGGCCCGGCAGTTGCGGCAGAAGCCGCAGGTCAGGTGCCCCTCGCCGCTGACCCGGTCGCCCGGCTTGAAGGCCTCCACCTCGGCCCCGACCCGCTCCACCACGCCGACGTACTCGTGCCCGACGATCATCGGCACCGGGATGGTCCGCTGGCTCCACTCGTCCCAGTTGTAGATGTGCACGTCGGTCCCGCAGATGGCGCTCTTGCGCACCCGGATCAGGACGTCGTGCACGCCCACCGCCGGCTCCGGGGCGTCCCGCACCATCCAGATCCCCTCGCTCCGCTGCGACTTGACCAGCGCCTTCATGCCGACTCCTTGATGACGCCGAGCGCCCGCCCGACCCGGGCGAACGCGGCGAGGGCGAGGTCGAGATCCTCGCGGGTGTGGGCGGCGCTCATCTGGGTGCGGATGCGGGCCTGCCCCCTCGGCACCACCGGGAAGAAGAAGCCGACCGCGTAGACCCCTTCGTCGAGCAGCTGGCGTGCGAACGCCTGGGCCAGCGGCGCCTCGCCGAGCATGACCGGGATGATGGGGTGCTCCCCCGGCTGCAGCCTGAAGCCGAGCGCCGTCATCCCGGCGCGGAAGTAGGCGGCGTTCTCCCGCAGCCGGGCCCGCAGGTCGTCACCGCGCTCGAGCAGGTCGAGCACGTGCAGGCTCACCCCGGCGATCACCGGCGCCAGCGTGTTGGAGAAGAGGTAGGGGCGGGCCTTCTGCCGCAGCCACTCCACCGCCGGCTTCGACCCGGCCACGTAGCCACCGGCAGCGCCGCCCAGCGCCTTGCCGAGCGTCCCGGTGACGAGATCGACGCGCCCCATGACGCCGTGGTGCTCGTGGGTGCCACGTCCCCGGGCGCCGACGAAGCCGACGGCGTGGCTGTCGTCGACCAGCACCAGCGCCCCGTGGCGCCCGGCGAGCTCGCAGATCTCGGGGAGCCGGGCGATGTAGCCGTCCATGCTGAAGACGCCGTCGGTCACCACCAGCTTGAAGCGGGCCCCCCCGGCGTCCGCCGCCGCCAGCTGCGACGCCAGGTCGGCCATGTCGCCGTTGGCGTAGCGGAAGCGCCGGGCCTTGCAGAGCCGGATGCCGTCGATGATCGAGGCGTGGTTGAGGGCGTCGCTGATGACGGCGTCCTCCTCGCCCAGCAGCGCCTCGAAGACGCCGCCGTTGGCGTCGAAGCAGGAGGAGAAGAGGATGGCATCCTCGAAGCCGAGGAAGGCGGCCAGCCGGGCCTCCAGCGCCTTGTGGACCTCCTGGGTGCCGCAGATGAAGCGGACCGAGGAGAGGCCGAAGCCGTGCCGCTCCAGCGCCGCCTTCCCGGCCTCGACCAGCCCCGGGGTCCCGGCGAGGCCGAGGTAGTTGTTGGCGCAGAGGTTGATGACGCGCCGCCCGCCGGTCTCCACCCAGGCCCCCTGGCGGCTGGTCATGACCCGCTCCCGCTTGAGCAGGCCGTCGGCCTCCAGCGTGGCCAGCTGGGCGGCGAGGTGGTCGTCGAAGCGGCTGGTCATGAGGTCCTCCGGTTCCGGCGTTCTTCTTCTGGCTCGACGCTCTTCATTTTTCCGCCGCTCTCCTGTAATCACCACGGGAGATGATCTTGCCCGAACCGAGAAGCGACGCCACCACCGCGATGGCCCCGTCCGACTGGTCCATCGAGCGGGCCACGCAGTACTACAACATCGCCGGCTGGGGAGCCGGGTACTTCTCGGTCAACGAGAAGGGGCACGTGGTGGTCCACCCCCACGGCCAGCCCGGCCCGGTCATCGACCTGATGGACGTGGTCGAGGATCTCAAGGAGCGCAACATCGGGCTCCCCTGCGTGGTGCGCTTCCAGGACGTGCTGCGCGCCCGGGTCAAGCAGATCAACGAGTCCTTCGCCCGCTCGGTGGCCGAGCAGAACTACGCCGGCCGCTACTTCGGCGTCTACCCGATCAAGGTCAACCAGATGCGCGAGGTGGTCGACGAGATCGTCGACTCCGGCGCCCCCTACCACTACGGGCTGGAGGCCGGCTCCAAGGGCGAGCTGCTCATCGTCCTGGCGATGAACACCGACCCCGAGGCCCTCACCATCTGCAACGGCTACAAGGACGAGGAGTTCCTGCGGCTGGCGCTGCTGGGGCGCAAGCTGGGGCGCAAGGTGATCGTGGTCATCGAGAAACTCTCCGAGCTCCCCGAGCTGCTCCGGATCGCCGACGAGATGCAGGTCGAGCCCATGATCGGGCTGCGCTCCAAGCTGACCACCCGCGGCACCGGCAAGTGGGAGGGGTCGTCGGGCGACTTCGCCAAGTTCGGCCTCACCATCCCCGAGCTGATCCACGCGGTGCGAATCCTCAAGGAGGCCGGCAAGGAGCACTGCGCCAAGCTGCTCCACTTCCACGTCGGCTCTCAGCTCACCGAGATCCGGGTGGTCAAGGACGCCGTCAACGAGGGGGCCCGGGTCTACGCCAAGCTGCGCAAGATGGGGCTGCCCATCGAGTACTTCGACGTCGGCGGCGGGCTCGGGGTCGACTACGTCGGCACCCGCATGAACGGCCACTCCTCCTCCATCAACTACTCGATGGACGAGTACGTCGACGACGTCGTCTACAGCCTGCAGCGGATCTGCGGCAACGAGGGGGTGCCCGAGCCCCACCTGGTCTCCGAGTCGGGCCGGGCCATCGCCGCCCACCACAGCTGCGTCATCATGAACGTCTTCGGTCACATCGAGATCGGCTCGGCCGAGGAGATCGCCTCCGCCTCGGTGGCCCAGCCGGACGAGGCCAAGATCGTCCGCGAGATGCGCGAGATCGTCTCCTCGCTCAGCATGCGCAACCGGGCCGAGGCCTACCACGACGGCGCCGCCAAGAAGGAGGAGGCGCTGCAGATGTTCAAGCTCGGGCTGCTCGGGCTGGAGGAGCGCGCCGTCGTCGAGTCGCTCTTCTGGAAGCTGGCCCGCGGCATCGCCGAGATGAACCGCGGCAAGAAGCGGCTGCCCCGCGAGACCCGCGATCTCGGTGACAAGATCGCCGACCAGTACCTCGCCAACTTCTCGCTCTTCCAGAGCGCCTCGGATCACTGGGCCTTCGACCAGCTCTTCCCCATCGTCCCGCTGCACCGCATGGACGAGCCGCCCACCCGCGACTGCACCATCGTCGACGTGACCTGCGACTCTGACGGCAAGATCGACCGGTTCATCGAGGGGGACGGCGTCGACGAGACCCTCTCGCTCCACCCGCTGCGGCCCGGCGAGCCCTACTACCTCGGCATGTTCCTGACCGGCGCCTACCAGGACATCCTCGCCAACATGCACAACCTCTTCGGCCGGGTGAACGAGATCCACGTCTTCGCCGACGACGAGGACCCCGAGGACTTCTACATCGAGGAGTACCTCCCGGGTGAGACCATCGCCAAGGTGCTCTCCCGCGTGCAGTACGAGCCCTCCGACCTCTTCCGCCGCGTCAAGAACGAGCTCGACCAGCGCATCAAGGACGGCACCATCCGCCCCAAGGACGGGGTCTCGCTCTCCGACTTCTACGAGTCGGTCATGAAGGGCTACACCTACCTGCTGGAGAAGTAGCGGCTCGGCGTCGTCGCCGCTATATACCCGTGGTTGAAGCGGCAGCACGCGCCGGCCCGCCGGCGGCGCGACACACCAGGACCGAGGAGCACACCGTGGCCGTCTACAAGAAGATCGAGATCGTCGGGACGTCGAAGGTCAGCTTCGCCGAGGCCGTCAAGGCCGCGGTGGCCGAGGCCGGCAAGTCGCTGCGCCACATGAGCTGGTTCGAGGTCGCCGAGCAGCGCGGCAGCATCAAGGACGGCAAGGTGGCCGAGTTCCAGGTCACCGTGCGGGTCGGCTTCAAGGTCGAGTAGTTTTCACCAGATGTAGACGCGGGCGATGAACAGCCCCGTGGTGTCGAGGCCATCCTGGTACGGGCGGGAACCACTCCAGGAGTAACTGGAGGTGGTGTACCCGACCTGCGCCTCGACCCCGAGCGACACGCTTGGCACCGGTTGCCATTCCCCGCCGACCACCGCCGCGCCTCGATAGAACCGGACGTTGCCGTTCCCCAGGAAGGTCGCCTGGACCAGGAGCCCGGCGCTGCCCTGCACCTGCGCCGCCACCGGGAAGGTCCACGCCAGGCCCAGTCCGGCCTGCTTCGAGTCTTCAACGTTGCCAGCGTGGTGGTCGAAGATCGCCACTCCGGGCTCGACCCGGAAGTGTCGGCCGACCTGGATGGGAACCGAGAAGCCGACGGCGCTGGCTGAGCCGAGGCTGACGCCAAGGCCGATCAGGGTCTCGCTCGAGCCATCGGCCGTGGCGCTCGGCGCCGGTGCGGGCGATGGCGGCGCTTCCTCTGCGAGCGCGGGTGCAGCGGCGAGGAGGAGGAGCAGGATGGCGGTGTGACGTTCCATGGACTCCTCCGGGCGTGGATCTGCTCCAGTCGAGAGCGGTAATTGTTTACGGGATGTTCTGGTACGTCAAGTCGACTCGCGACGCTCACCGCCAGCGGATGGCGGCAGGGCAGGGGAATCGAACCCCCCGGCAGCGCCTCTCAGCACCACCCACCGGTTTTGAAGACCGGGCCCGGCACCAGCCCAGGACGCCCTGCCGCCGACCGGTCTACGGGAGGGTCGCGGTCGGGTCAAGGGCGCGTCCCTCAGCGCGACGCCTTGGAGGCCTTCGACGGCCGCGCCGCGGCGGCGGCCGGCCCGTGCTCCTCGCCCCAGAGCGACATCACCACGGTGGCCCGCTCGTGCGGCATGGCGGCTCGGGGCGAGCGGAAGCGCTCGATGGGCGAGTAGTAGCCGAAGTTGGAGGCCCGGCTGGTGTAGAGGCAGGCGTAGTCCTCCACCTGCTCGCCGAAGCGCGAGTTCTCGTTCCCCTCCTTGAAGAGGAAGCCCCAGGTCGGGTTGACGCCCACCTCGAGGGCCCGGGCCAGGTCGTCGATGCGCGCCCCGGCGTCGCGCAGCGCCCCGCGCAGCGCCTCGAGCTCCCTGCGGATGCGCCGCGGCTCCTCCTCGAGCCGTATCGCCTCGCCGGGGGGCGCCTTGTCGCGCCCAGCCGCCTCGGCCGGGGGCGCCTTGTCGCGCCGCCGCTCGGCCTGGTTGAGCGCGGTCCGGTGCGAGGCCACGGCGTCCTCGAGCTGTACCCGCAGCCGCTCCAGCCTGGCCAGCTCGCCGAGCACGTCGCGGTGGCCGTCGAGCCAGGTCAGCTCCCGCTCCAGCTCCTCCACCACCAGCGCGGTGCGCCAGAGCGAGCTCTTCCGAGAGCGCAGGATGTCGCCGTAGATGTGGTCGCCGACGTAGAGCACCCGGTCCCCGCCCACCCCGAGCAGCTCCTCGAAGCGGCCCAGGTCGCCGCCCTGGTAGAGCTTGCCGCGCTCCAGCGAGGTGGCCTCGGACGACGGCGTGCCGTCGGGCCGCAGCAGCAGCAGCGGGTGGCGCTCGCCGAAGAAGCCGGGCTTGCCGGCGGCGGTCACCACGGCGTCGAAGTAGCTGCGCCAGGAGGCGTACTCGGGGAGCACGCCGTCGAGCACGTGGCGCATCACCGCGTCGGTGTAGTCGGCGTGGGAGTTGGTGAGCAGGAAGAGCCGCTTGCCGCCAGAGCGGAGCTTGTGGAGCGCCGGGCCCAGCTCCGGGTCCCGCACCAGGTAGCGCGGCAGGTCGGCCAGCACCACCGCCTTGAGCGAGCCGTCGCGGTGCACGGTGTCGATGGCCTCGCGGATGTCGTCGAAGAGCAGCTTGTAGTCGACCGTGGCGCCTTCCGCCTCCTTCAGCTCGGTCACCTCGGCGAAGAGGCAGCCCTCGGGAAGGGCGAAGAGGGTGTCGAGCCAGGCGAAGCGGGGCGAGGAGAGGTGGATCTTCTCCTCGCGGTAGAGCCGGTGCAGCGCCTCGTCGGGGATGGGGCGCCGCCCGTGGACGCCGCGCCCGACGTGGTTGTGCCGGTCCATCTTGAAGAGGTTGCCGTGGAGCTTGTCGACCACCACGCCGCGGATGACGAAGTCCGGGTCGTAGGGGACCTCGAGCAGCGCCGCCGGGTAGCCGCGCCGGCTCACCAGAAGCGCCGCCGTCATCCGGAAGGCCAGCTCCTCCATCTGGCGCAGCTGGTAGATGGCCAGCGTGTAGTCCATGTCGAAGCCGACCGCCTCGATCTTGTCCATGCGGAGCGTGCGGTTGACGAAGACCTGGCGCGCCGGGGGCACCTCCCGCCGGCCGGTGACCGGCTCGGCCAGCAGGCGCGCGATCTCGGGGTGGTCCCAGCTGCGACCGGGCGGGGGAGGGGTGGTGTCGCTCATTCGTCGCCCAGCCTACACAAGCCCCGGCGCCGGCGCGCCGTTTCGGCTGAAGGAAAGTGTTCGGTCCAAGGAAAGTTGCGCCACGCCCGGCGCAGACTACCCTCCAGCCATGCCCCGCCATGCCGCCGCGCCACCCCCCGCCAGCGACCTGCTCGACCGGCTCGACCGGCTGGAGCGGCGCGTCCTGCAGCTCGAGACCGGACGGGTCGGCCCTGGCGATGGCCGCGCCGCGGTGCCCAGCCGCGCCCGGAAGGTGACCCGCTGCAAGGGGTGTGGCCTCCCGCTGCGGCGGCTCAAGGGTCGCTGCGCCGCCTGCAAGCGGCCGCTCGACACCATCTGAGAGGTAGGCGAGGCTGGCGCGCTGTCCGTCCAGCCTGCGCCCCGCGCGGGAGGTGGAGCGCCTCCCGATAGGGAGCTGGCGCGCCCCACGGATCGGTGGGCCCGCGGGTCGGTTGGACCGCCGCCCGGTCGGCGGTTAAGGTCCCTCTCGCATGGCCCGGCCGCCCGACACCACCCGCCTCATCGACCTCGACGCCGTCCGCGCCGAGGTCCTCCCCAACGGCCTGCGGCTGCGGGTGCTGCGCGAGGCCGGCGCCCCGACGCTCAGCTACGCCACCTTCTTCCAGGTCGGCTCGCGCAACGAGCGCCCCGGCATCACCGGCATCAGCCACCTCTTCGAGCACATGATGTTCAACGGGGCGGCCAAGTACGGCCCCAAGCAGTTCGACCGGGTGCTCGAGGCCCGCGGCGGCCACTCCAACGCCTACACCTCCAACGACCTGACCGTGTACTACGAGGACTTCGCCCAGGAGGCCCTGGAGACGGTGGTCGACCTCGAGTCGGACCGGATGCGCTCGCTGCGCATCGACGACGAGGCGCTCTCGCAGGAGCGCGGCGTGGTCATGGAGGAGCGGCGGCTCCGCACCGACGACTCGGTCTACGGGCTCATGGAGGAGGCGCTCGAGGCGCTGGTCCACCAGGCCCACCCCTATCGCTGGCCGGTGATCGGCTGGATGTCGGACATCGAGCGCATCTCCCGGGCCGACTGCGAGGCCTTCTTCCGCAGCTGCTACGCCCCCGGCAACGCCGCCCTCTACGTGGTCGGCGACCTCGACCCCGAGGCGACGCTGGCGCTGCTCAGGGGCGCCTACGGCGACATCCCGGCCGGCCCGCCGGTGCCGCCGGTGCCGAGCGGCGAGCCCGAGCAGCGTGGCGAGCGGCGCGCCGAGGTGCGCTACCCAGCCCAGGGGCCGTCGCTGCTCTGCGGCTGGCGGGCCGCCGCCGCCTCCAGCCCCGACACCGCGGCGCTCGACCTGGCCCAGGTCTGCCTCGGCGTCGGCGAGTCGTCGCGGCTGCGCCGCAAGCTGGTGCACCAGTCGGCCCTGGCCACCGCGGTCGGCGTCAGCCACGGCTGGCGCATCGACCCGGGCGTCTTCTCGATCTTCGTCGAGCTCTCACCCGGCGTGAAGGTGGCGCGGGTGGAGCGGGCGCTGGCCGACGAGCTGGCGCAGGTCGCCGACCGCGGCGTCACCGCCGCCGAGCTGAAGCGGGCCCGGGCGCTGCTGCGCAGCTCGATCCTCCACGAGCTCGGCACCCACCACGGGCTGGCCCAGGCGCTCGGGCAGGCCGAGGCGCTGCTCGGCGACTGGCGAGAGGCCGGACGGGCCCTCGACCTCTACGCCGCGGTCACCCCGGCCGACGTCAAGCGGGCGGTGGGGCGCTACCTCACGCCGGCCCGGCGCAACACCGTGGTGCTGGTCCCGGAGCGGGCGCCGTGAGCCCGGTGCAGGCGCCGCCGGTGACGCGGACCCGGCTCGCCAACGGCCTGCAGGTGGTGGTGGCCCCGCGGCAGGGCGTGCCCCTGGTGGCGGTCCGGCTGCTGGTGCGGGCCGGCTCGTCGCTCGATCCGGCCCGGCGCTTCGGCCTGGCCCACCTGGCCGCCGAGGCGGTGCGGCGCGGCACCCGCCGGCGCAGCGGCCCGAAGCTCGACGCCGAGGTCGAGGCGCTCGGGGCGGTGCTGGGCGGAGGCGTCGACGAGGACGCCGCCGCGCTCGGCCTCTCGGCGCCGCTCGAGGCCCTCCCGCGCCTCGTCGACGTGGTGGCCGACGTGGCCACCCGGCCGGCCTTCCCGGCCCGCGAGGTGGAGCGGCTGCGCCGCCGCGAGGTCGCCTCGCTGGCCCACGACCAGGACGAGCCCGGGGTGGTGGCGGAGCGGGCCACGCTGATGGCCGCCTGGGGCGAGCACCCCTACGGTCACCCCTCCGAGGGGCGCAGCCGCGACGTGGCGGCGGCGCGGCGCGGCGACCTGGTCGCCTTCCACGCCCGCCACTGGCGCCCCTCTCGCGCCACGCTGCTGGTGGTCGGCCCGGTCGACCCGGAGCGGACGCTGGCGCTGGCGGCCCGGCGCTTCGGCGGCTGGCGCAGCGCCCCGGGTGGCGAGCTGGAGATCGCCCCCTCGACGCCGGCCATCGCCCCGGCGGTGGTGATCGTCGACCGCCCCGAGCTCTCGCAGGTGCAGCTGCGCATCGCCGCGGCAGGCTTCCCGCGCTCCAGCCCCGACCACGCCGCCGGGCTGGTGGCAGGAGCCGTGCTGGGCGGCGGCTTCACCTCCAGGCTCATGGAGGCGGTGCGGGTCAACCGCGGCCTGAGCTACGGCGTCCGCGCCGGCTTCGGCTCGAGCCGGGCCGGCGGCCTCTTCAGCTTCTCCAGCTTCACCAAGGTGGAGACGGCCGGCGAGCTGGTGCAGGTGGCGCTCGACGAAATCGCCCGCTTCCGCGAGGGCGGCCCCACCGAGGAGGAGTTGGAGCGGACCCGCGGCTACCTCTGCGGCCTCTACCCGCTCACGCTCGAGACCCACGAGCAGTGGGCCGAGAAGCTGGCCGCCATCGAGCTGCACGGCCTCGGCCCCGACGAGGTGAGCGGCTTCGCCGACCGGGTCCGCGCCGTCGACGCGACCGCCTGCCTGGAGGTGGCGCGCCGCTGGCTGCCGGTGGAGCGGCGCGTGGTGGTGGCGGTCGGCCCGGCCAGGCGGCTCGAAGCCCAGCTGGCCCGCTTCGGCCCGGTCGAGGTGGTGACGGCCCGGTCGGTGACCTGATGGCCGGGCCGCTCTACGAGGACGAAGCGCTGCTGGCCATCGACAAGCCGGCGGGGCGGCTGGTCATCCCGGGGCGGGTGGCCGGCGAGGTCTCGCTGCGCGAGGAACTGGCGGCGCGCCACGGCCCGCTCTGGGTGGTCCACCGGCTCGACCGGGGCACCAGCGGGGTGCTGCTCTTCGCGCGGAGCGCCGCGGCCCACCGCGACCTCAACCTGCAGTTCGAGCGTGGCGAGCCGCGCAAGCGCTACCTGGCGCTGGTGGCCGGGAGCCCGCCCGACCGGTTCGAGCGCGATGACGGCGTGGCCCCGGCGCGCAAGGGGCGGATGAAGCCGGTGCCGGCCGGGGATCCGCGCGGCAAGCCGGCCCGCACCGCCTTCACGGTGCTGGAGCGGTTCGAGGCGCGGCCGGGGCGCGGGGCGCTGGCGCTGGTCGAGGCCAGGCCGGAGAGCGGGCGGACCCACCAGGTCAGGGTCCACCTGCTGGCGGCCGGCTGCCCGCTGGCCATCGACCCGGACTACGGAGAGGCCGGTCCGCTGGCCGGGCCGGACGGCGAGGCGTTGCTGGCGCGGACGCCGCTCCACGCCGCGGCGCTGACGCTGCGCCACCCGGCGGGGAAGCCGCTCACCATCGAGGCGCCCCTGCCAGCCGACCTGGCCACGGCGCTGGCCGCGCTGCGCGGCTGAGGCGCGGCGCCCGGGTCGACGGGGGCAGCCGCGAAGCGAGGGGGGCGGGGAGCGGCTAGGTGCGGCCGTGGACCAGCACGCGCGGCTCGGCGCGGAAGGCCACGTCGATCTTGTCGATGCGCACCGCGGTGACGAAGCCGACGCCGAAGGTCGGGTGGTCGACCACGTCGTCGACCACGAAGCGGCGCCTGAGCGAGTAGGGGACGGGCGGCCGCTTCTTGGCGGCCAGCGCGTCCTCGAAGGAGATGATCACCTTCTTCTCGCGGGGCGGGCGGGAGGCCTTCTTCTTGGCCACCGAGCCGGCCAGGGTGATGGGGCCGGCCACCGGCCGGTACTTGTGCTCACCCTTGCAGGTGTTGCACTTCACCTTCGCCGGCTTGTCGCCAACCATGGCGATCACCGTGTGCGCCAGCGTCAGCTCGCACTTGTTGCAGAGCGCATCGACTTCGCCGCCAACCTTGGTCATGGGTCGCGCAGCATACAGGAAACGGGCCGAAGATGTTGGCGCCCCGGGCGGGAAGGCGACCATCCCCGGGAAGCGTGAGATGATCCGGGGCATGCGCCGGATACAGGCCGCCCTCGAGGACTTCGGGGGCATGCTCTTCTTCGCCCTCGAGGCGGTCGCTTGGGCCTTACGGCCACCCTTCCGGCCGGCGCTCATCCTCACCCAGATGGCCTTCATCGGGTCCGGCTCGGTCTTCATCGTCGGCGTCACCGGCACCTTCAGCGGCATGGTGCTGGCGTTGCAGGGGAATTACGCCATGAAGCAGTTCGCCGCCGAGGGCTACGTCGGCGGCTCGGTGGCCCTGGCGCTGGCCCGCGAGCTGGCACCGGTGCTGACCGCGCTCATGGTGACCGGCCGGGCCGGGAGCGCCATCGCCACCGAGCTCGGCACCATGCGGGTCACCGAGCAGATCGACGCCATGGACTCGATGGCGGTCAACCCCATCCAGTACCTGGTGGTGCCGCGCATCATCGCCGCGGTGTTGATGTTCCCGGCCCTGACCATGCTCTTCAACCTGCTCGGCTTCGCCGGCGCCTACCTCATGGGGATTCACGTGGCCGGCATCCCGGTCGGCCCCTTCATCGAGCACACCCGGACCTTCCTGGTGCCGGCCGACATCGGCCACGGGCTGGCCAAGGCGCTGCTCTTCGGCTTGGTGGTGGCGGTCATCACCTGCTGGCGCGGCTACTCGGCCACCGGCGGCTCGCGCGGCGTCGGCGAGGGGACCACCCGGGCCGTGGTCGGCAGCTCCATCGGCATCCTGGTGGTCGACTACGCCCTGACCCTCTTCTCGGTGGGGACCTGATGATCGAGGTCCGCGACCTCTGGAAGTCCTTCGGCGACAACCAGGTCCTCAAGGGGGTCTCGCTCTCCATCCCGCGCGGCCAGACCTACGTGGTGCTGGGCGGCTCCGGCTCGGGCAAGACGGTGTTGATGAAGCACGTCATCGGCCTGCTCAAGCCCGACCGGGGGAGCGTCCAGGTCAACGGCGTTGAGATGACCGGGCTCGCTGGCAAGGCGCTCACCGAGGCCCGCCGCGTCTTCGGCATGGTCTTCCAGGGGGCGGCCCTCTTCGACTCGATGACGGTCTTCGAGAACGTCGCCTTCCCGCTGCGCGAGCGCGGCAACGCCCCGCCGGCCGACGAGATCCGGGCCCGCTGCCTCGCCAAGCTCCAGGTGGTCGACCTCGGCGAGGAGGTGCTGGAGCGCTACCCGGCCGAGCTCTCCGGCGGCATGCGCAAGCGGGTGGCGCTGGCCCGGGCCCTGGTCTCGGACCCGCAGGTGGTGCTCTACGACGAGCCGACCACCGGCCTCGATCCCATCACCACCGACTCGGTCGACGGCATGATCCTGGCGGCCAAGCGGCACCTCGGCATCACCGGGATGGTCATCAGCCACGACGTCGCCTCGGCCTTCAAGGTAGCCGATCGGCTGGCGGTGCTCTACGATGGGCGCCTCGCCGCCGAGGGCACGCCCGCCGAGGTGAAGGCGAGCAAGGACCCGTACGTGCAGCGCTACCTCTCCACCTGGTTCGAGAAGCAGTGAGTCCCCACCCGTGAAGATGCCGCACCTCAACAAGGCCCTCTCGGTGGGCGCGCTGGTGGCGGTGGCGGGAACCGCCGCCCTGCTGGCCTTCACCTTCTTCAAGAAGGGGGGCTACTCGGAGAGCGAGAGCTACGACGTCCACGCCTACTTCGCCGACGCCACCGGCCTGACCTGGAAGAGCCGGGTGCAGATCGCCGGCATCCAGGTCGGCGAGGTGCACAAGATCTCGCTGGCCGGGCAGCGGGCCCGGCTCGACCTGCGCATCAAGCGGGGGGTCGAGCTCAAGAGCGGCGCCTGCCTCACCAAGACCTTCCCCTCGGCGCTGCTCCCCGACGCCCTGCTCGAGGTCTCGCTGGGCGACGAGAGCCAGCCCTCGCTCTCGGCGCTCCCGGTCGAGGCCCGCGAGGTGCGCTGCATCCGCGAGACCGCCAGCACCCAGAAGCTGATCGAGGCGATGTCGAAGATCGCGGCCGACATCCAGGTGGTCACCGCCGATCTCAGCAAGACGGTGGGCGACCAGCGCGGCTCGATGCGCGAGATCATCGAGAACATCGCCAACCTGACCCGCCAGCTCGACCAGACCGTCTCGGAGAACTCCGGCAGGCTCTCCCGGCTGCTTGAGAACGCCGAGGCGATCTCCGGCGACGTGCGCGACATCACCGGCTCCGAGAAGGGGCGCATCCAGGAGATCGTCCGGAACACCGAGGTGATCTCCCGGCAGCTGCGGCAGCTGCTGTCCAGCGCCCAGGAAATCGTCGATGGGACCTCGACCCCGGACGCGGCACCGGGCACGACCGGGACTGGGACTTCGAGTTCGATCGCGACCTCGACCGGGGCCCCAGGCGCTCCGGGCTCGACCTCGACCTCGACCTCGACCGCGACCGCGGCCGGCAAGCCGGCGACCGGCGCGGCCACCACCACCACCACGACCACCACGCCGGCGGGGACCACCACCAGCACGATCTCCAGCGGGGGCGGGGACCCGAGGGGGGTCAAGCAGGCGATCGAGAAGGCCAACGACAGCCTGGCCCGGCTCGACGAGCTGCTGGCCAAGCTGCAGAGCGGGGACAGCGTGGCCGGCAAGCTGCTCAACGACGAGCGGCT
>JANMRY010000138.1:0-80927 GCA_031388695.1 Anaeromyxobacter sp. | reverse complement strand
CTGCACGCGGCGCGGCTCGGCGTCGAGTCGCCCGAGGGCGGCCGGGTGGTGGTGGAGAGCCGGCTGCCGCCGGAGCTGGCGGCGGCGCTGGAGCGGCTGCCGCCCGAGGCCTGACGCGGCCTACTGCGGGGCCGGGGTCGGTGCCGGGTCGGGCGCGGTCCCCTCTTCGGTCTGCACCAGCGGCGGATCGGTCATCAGGCCGATGGTGTTGACCCCGACGCCGTGGGCGGCGTCGAGCACCTTCATCGCCAGGCTGTACTTGACCTTGTCCTCGGCGTTGAAGAAGAGCGGCTTGGAGGGGCGGCCGTCGTAGGAGGGGCTGAGCAGGGCCATGGCCTCCTCGAGCGACATGGGATGCTTGTTGAGCACCACCTGGCCGTTGGCCAGCACCGTCAGCACCGTCTGGTCGGGCGGGACCGAGTCGGGCGGGACCGGCTGGGCGTCGGGCATGTACTCCGGCACGCGCGTGTACTTCTGCTTCTCGGCGAGCGGGGTGAGCACCATGAAGATGATCAGCAGCACCAGCACCACGTCGATGAGCGGGGTGACGTTGATGTCGGAGTTGGGCTTCTTGGTGCCGAGCGCCATTCCCATGGCTACTTCCCACCCTTCTCGCCACCGGCCGCCGACTTCTCCTCGACCTTCGACGCCGCCAGGCTCACGCCCATGACGTGGGTCTTGCTCACCTCGAGCACCACCTGCCGGACCCGCTTGTACTCCACGTCGCGATCGACCTTCACCATGATGGGCACGCCCGGCTTGACCTGCAGCTCGATGTTGAGCTCCGCCTCGATCTGCTCGTCCTTGAGCTCCTGCTTGGTGTGGGCGTCGCCGTCGAGCCAGACCCGCCCGTCCTTGGTGACCGAGAGCAGGATGGGGTCGCCGCCCTTGCCGAGCGTGGAGACGTGCTTGGCGTCCGGCAGCGTCACCGGCTTGCCGCGCTGGAGCATGGGGGTGATCACCATGAAGATGATCAGCAGCACCAGCACCACGTCGACGAGCGGCGTGACGTTGATGTCGCTGCGTACCGACTTGGAGCCGACATCCATGGACATGGTTCGGTCCTATGTGCGAGGCGGTCCGGCGGCGAGAGGCCGCCGGGCCGGCTATCGCCCTTCCTTGAGGAAGAAGTCGACGAGCTCGGTGGAGGCGTCGGTGATGTCGACCTGCATGTCCTCGACCTTGTTGGTCAGGTAGTTGAAGAACATGACGGCCGGGATGGCGACGAGGAGGCCGAAGGCGGTGTTGATGAGGGCCTCGGCGATGGCGCCGGAGACCGTGCCCAGGCCGCCGCCGCCCTCGAGGGCCATCTTCTGGAAGGCCTTGATGATGCCCCAGACGGTGCCGAGCAGGCCGACGAACGGGGCGGTCGAGCCGATGGTGGCCAGCGAGCCGAGGCCGCGGCGCAGCTCGTTGACGGTGCGCAGCGAGGAGCGGTCGATGGCGCGGTTGCAGGCCTCGATGACGTCGAAGTCGCCGACGTCCTTGGGACCCTTGTGGGCGAGCGCCTCGACGCCGTGCTTGTACTCGCTGATGGCGAGCCCGAGCACGCGCGGCAGGTGGCCGGCCTTCTCGGTCTTGGCCAGCTCGATGGCGGCCTCGAACTGCCCGCTCTTGAGCAGCTCGGGGAGCGCCTCGGCGAAGCGGCGCGAGGCGCTGGCGGCCCGGGCATACATGAAGACCCGCTCGGCCACCACGCCGAGCGAGAAGACCGACATGACGGCGAGGATGGCGGCGACCACGATGCCGAAGCCCTCGATCGAGGAGACCATCCCCTTGAGGCTGAAGTCGAGCTTGGCCGCCTCGGCCGCCTGGGTGAGGACGAGGTTGCTGAGTACGTCGAGGAGCTGGTGCGACATCGGTGATACCTCCGGGAGGGGAGAGCGGCGGAAAGTGGTGGTGGTGGGCCGGTGCGGCTACCCCTGGGTGAAGCGAATCGGGAGCATCATCCAGATGGTGGTGGGCTTGCCCCTGGGGTCGAGCCCGGGCGAGAAGGTGCAGGCCTGCACGGCCTGCCAGATGGCGGCGTCGAAGCGCTTGTCGGGGGACTCGGTGAGGACGCTGAAGTTTCCCGGCTTGCCGTCGCGGCCGACCGAGAACTTCACGGTCATGGTCGAGACGGCGCCCTGCAGGTCGCGAGGAACACGGACGCTCCGGCCCACGCACCCCTTCTCGCGCTCGGCCGGCTTGACGTATCCGCTGGTGGCGAAGGCCGGCGCGTCCTCGATCTCGTTGGCGCCGACCACCCCGCCGACCACGCCCTCGCCGGTCTGCGGCCCGTAGTTGTACTCGGGCTCCTTGGGCGAGGTGTCGACCTTCATCTCGTCCTGCACGTCCCTCGGCTGAATCAGCGCCTGGGGCGGCGGTGGCGGGGGGGCGTTCGGGTTGGGCGGGGTCTTGGGCGCGTCCTTGCGCTTGGGCGGCGCCGCGGGCGGCGGCGGTGGCGGCTTGGGCGGGGCGGCGGCGCGCACGAACTTCACGTCGATCGGCTTCTCCTCGATGGCCGCCTTGATCTTGCTGCCGGCGAGCAGGGCCAGGGCGACCAGGCCGAGCTGCAGGGCGGTCGAGCCGAAGACCCAGCCGGCGCGGCGGGCCATGTACTTGCTGGACTGTCGCTTCGTGACTTCTTCGAACACGCGTCGCTCGCAGGATTTTGCGCCGGAATCGGCCTGAAACGTTGACGCCCCAATCGGCGGATCGAAGCGGCTGTCTAGTCGGATCGAAAAACGATGTCAACAAGGAGCATAACGGCCGGCCGATCCGATTGTGGCCGGGTGCATCCTTTCGGCTCTCCCAGAGCCATTTGCTGCTGGCCCGGGGGTTTCCGAAGGCCGATCGGGTTGGTTTCGGCTCCACCCCCCTTCCGGAGGGCCTCTTGGCACTTCGCGTCACCTAAAAAATGTCGCGCAAACTTCACGCGCCGGGAGTGAACTGCCCCCACGGGGGGATCCGGCAAGGACACGAATTCCCAAGCCGTTTTGGAAAGTGCCAAGAAATCATGCTGATGGAGGCCTGTGGGCCGAGGAGTGGCTCAGTCCGCAACCGCTCAAGTTGTCTTGACATTCCCCACACCTGAAACCAAAGTCTCCCAAAATTCACCCGTCGATCGATTTCGCGCAAGAGGCGTCCTGCCTCTTTCGCAACCCCCCGATCGGCGACTGTCTGAGTGAACTCTCCCTGGAGGAAGGTTATGAGGATGAAGCTGCAGCGCCTCCTGCGGGTCGCGCCCCTCGCGCTGTTGTTCGCGAGCGTCGCTTCCGCGCAGACCACCGGTAACATCATCGGCGTCGTCACCGACGCCCAGTCTGGCAAGCCCGTCGTCGGAGCGCTGGTGGTCGCCACCAGCCCTGCGGCGCAGGGTGAACAGACGGCCGTCACCGACAAGTCCGGTGGCTTCCGCTTCCAGCTCCTCCCGCCCGGCGACTACAAGCTCGCCACCTCCTTCGATGGCTTCAAGCCCTCCGAGCGCGCCGACCTGACGGTCCGGGTCGACAAGACCATCCGCGCCAACCTCTCGCTCGTCCCCGACGCCGTGCAGATGGAGGAGCAGGTCGTCAAGACCGGCGTCTCCCCCGTCATCAACGTCGGCTCGGCCGAGTCGGGCTCGGTCGTCTCCCGCGAGTTCCTCTCCAACGTCCCGGTGGGTCGTGGCTTCGAGGGCGTGGCGGTCACCGCCCCGACCGCGCAGTTCGACGCCTACGGCGTCGCCTTCGCCGGCTCCTCCTCGCCTGAGAACGGCTACCTCATCGACGGCATGAACGTCGGCGACGCCGCCTTCGGCACGCTCGGCTCGCAGATCCTCAACAACTTCGTCCAGGAGATCGACATCAAGACCGGCTCCTTCATGCCGGAGTACGGCTTCTCCACCGGCGGCATCGTCTCGGTGGTCACCAAGTCGGGCTCCAACGAGTTCCACGGCTCGGTCTTCGGCAACCTCTCCCCCGGCGCCCTCCAGGCCGACGGCAAGACGATCGGCCGCGACGCCGAGGCGCTCGCCAGCGTCCTGCTCCCCAAGGACGGCACCTACCGCACCGACTTCGGCTTCGAGGTGGGCGGTCCCATCATGAAGGACCGGCTCTGGTTCTACGCCGGCTTCGCGCCGCAGCTGACCCGCAACACCTTCTCCCGCTACCAGCAGTACACGGTCGAGAACCCGGCAGAGTTGGGCGCGCCACTCCGCGGCGGCGACGGCCTCGCCATCGGCAACAAGATCGCCGGCTCCGAGCGGAAGATCACCAACAAGGTCAACGCCTACCAGATGATCGGCAAGCTGACCTTCCTCATCAACGAGAACAACAGCGTCGCCCTCTCGGTCACCAGCGTGCCCTCGACCTCGACCGGCTTCGGCTCGGCCAACGCCGCCGCCTCGGCCACCAACTACGACCTCCAGGACGACTTCACCGACGTGGTCGCCCGCTACACCTCGAAGCTGCTCAACAAGAAGCTGCAGCTCGAGCTGACCGGCGGCTACCACCGGCAGGTCCAGAAGGACAAGCCGGTCACCACCAACGGCATCAACGGGGCGACCACCTCGCAGGTGCAGTGGACCAACACCCACTCGCTCTCCGACTTCGAGACCCTCGGCTCCGGCGTCGGCACCAACTGCGCCGTCAACACCGTCAGCGGCTTCGACCCCTGCGCGGTCACCAACTACCGGACCGGTGGCTCCGGGTTCGTGGACGACACCATCCTGTCCCGCATCGCGGGCAAGGCGGCGCTCACCTACTTCGCAGAGCTGGGCGGCAACCACCAGCTCAAGGGCGGCGTCGACATCCAGAAGTCGACCTACGACCACGTCAAGGGCTACACCGGCCCGGACGGCGCCACCGCGTTCATCCGCGAGGTCAACATCGAGGACTTCGTCGCGGCCTCGACCCTCAACTCCGCCTTCCTGCAGACCTTCCCCAACTACCCGAACTTCTTCCAGGACTTCCGGCGCTATGGCACCGTCGCCGGGGACCGGCTCTCCGCGGTCGACAACCCGGGCGGCAAGGTCAAGGTCAAGTCCGAGACCACCATCGCCGCCTACTACCTGCAGGACAGCTTCCAGCCCTCCTTCCTCGACGGCCTGACCATCAACGCCGGCGTGCGCTGGGAGACCCAGAGCATGGGCGTGCCGGACCTGCCGGGCTCGCAGACCCTCTCGATCAACAACAGCATCGGGCCCCGCCTCCAGGCGGTCTACGACTGGACCAGGCAGGGCCGGTCGAAGGTGGCCGCCAGCTGGGGCCGGTTCTTCTCCTCCTTCCCGCTCGACATGGCCGACCGGGCCTTCGGTGACGAGCGCCAGATCCGCGCCTTCCGCGACCAGTGCTTCGACCCGGCGGCGGAGACGACCAACAAGGATCTGCTGGCCGGCCGCCCCGAGGCCTGCGCCGTCGTCGACGGGTTCCACCGTTCGTCGGCCCGCGGCGTCTATACCTATACGCCGACCGGCAGCGGCTCGACGCCGGTCTCGCCGTCCGTCAAGTCGCCGTTCGTCGACATGTTCGGTGGCAGCGTCGAGTACGAGGTCATGTCCGACCTCTCCATCGGCTTCGAGTACAACGGCCGCCGCCAGGGCCGGGTGATCGAGGACATGTCGAACGACGACGGCGAGAACTACGCCATCGCCAACCCGGGCGAGGGCGAGCCCTTCGACGTGGGCGGCGGGACGATGTTCGACCCGAAGACCGCCACCTCGACCGACCCGGTCACCGGCCGCGAGTTCAGCGTGGCCTTCCCCAAGCCGATCCGCGACTACGACGGCTTCACCTTCCTGGTGAAGAAGAACTTCTCCAACAAGTGGCAGGCCCAGGCCTCGTACACCTACTCGAGCCTGCGCGGCAACTACCCGGGCTTCTTCCGGCCGGAGACCGGCCAGCTCGACCCGGGCATCACCTCCATGTTCGACCTGGCCGGCCTGCTCGCCAACCAGGAAGGGCCGCTGCCGGGTGACATGCCGCACTCGTTCAAGGCGTACGGCTCGTACGCCTTCGACTTCGGTCCCAGCCTGCAGGCCAGCGCCGGCGGCGCGCTCCGCGTCACCAGCGGCACGCCGGTCAACTTCCTCATCGCCCACCCGGACTACGGCCCGAGTGAAGGGTACGGCCTGCCCCGCGGCTCCGCGGGCCGCACGCCGACCCTCACCAACTTCGACCTCAAGGGCGGCATCACCTACACCATCACGCCCCCGTACAAGGTCCAGTTCACGGTCGATGTCTTCAACATCCTGAACAGCCAGAAGGCGGTCACGGTCGATGAGAACTGGACCCTCAACTCGGCCCAGCCCATCATCAACGGCCAGTGCTCGAAGCGGAACGCCGCCTCGGCCCAGAACCCGATCTACGCCGCGCTGGCCGACTGCCCGGATCTTCAGTTCATGAAGACCACCGGTGGTCGCTCGGTCACCATCAACTCCAACTTCGCGAAGCCGACGGCATACCAGGCTCCGCTGTCGGTCCGGTTCGGCCTCGAGTTGTCGTTCTAGGCCCGGATCACAGGAGAACTAGCCAATGAAGACCATCCACATGAGGCACCTCCTCCCGCTCGCCGCGATCGCCCTGATCGCTGCGGCCTGCGATCCCTTCCCGGCCAAGCCGGGCGGGGACCCCCGCGTCGTCCGGGTCAGCACCCACGACGCCGACTGGACGGGCAATGCAGTGACCGTCGAGAACACCGGCGCCTCGCCGGGCACCGTCACGTTGTCGGGCGCCTACCCGCTCGACACCATCTACGTCGCCTTCAACAAGCCGATGAACGGGCTGACGCTGCAGGCGTCCAGGGAGTACGACGACAACGGAAACAAGCTCTCCCCGGTCTACTCCAAGCCCGCCAACCTCACCACCACCGGCTTCGGTCCCGGCACGACGTTCCGCTACTACCCCGGCTCGGTGTCCGACGGCGCCCAGGTGATCATCACCCCCGACGCGGCCATGGTCTTCGGCACCTCGTACACGGTGACCGGCACGGTCCAGGACTACGAGGGCAAGTCGCTGGCCATCAACATCACCGTCACGGTCGATCCTTCCGTGACGGCCACCGCGGTGGACGGCCTCGCCCATCCCGGGTACGGCGTCTCCTACGCCTACGGCCTGATGGTCGACTGGTTCCCCACGGGGGCCCTCAGCTACACGCTGGAGTGGGCGCTCGACGCCGCAACGCCCGTCTGGTCGGCTCCCATCGCAATCGACCCGGCGACTGCCTGCGGTCCGGCCTATGACTTCAACGTCGCTGCGACCACGCCCATCGGCTACGATGTCTGTGAGTACCTCCTCCCCGAGCTTCCGCCCAGCACCGACTACCTGATCCGGGTCGGCGAGGGCGCGGCGCCCACCGTCTGGAACGAGACCGCGGCCTCGACCCGTGGCCCGCTCCCGGTGACCCTCACCAACTTCGCGGCCACCGGCAGCGCGGTGACGATCCCTGGCGCGGTCCAGCTGGCCTGGGGCCGGGTGCTTCCGGCAACCTCGTGGACTCGTAGCGGCAACGTGGTCCAGCCGGCCTGGGTCGTCGAGCGCGCCCCGGAGGTCGACGGTGCCCCCGGTACCTGGGCGGACATCACGGCGACGCTCTCCACCACGGCCAGCACCGCGACGACTCCGGTCGCTCGCCTGACCACCAGCACTTCACGCAGCGCCGTCGATCTGACCGCCACGCCCGGTACGGCCTACTACTACCGGGTTCGCCCCGCCTTCGCTACGAATGTCTACAACGGCGCTGCGGGTCGCAAGGTCGCTTTCGGACCGTAGGCTGATCGGATAGGGTTTTCATCGAAGGGCTGGCCTCCGGGCCAGCCCTTCTTCTTTGTGCGCCCAGCATGGGCGTGACTTGGAGGTGGAAGTCCTCTGGGGAACCCGGTCGCAGGGACCCCGAGCGAACCGCAAGGTGCCGACCGCGAGGGAGGTGCTGAAAGAAGCGGGGAGCGAAGCCGCGAGCCGACGAACAGAAACCGGATACGAGGCGGCGCCGATCAGGGCGAGCGGACAATGGACCGCGAAGCTCTCGCGACCAAAGGGCGGCGACGTAAATCCGGCGGCGGTGCGGTGAAAGCCACGACCCTTACCTGGGGAGATCTCGCCTCGCGCCCGAAAGGGCGACGCCGAGGTGGCGGAGCGAGAAGTCAGCAGAGGCCGTAGTAGTGACCGCGAGGCTCGGCAGGGATGGCAGCCCGCCTACCGGCAGCCGAACAACCGAAGCGGCGCGAAGGGCCGAACGAGTAGGAGGGCAGGACGCCCGTGAGTCTCGGAGACGCCATGCGCCAGAAGACCGTGCAGTTGGTGCTCCCGCTGGAGGGTAGGGGTGAAGCCCCGAGGTGCCGGCGGAGCGGCGAAGCATCGACGGCGACGAACGGAAACGAGTGCCCAGGAACGGACCGCCTCATGGAAGAGGTGGTCCAGCGCGACAACGCCAAGGCGGCGCTGAAGCGAGTGAAGCAGAACAAGGGAAGTCCCGGTGTCGATGGGATGACCGTGGAGGAGCTGCCGGAGTACCTGGTCGAACACTGGGAGGAGATCCGCGAGCAACTGCTGGCGGGGACCTACCAGCCGAGGCCGGTGAAGCGGCAGGAGATTCCCAAGAGCGGCGGCGGGGTCCGAGAGCTCGGG
The DNA here is from genome assembly GCA_031388695.1 of Anaeromyxobacter sp. Classification (GTDB taxonomy): domain Bacteria; phylum Myxococcota; class Myxococcia; order Myxococcales; family Anaeromyxobacteraceae; genus JADKCZ01. The sequence continues at coordinate 72,342 of JANMRY010000138.1, read as the reverse complement.
ATCCCGGTGGTGCTCGACAGGCTCGTCCAGCAGGCCATCCTGCAGGTGCTACAGCCACGATTCGACCCGACGTTCTCCGAACACAGCCACGGTTTCCGGCCGGGACGCCGCGCGCACGATGCCGTGTGCGAGGCGCAGCGGTACATCCAGGACGGTCGCCGCGTGGTGGTGGACGTGGATCTCGAGAAGTTCTTCGACCGCGTCAACCACGACGTGCTGATGGGGAAGCTGGCGGGGCGGATCGCGGACAAGCGGATGCTGGGGCTGATTCGGCGCTACCTCGAAGCCGGCGTCATGGCAAACGGGGTGGTGATGGAGAGGCACGAGGGGACGCCGCAAGGCGGGCCGCTCTCGCCACTCCTCGCGAACGTGCTCCTCGACGAAGTGGACAAGGAACTGGAGAAGCGAGGCCACGCCTTCGTGCGCTACGCCGACGACTGCAACGTGTACGTGCGGTCGAAGCGGGCGGGCGAGGACGTGATGGAGACGCTCAGGCGGCTCTACGCGCGACTCCGACTTCGGGTCAACGAGGCGAAGAGCGCGGTGGCACGACCGTGGGACCGGAAGTTCCTGGGCTACAGCTTCTGGGTGGCTCCGGGGCGGAAGGCGAAGCGGCGGATCGCGCCGAAGGCCCTTGAAGCGATGAAGGAGCGGGTCCGGGAAATCACGACCCGGAACGGCGGCCGATCCATGAACAGGGTATGCGCGGAGTTGCGGGGCTACCTTGGGGGCTGGAAGGAATATTTCCGGCTCGCCGAGACGCCCGGCGTGCTCAGCGCCCTCGATAAGTGGATCCGCCGTCGGCTGCGCCAGGTGCAACTCAAGCAGTGGAAGCGGGGGACGACGGTCTACCGTGAGCTGAAGGCTCGGCAGGTCGGCGAGCTGAACGCACGCGCGGCCGCCGCCCACGCTCGCCGCTACTGGAGGACCTCCGAGCGCGGAGCGCTTCACGTCGCCATGCCAACGAGCTACTTCGACCGGATGGGAATCCCAAGGCTTGCCGAGTAACCTCAACAACTCGAACCGCCGGATGCGGCTCCGCATGTCCGGTGGTGTGGGAGGGGCGTAGCCGGGATCACCGGCTACCCCCTATCCCGATTTAGAACCCGACCCGCAGCGCCAGCCGCACCGACCCGGGCCCGGCCTGCAGGTCGAGCCCGGCGCCGGCGCCCGGCCGGCCACCGATCGGGGCCGGGCTGGGCATCGGCCCGGTCCGGAAGCGGTAGGCCCGCACCAGCGCCTCGGCCTCCTCGGCCGTCGGCTCGGGCGGGTGGACCGACCGGCCGATCACCGCCAGCAGCACCCCCGCGCTCAGCCCCACCCCGGCGCCGACCAGCAGGGCTCGCTGCATGGCGAAGCGGTTCTCCGAGGACACCTGGTCGCGGCCCGGGCAGGAGCCTGGGCCGAGGTCGACGTAGCAGGGGGGCAGGGGCCACTGCTGGCTCGCGCCGACCGCCCAGCCGATGCCGAGCCCCATCAGCGGGGCGGCGGCGGCGGAGACCAGCAGGGCGGTCCGGTGGGAGCGGACCTGCTCGACCCGGGCCGCCAGGTCGGGGCGCAGGACCGCCCGGTAGAAGTCGGCACCGGAGACCGGCTGCCCGTCGAGCGTGGCCTGGAAGCGGCCGCCCGGCAGCCGGATCAGCTCCACCGGCCGGGGTGCAGAGGTCGCGACCGCCCCCGTCGTCGGAGGGGACGGGGGAGGGGACTCCGGCGGCGGGACTGGGACCGGGTCGGGCGATGTCACCGGGTCCGGCGTGGCGGTGGCGGTCGTCGGGGGCTCGGCCGCTGGAGTCGTTGACGGCGTCGCCGGCGTGGCCTGTCCGAGCGCCACGGCGAGGAGGAGGGCGTGCATGGCAGAAGTCTAACGCCGGCGGCCGCCGGAGACGACAGCCGCAGCCAGGACAGCCGCCGCCAGGACAGCCGCCGCCAGAGACGACAGCGCCCCGCGCTGCATGTGGCAGGGCGGGGCGCCGGCGAGGCCTCGGGTGATTGAGAGCGACTACTTCACCGCGCCGGCCGCCTTGGCGACCTCCTCGGCGTAGTTCTCCTGCTTCTTCTCCAGCCCCTCGCCGAGCGCGAAGCGGGCGAAGCGGCGCACCTGGATGTTCTCGCCGATCTTGGCCACCGCCTCGGCCACCACGTCGGAGACCTTCTTCTTGTCGTCCTTGACGAAGGCCTGCTCCAGCAGCACCACCTCGGAGAAGTAGCGGTCGAGCTTGCCGGCGGCGATCTTCTCCAGCATCGCCTCGGGCTTCTTCTGCTCGCGGAGCTGGACCTTGACGATCTCCATCTCGACCTGGACCAGCTCGGCCGGGATCTCCTCGCGGCGCACGTAGAGCGGCGCGGCGGCCGCCACCTGCATGGCCAGGTCCTTGACGAGGGCCTGGAAGGCCTCGTTGCGGGCGGCGAAGTCGGTCTCGCAGTTGACCTCGAGCAGCACCCCGATCTTCCCGCCCAGGTGGATGTAGGAGGCGACCGCCCCCTCGGTGGCCGACCGGCCCGACTTCTTGGCGGCCGAGGCCATCCCCTTGGCCTTGAGCAGCTCCTCGGCCTTGGCCATGTCGCCGGCGGCCTCGGTCAGCATCTTCTTGCAGTCCATCATGCCGGCCCCGGTCTTCTCGCGGAGCTCCTGCACCATCTTGGCGGTGATCTCGGCCATGTCGTGGTCCTCGTTCTTGGAAGCGGATGAAGAGCGGGGGCGAGCCGGCTCTCGGCCCGCCCCCGGGTACTCGAAGCTGGTGGTGAGCGAGCCGGCTACTCCGGCGCCGCTTCGGGGGCCGGGGCGGCGGCCGGGGCGGCCGGGGCGATGACCGGGGTCACCTCGCCCTTGCGCAGCACCTCGACGTTGGCGCTGGCGGCGCCGCGGTCATCGCGCCGCTCGCGCCGCTGGCCGCCGCGGGCACCACCGCGGTCACGCTTGTCCTTGGAGCCGCGCTCGCTGGCGGCGTCGCGGTCGTCTCCGCCGCGCTCCTCGGTGGCGCCGTGCTCGGCGACCCACTTGGCGTGGCGCGCCTTGCCCTCGAGGCAGGCCTCGGCCACCTTGCCGGTGAAGAGGCGGATCGAGCGGATGGCGTCGTCGTTGCCGGGGATGACGAAGTCGATCCCCTCGGGATCGCAGTTGGTGTCGACCACCGCCACCACCGGGATGCCGAGCCGGTTGGCCTCGTGCACCGCGATGTGCTCCTTCTTGGTGTCGATGACGAAGATGGCGGCGGGGAGCCGCGGCAGGTCCTTGATGCCGCCGAGGTTCTTCTCGAGCTTCTCGCGCTCGCGCTCGTTGGCGGCGACCTCCTTCTTGGGGAGGCGGTCGTAGGTGCCGTCTTCCTTCATCTTCTCGAGGGTCTTGAGCCGCTCGATGCCGGTCTTGATGGTCTTGAAGTTGGTGAGCGTGCCGCCCAGCCAGCGGTTGGTGACGAAGTACTGGCCGGAGCGGGAGGCCTCCTCGCGGACGGCGTCCTGGGCCTGCTTCTTGGTGCCGATGAAGAGCACCGAGCCGCCCTTGGCGACCGCGTCGGAGACGAAGCGGAGCGCGCCGCGAGCCAGGCCGACGGTCTTCTGCAGGTCGATGATGTAGATGCCGTTGCGGGCGCCGAAGATGTACGGCTTCATCTTCGGGTTCCAGCGCTTGGTCTGGTGACCGAAGTGGACGCCGGCCTCGAGCAGCTGCTTCATGCTGATGGCGGTGCCGCTGCTGGTGAGGGCCGCGGCCATGGTCGGCTCGGCGGCGACGGCGGCAGGGACTTCGACGCCGGGCGTGGCGGGGACTTCGACGGCGGGAGCTGCGGCGGGGATCTGCGTGGTCTCTTCCATGGTCTTCTCCGGTTGGTGTCCACCACGCCCTGGAGCTGCCGTGCGCGAAGAGCCCGAGACGATCTCGAGCACCGGAGCGCACTGCCGGGGCGTGTGCGTAGTGGTGAGGCGGGTGCCTGGCTGCGGTCACCCCCCGCTGGTCGAGAGACGAGCGGGAACGGCGATCTAGCATGGTCCCCTCGCCACCGCAAGCCGCCTTGGCGCCTCACCTTTTTGGCGGGAGGGGTGGGCGAGGGCGGGCGAGACGCGGGCGAGGCGCGGCCTGGCGCGTTAGGCTCCCTGGCACTCGATGGCTGCATTCGACTGCAGCACTCGACAGCGCTCGACTGGAGGCGGACATGGCACTCGACGTTGGCAAGAAGGCGCCGGACTTCACCCTGCCGGATCAGGACGGCAGGCTAGTTAAGCTCTCGGATTTCAAGGGGAAGCGGGTGGTGGTCTTCTTCTACCCGAAGGCCTCGACGCCCGGTTGAACGCAGGAGGCCTGCGACTTCCGTGATGAAGTCGACGCGTTCAAGAAGAAGAAGGTGGCGGTGCTCGGGGTCTCCAAGGACGCCCCGGCCGCCCAGAAGAGGTTCGCCGAGAAGTACCAGCTCCCCTTCCCGCTGCTCTGCGATCCCGGCCTCGAGGTGCAGAAGGCCTGGGGGGTCTGGGGCGAGAAGGTGATGTACGGCAAGAAGATCATGGGGACCATCCGCACCACCGTGGTGGTGGGGGCCGACGGCAAGGTGGAGCAGGTGCTCGGCAAGGTGAAGGTGACTGGCCACGTCGCCAGCGTCCTCGACTCGCTGTAGGTCCCCGACTCGCTGTAGAAGGGGTCGTGACCACCACCAAGAAGCCGGGTAGCAAGAAGCCGGGCAGCACCCGGGTGAAGAGCGGGACTGGGCACGGCCGCGGCCATGGCAAGGCGCCGTCGCGGGCCGGCAAGGCGCCGTCGAAGGCCGCGGGCGGACGCCCGGCGCCGGGGCGCGGCGGCCAGCGGGGCCAGGCCAGTCGCAAGGGGGGCCACGAGGCCCTCTCGCGGCCGCGGCGCACCGCCAGCCGGTCGAGCGCCGATCGGGCCGCGGCCGAGGCGGCCAGCCGCCCGGTCCGCTTCGACCAGGTCGACGCCGCGGTGCTCGAGGTCCACGGGCTGGTCCACAGCCAGGGCTGGCTGGCCGACCGGGCCCTGGAGCGGGCGCTGCGCGACAGCCGGCTCTTCGCCACCGAGCGGCGGGCCGTGGCCGAGGCGGTCTACGGCATCACCCGCTGGCAGGGGCAGCTCGACTGGCTCCTGGCCCCGGGCGGCCCGCCGCCGGGCCTCCCCACCCGCTACGCCGCCTGGCTGGTCCGCTTCGGCGGGGTCGAGGCCGACGTTGCGGCCCGCCGGCTGGCGGTTCCGGCCGCCCTGCTGCGCGGGCTGGCGGGCGCCGAGCAGCGGCTGGCGGCGCTGACCGACCCGGGCGAGCGGCTGGCGCAGCGCGGCTCGCTCCCCTTCTGGCTGGCGCGCCGCTTCATCGAGGAGCTGGGAGAGGCCGAGGCGGTGGCGCTGGTCGGGGTGCTCAACGACCGGGCCCCGCTCACCGTCCGCGCCAACCTGCTGCGCGGCACCCGCGAGGCGCTGCAGGCCACGCTGGCCGCCGAGGGGACGGTGGCCACGCCGACCCGCTTCAGCCCCTGGGGGCTGACGCTCGACGGCCACCAGAACGCCTTCGCGCTGCCGAGCTTCAAGGCCGGCCGCTTCGAGATCCAGGACGAGGGCTCGCAGCTGATCGCCCTCTGCTGCGGCGCCCGCTCCGGCCAGACCGTGGTCGACGCCTGCGCCGGGGCCGGCGGCAAGACCCTGGCGCTGGCGGCCGAGATGCACAACCGCGGCACGCTCTGGGCGCTGGACTCCGACGAAGGGCGGCTCGACGAGGCCAGGCGACGGGCCCGCCGCGACGGCGTCGACAACCTGCGGACCCGCGCCATCGCCGCCGGCGAGGAGGCCGACGGGCAGCTCGACGACCTGGCCGGCAAGGCCGACGTGGTGCTGATCGACGCCCCCTGCAGCGGGCTGGGGACGCTGCGGCGCAAGCCGGACGCCCGCTGGCGGCTCACCCCGGCCGATCCGGAGAGGTTCGCGGCGCTGCAGAAGGTGCTGGCGGTTCGCTTCGCGCGGCTCCTCAAGCCGGGCGGGCGGCTGGTCTACGCCACCTGCGCCATCGGCCGGACCGAGAACGGCGCGGTGGCCGACTTCATCGCCGCCACGCTCCCGCTCGACCCGGCGCCGCTCGCCCCGCAGCTCGGCGCCGAGCGGGCCGCCGAGCTCGGCGTCGAGGGGCACACCCTGCAGCTGATGCCCCACCGCCACGGCACCGACGGCTTCTTCATGGCCGCCTTCACGCGACGCAGGGACTGAGCGTGAGCGGCCTGGCGTCGACGCCCCGGGTTGCGGCGCCTGGCGCGCCCTGCTCGCGGGCCGAGCCGCGGCCGGGAGGGCGCTGATGCCCGAGCTTCCCGAGGTCGAGTGGGCGGCGAGGCAGCTGCGCCGCTGGCTCGGTGATCGCCTGCTGGTGGCGGTGCGCGCCGATCCGGCCGCCCGGCGGCTCTTCCGCCCGGGCCACCCGGCCGGCTTCGCCCGCGCGCTCACCGGCGCCCGGGTCGAGCAGGTCGACCGGCACGGCAAGCAGCTCCTGCTGACGCTGCGCGGCGGGGGCGGCGGGGCAGGGAAGGGGCCGCTCGGCGTCAACGCCCACCTCGGCATGACCGGGCAGTGGGTGGCGCTCCCGGGGGGCGAGCCGGCGCCGCGCCACGCCCGGCTCTCGCTCACGCTCGACGACGGCCGCCGGGTCCACTACCTCGACCCGCGAATGTTCGGGAGGCTCCGGCTGGTGCCGGAGGCCCGCTTCGACCGCTGGCCCGATCTCGCCGCGCTCGGCCCCGACCCCATGGCGGCCCGCATCGACCTGCCGCGGCTGGCGGCGCGGCTCGGCGCCACCCGCCGGGCCGTCAAGGTGGCGCTGCTCGACCAGTCGCTGCTGGCCGGCGTCGGCAACATCCACGCCTCCGAGGCCTGCTGGCGGGCCCGGCTCGACCCGCGCCGCCGCGGCGACGCGCTCACCGCCGCCGAGGTGGCCCGCCTGGCCCGGGCGGTGCGAGCCTCGCTCCGCTTCGGCCTGGCGGGGCTCGACGCGCTCGGCGACGGGCCGCTGGTGATGGTGGAGCAGGGGGGCGAAAACCCGTTCCATGTCTACGAGCGGGCCGGCGCCCGCTGCCGCCACGCCGGCTGCGGCGGGACCATCCAGCGGCTGGTGCAGGCGGGGCGCTCGACCTACTTCTGCGGGCGGTGCCAGCACCGCTAGCCAGCCCCTAGCCGGCACCCTCCTTGCCTCCACGTCCGGCCCGCCTCCCCGCATACCGCCCCACCACTCGCACTCCGAAGAGCTGCCTCGCCGCCAGGGCGTTGTGCGTGGCGCAGACGATTCGGAGGTTCTCGACCGTGGAGGGTCCCCACTCGGCCCAGGGGATGATGTGGTCGAGCACCAGCCGGTGCGTGGAGCCGCAGCAGCCGCCACCGTCGAGCGGCCAGGTGCAGTGCTGGCCATCGCGCTCCCAGACGGCGCGGCGAACGGCGGCGGGGATGGCTGGGCGGGGGCCGTCTCTTCGGTGAGGGGGCGGCTCTGTCGCGGCCGGGGTCGGGGTCGGGGTCGGGGTCGCGGCCGGGGTCGGGGTCGGGGTCGAGGTCGGGGTCGGGGTCGAGGTCGGGGTCGGGGTCGCGGTCGAGGTCGAGGTCGGGGTCGGGGTCGGGGTCGGCCGCACCATCCGCGGGCGCTTCACGAGCGCACGCCCCTTGGCCTGCTTCTCCAGCAGGAGCCGCAGCGCCGCCTGCAGCACCTGCTCGGTGGTGGCGTTCGGGACGGCGTGCGAGAGCCCGTCCCTGGCCGACTCCAGCTCTTCGAGGAACTGGCGGCTCACCGTGATGTGAAGGCGGCGCAGATCGGCGGTGAGGGGGACGAGGTCGTCGCGCAGATCCACGACCCGTGCGGGGTGGGTCGAAACCGGTTCGGGCGCCCGAACCGGACCGGCAGTACGTGTCCCCGAAGTGGGCTCCGTCGGAGCCGACTGGAGAGCGGGCGCGTTGTTGGCGCCTGGAGCGACCGAAGCCGTGACCATCGAGCGCTGCTCAGGCACCAACAGGCTCACCACCGTGCGAAGGGGCGGATCTTCCCGGGGCTGGAGCTCGGCCGTCACCTCGGCAGCCTCGCGCGCCGAGAGCTGGTAGTAGCGAGGCAGGACCTCGGCCAGGTTCTCCTCGGTCAGCACCTTGGCCAGCTCGGCGGCGGTGGTCAGGCAGAGGCGACCGTCTCGCAGGGGCTCGATGACCTGCGGGAAGCGCTGGAGAAGCCGGGCGGCGCTGAAGCGCCAGAAGGTGGCGCTGCGGGAGAGCTGGAGCTCGACGAGCAGGAAGGCGAAGAGGTTGGCATGCCCGAGCGGCGCCCAGCCGCGGCGCCGGTCGAACTCGGCCAGGGCGACGAGAAAGTCGGCCATCGCCGTCTGCTCGGTACGAAGCAGCGTCTTGAGGGTGTCCCGCTGCTGCCGTGCTTCCATGAGCTCGAGAGGACGGCTGGCCGGGGCGTGCGCCGCGGCCGAGGATGGGGTCGGTTGCGCGTTGTTCATTCACGGAGCGTCTCATGCGGGTCTGACATTCCAGGGCTCGCCGACATGCGTAGAACCCAAGAGGGACGCCTGTTTCGTGGCATCGGAACCCGCGGAGGCGTCCGGCCCCGCGGACCCCTTCGCTGCGCCTTCCGGTCGGTGGACGGAGCCGCCCTTGGCTCCGCATGCGGATCGCCGGGAGAGGGACAGTCCTCGTGTCTTGCGGCGCCGCCACCAGAGGCCGGCGACGCCACGACCATGTGGATGGTGATACAGATCGGACCATGCGCCACCAACGCCCCGACCCGACGCCGCAGGGAGCCGCACATGCACGGTGAATCATGCGGGATGTGCGGCGGCGACGGCCGCGTCGGCAACGCCCTGGGCGGCAGCACCGCCACCTGCCCGAGCTGCCACGGCTCGGGCCGCCGCGCCGAGTACTCCCCCGCCTTCCACGACGTCACCAAGACCAAGCCCTCGCACTACGCGTCGGCGGTGGTCCAGCCGGCCACCGGGCCGAAGGTGCCGGTGACGCTAGAGGGCGTGCAGCTGGCGCGCGAGGTGAGCGCCAGCGCCCTCAGCACCGACGCCAAGGCGCGGCTCACCGCCGAGATCGTCCAGCACGAGAGCGAGCACGGCCGCTGCACCAAGACCTTCCTCAAGAAGGTCCACAAGCAGCTCAAGCCGGCCGGGTAGGCGAGCAGGCGGTCCACGCGCCGGGCTCCCGCGTCCGGGCACAGGCCCGCGCCCGCCGCCTCCGGAAGAGGCCGCCGCGACGCGCCCTAGCCGAACTCGACGACGCCGCCGTCGGCCATCCGCTTGAGCGCCTTCAGCACGTCGAGCTCGCGCAGCGGCGCCAGCTGGGCCAGCTGCTTGACCGTGCGCTGCCCGTCGCAGCGCGAGAGCAGGTACTTGTCGACGTTGGAGAGCTTCAGCCCGGCGATCGCCCCCATGGCCATGGAGCGGCGCGCCACCCGCCCCGGCTCGAGCAGGTCGGAGCGCAGCGTCTGGGCCAGCTGCCGCTCGGCCTCGAGGAGCAGGTCGTGGGCCTCGCCGGAGCTGGGAGCCAGGGCCACGGCCCGCGTCGCCACCAGCTCGGCGTCGTCGGCCAGCCCGTCGGCCAGCAGCCCGCGGGCTCGCTCGATCAGCTCGGCCACGCCCAGCTCGGTGCGGGCCCGGATTCCGCTGTTGAAGCGCGCCGGTGCCGGCCGGACGATCCCCTGGCGCGAGAGCGCGTAGAGCCGCTGGTAGAGGTGGAAGTCGGTGGCGCGCAGCGCCAGCCCCAGCTCGTCGATGGTGCTCCCGCTCCGCGCCAGCTGCAGCAGCCGGCCGTCGACGGTGTCTGGCGTCATGCTGACCGGCACCTTGGTGTCATCCACCTCGAGCGTCCCGACGCCGGTGGGGAACTCGCCGCGGAAGGCCGACCAGGCGGTGGTGCGGAACTCGGCCTCGCCCAGCAGGTCGGCGATGGTCACGCTGGTGTCGAACTCGTCGACCGCCGCCGGCGGCGAGTCGTCGAAGCGGAAGAGCCCCGACTCCCAGAGGAAGACGTCGAGCAGGGTCTCGCGGATCTTGATGGCCAGCACGTCGCGGAGCACCTCCGCGGAGACCAGCCCGGTCATGGTGAGGACGCGCCCGAGCCGGATCTGGGTCTCCTCCTGGGTCTCGATGGCCTTCTGCAGCGCCGCCTCGTCGAGGTGGTTGAAGCTGACAAGCAGCTGGCCGAGGCGGTCGCGCGTGTCGTTGGAGGAGGCCCCCAACGCCTTGCCGCCGGCCAGGTGGATGGTCTTGCGCACCGTGCCGCGCTCGCAGTTGAGCGTGCCGGCCAGGCCGCGCCGGGAGAGCAGCTCGAGCAGCTCGCCGAGCGGGAGGATCGCGAAGCTTCCCATCAGGCCGCGCATGAGCCGACAGTCTGTCGCTTCGATGCGGTGGCGGCAAGTGACTGGTCCGTGGCATAAGCCCGGTTCATGGCCCAGACTGAACCGAGCAGGCCGTCCCGGCAGCTGGTCGTCGCCGGCGTCGTCTTCCTGGTGGCCTTCGCCGGCGCCGGCTGGATGGCCTGGAACGCCACCCACGAGGCGGAGCAGCTCATCCGCTCCGCCCCGCCGCCTCCCCGCCCTCCGCCGGGCGCGGCCGTCCCGCCGCCCGGCGAGCCGATGGTCTATGGCCAGGTCGTCCTCGCCAGGTCGCCGCCGGTCGCGCCGCCCCTCGACCTGCCGACCGTCGACGGCGGCCGCTTCGACCTGGCGGCGGCCAGGGGGCAGGTGGTCTTCGTCAACTTCTGGGCCACCTGGTGCCCGCCCTGCCGCGTCGAGATGCCGAGCATGGTCAAGCTGGGCCAGGAGCTGACGGCGCGCCATCCGGGCAAGTTCAAGATGGTGGCGGTCTCGGTCGACGAGTCGGCCGACCTGGTTCAGCAGTTCTTCAAGACGCCGGGGCAGGGTGGGCGGCTCCCGGCCAACGTCACCGTGGCGCTCGACCGGGAAGGCAAGACGAGCGTCCGGGCCTGGTACTGCACCGGCCGTGGCGCCTGCGCCCCGGACGACGTGAAGTTCCCGGAGAGCTACATCGTCGACAAGTCGGGCCGGATCGCCGCCTACGTGATCGGCGACATGGACTGGGCCGACCCGGCCGCCCGGGCGCTGCTGGAGCGGCTCATCGGCGGCTGAGCCGGACTGCCGCGGATGCCGCCCCGGCTCCCGCACCCGGCTCCTGGTGGCCTCCTAGTGCCGGACATCAGATAATCTCTAAAAACCACGACGACTTGACGCGTCGCGTCGTGTTGCCGAGTCGCGCCTGCCGATTGACGCCCCAGTCGGGTCGCGCGCAGGGCGGCAAGTCCCCTTTTCTTGATAGGGGATCAACCGATGCCATATAAAGGTGCGTCAACCTTCGGAGATCCGGACATTTCCGGAACCTTGGGGCGGCAGGTGAGGGCGCGTGGCCGACACGACCATTCCGGTGGTGCTCATTGGGCTCGGCGAGGCCGGGCGGGGGATCGCCCGCGCGCTGCTGGCGCGCCCCGAGCTCCGGCTGGTGGCCGCCGTCGACCAGGCTCCTGCGCTCCTCGGCAAGAAGCTGGAGCTGCTCCTGGAGCGGCCGGCCGGCGGGCTCACCGTCGGCAACGACCCGGCCCCCGGCTTCATCGAGGCCCGCGGCGGGGTGGTGATCATGGCCACCGGCTCCTCCTTCGAGGAGGCGCTCCCCTTGATTCGACGGGCCGTGAAGGCCGGCTGCTCGGTGGTCTCCACCTGCGAGGAGCTGGCCTGGCCCTGGCTTCACCACGAGTCCGAGGCCGACGCGCTCGACCTCTTCTGCGAGGCCCACGACGTGGCGGTGGTCGGCACCGGCGTCAGCCCCGGCTTCACCCTCGACCGGCTCCCGGCGGTGCTGGCGCAGGTGCTGGGCGAGGTGCGCCACGTCCGCGGGCTGCGGGTGGTCGACCTGGCCGGCGCCGGCGAGCGGCTGCGCCGCAAGCTGGGCGTGGGGCTGACCGAGGAGGCCTTCGAGGCTGCCGACCAGCGCGGCGAGCTGGGCCACGTCGGGCTGGCCGAGTCGGCGGCGCTGGCGGCGGTCGGCTGCGGGCTGGAGTTCGACGAGGTCGACGAGGAGCTGGTGCCGCTGCTCGCCGACGAGGCCGGCCACGGGATCGAGGCGGGGCAGGTGGCGGGCGTCCAGCAGGTGGCGCGCGCCTTCGCCGAAGGCCGGGAAGTGGTCCGGCTGGAGCTGGAGTTCGCCCTCGGCGCGGAAGAGCCGCGCGACGAGGTGGAGATCGACGCCGATCCGCCGCTGCGCGCGGTGGTGCCCGGGGGGATCCCGGGCGCGGCGGCCACCGCCAACGCCGTGGTGCACGCGGCGCTGGCCATCACCGAGCGGCGAGGCCTGATCACGGTCCTCGACCTGCCGGCAGGGCGCTAGGCCAAGGAGCCAGCATGCTCGACAAGTCGCTCATCGGCCGGGTCAGCGAGCCCGTCCTCCACGAGGTGGAGAAGGGGGCCATCCGGCGCTTCGCCGAGGCGCTCGGCGATCCCAACCCGCTGGCGCTCGACGAGGCCGCGGCCCGCGCCGCCGGCTTCCCCGGGCTGGTGGCGCCGCCCACCTTCGCCCTCACGCTCGGCTGGGGCGAGCGCTTCCGCCACTCGCTCGACCTCGGCACCCGCTCCATGCTCCACGGCGAGCAGTCCTTCGAATACGGCCGGCCCATCGTGGCCGGCGACCGGCTCACCGTCCGCAGCAAGGTGGCCGACGTGCAGGAGCGCTCCGGCGCCAGCGGCCCCATGGACGTCATCGCCATCGAGGACGAGGGGCGCGACGAGCAGGGCGCCCTGGTCTTCAAGTCGCGGGCCACCTACATCCTCCGGCGGGGGTAGCCAGCCATGTCCCTCAGCGTTCGCCAGCTCCATTTCGAGGGTGTCAAGGTGGGCGACGAGCTGCCGCCGCTCGTCAAGCCGCCGGTCGACCGGCTGCAGATCGCCCGCTACGTCGGCTCGGCCGGCGACTGGAACCCGCTCTACATCGACGAGCCGCACGCCAAGGCCTCGGGCTTCCCCAGCGCCTTCGCCCCCGGCACCATCGGCATGGGCTTCCTGGCCGAGCTGGCCACCGACTGGACCCGCGGAGCCCGGCTCAAGAAGCTCTCCTCGCGCCTCGTGAAGTTCATCTGGCCCGGCGACGTGCTCACCGCGCGCGGCCGGGTGGTGGAGCGGCGCTTCGAGGCCGGGGACGCCTACACCATGGACCTGGAGCTCTGGGCCGAGAACCAGCGGGGCGAGCTGGTGACTCGCGGCCTCGCCACCTACCAGCTCTACTACTCGGCCGAGGACGAGACCCGCCAGCGCGCCGGCCAGCCACCGCTCCACGTCACCCAGGCGGAGGAGGAGGCGCGCCTGGCCCGCCTGAGCCGCGCCCAGCCGCAGCGCCCGGTGATGGCGCCGCGCGCGCTCCAGCCGGCCCGCCCGCTCGCCCCGGCCGTGGCGCCGCTGCCCGCGGTGGCAAGGGTCACCGCGGCGCCGGCCAAGGCCGCCCCCAGGGTCGCTGCCAGGCCGGCGTCCGGGAAGCCTGAGGCGAGGAAGCCGGCGGCGAAGCAGGCCCCGAAGAAGGCGGCCGCGAAGAAGCCGGCTATGAAGAAGGCGGCTACGAAGAAGCCTGCCGCCAGGAAGCCGGCCCCCAAGAAGAAGCAGGCCCCGAAGAAGAAGCCGCAGCCGAAGAAGGGCGCCCCGAAGAAGGGCGCCCCGAAGAAGCAGGCGCCCAAGAAGCAGGCCGGCAAGAAGCGGAAGTAGCGGTCGTGGCCCGCGGTCCCCGAGGGCTGACGCTCGACCTGCCGCTGGCGCTCGGCCTGCTGCTGGCGCTGGCCGGCTGCCCTGGCGCCCCGATGGCACCGGCCACCCCACCGCTCGGCCCCGAGGCGCTCGCCGCCCTGCTCGCTGAAGGCGACGCCGCCTGGACGCGCCGGGGCGAGCCGGCCGAGCTGGTGACCGCGCTGTCGGCCTGGCGCCGCGCCGCCGCGGCCCGCCCCGGCCAGTCCGAGCTGGAGCTGCGGCTGGCGCGCGGGGAGGGGTTCAGGGCCCTGGCCGCGCAGCTGCCCGCCGAGGCGCTCTCGGCGCACGACGCCTGCTCGCGGGCCGCCGAGCGGGCCCTGGCGGCGCTGGCCCCGCGCTTCGCCGCGGCCCTGCTCGAGGGGCGCCCGGTCGGAGAGGCGGCGGCGCTGGTCGAGGCGCCCGGCGCCGAGCCGCTCTACTGGCTGGCGGTCGGTCGGCTCGGCGTGGCCCAGGCCAACGGCCCGGCCGCGGTGCTGGCCGTCAAGGACCACGCCCTGCCGCTGCTGCTGCGCGCCGCCGCCCTCGACGAGCGGCTCGACGACGCCGGCCCGCTCCGGGCGCTGGGCGCCTGGTCGGCCTTGCTTCCGGCCTCGGCCGGTGGCGGCGTCGAGGCGGCGCGGACCCGCTTCGCCCGGGCCGCCGAGCTCTTCCCCGACGAGCCCTGGCGGCGCGTCGAGGAGGCCCGCACCCTGGCGGTGCTGCTGCAGGACAGGGCCGCCTTCGAGCGGCTGCTCGGCGAGGTGCTGGCGGCGCCGCCGGCCGCAGAGCGTGCCGCCGAGCAGGCGGTGGCGAAGCGCCGGGCCCGCCAGTGGCTCGACAAGCGGTCGCGCCTGTTCTAAGCGTCGCCGTCCGGTCGCAGCCGCCCGGCCCGAAGGAGAGCCACCATGTCCAGAGTGAAGCTTGGAACCTTGACGGTCCACGGTGGCGAGGACGAGGTCTGGCAGGTCGCGGCGCTCAACACGCCCATCTACCAGACCACCACCTACCGCTTCGACACCGCGGCGGCGGCGGCGGCCGCCTACCTCGACGCGCCCGACGGCAAGTGGCTCTACTCCCGGCTGGAGAACCCGACCGTGGTGGCGGCCGAGCGCAAGCTGGCGCTCCTGGAGGGGACCGAGCAGGCGGTGCTCTTCGCCTCGGGCATGGCCGCCATCCACGCCGCCCTGGTGGCCAACCTGGCGGCCGGCGACACGCTGCTCATCGCCGACACCATCTACGGCCAGACCACCCGGCTGGCCCGCACCATCCTGGCCCGCTTCGGCGTCCGCGTCCTCGAGGTGCCGCTGGAGCGGCTCGCAGAGACCGCGGCGGCGGCGCCGGCCGGGGCCCGGGCCCTGCTCTTCGAGACCCCCACCAACCCGACCATGCGGGTGGTCGACGTGGCCGCGGTGGCGGCCGCCTGCCGGCGCCGCGGCATCCTCTCCATGGTCGATGCCACCTTCGCCACGCCCATCAACCTGCGGCCGGCCCTGCTCGGCGTCGACCTGGTCATCCACAGCGCCACCAAGTACCTCAACGGCCACTGCGACCACCTGGCCGGGGTGGTGGCCGGGAACAAGGCGGCGCTGGCGCCGGTTCTGGAGGTGCGGCGCACCGCCGGCGGCACCATCGACCCGGCCGTGGCCTACGACCTGATCCGCGGCCTCAAGACCCTGGAGATCCGCATCGAGCGCCAGAACGCCACCGCGCTGCGCCTCGCCGAGGCGCTGGAGCGCCACCCGGCGGTGGCCCGCGTCCACTACCCGCTGCTGCGCTCCCACCCGGACCACGACCTGGCCCGCCGGCAGCTGCGCGGCGGCGGCGGGGTCCTCTCGCTCTCGGTGAAGGGTGGCTTCGAGCCCTGCTGCCGCGTCCACGACGCCCTGCGGATCGTGGCCCGCGCCTCCTCGCTGGGGGGCGTCGAGAGCCTCGCCTCGATCCCGGTCATCTCCTCGCACCGCAACGCCTCGGAGGCGGAGCTGGCGGCGCAGGGGATCGACCGCGGCCTGCTGCGCGTCTCGGTGGGGCTCGAGGACGCCGACGACCTGCTGGCCGACCTCTCCCAGGCGCTGGAGCGGGCGTGACCCTGCGCCTCGCTGGTCGTGGGCTCGTCGCCGGCGCCCTGCTGGCGCTGGCCGGCTGCCACCCGCGCCGCCCGCCACCCGACCTCTCGCTCGATCCGGCCACGCTGCTCACCGAGGTGCAGGCGGCCCAGGCCCGGGTGGTGAGCGTGCAGGGGCGGGCCCGGGTCGGGGTCGAGGCGCCCGGCGGCTCGGGCGGGACCGAGCAGCTGCTGGTGGCGCAGCGGCCCGACCGGCTGCGCATCGACGTGCAGGACTTCTTCGGCAACGTGGTGGCCACGCTGGCGGTGGCCGACGGCCGGCTCGCCCTCTACGACGCCCGCGAGCGGACCTTCCTGCGCGGCGCCGCCACGCCGGCCAACCTGGCCAGGCTGGTCCCGGTCGTCATCGGCCCGGAGGCGCTGGTGACGCTGCTCTGCGGCTCGGCCCCGCTGCTGGCCGGGGCCACGGCGGAGGCGGCCGAGCCGGGCGATGGCAGCGTCTGGCTCACCCTGCGCGCCGGTGACCGGGTGCAGCGGCTCGAGGTCGGGCCGGGCGCCGCGCTGCTCCGCGCGCGGCAGCGCCGCCTCACCGCCGCGGGGGAGGTGGCCGACGGGCTCGACGCGGCCTTCACGATCCACCGGACCCGCGCCGGGCAGCGGGTCCCCACCGACCTCTCGGCCCGTGACGCCGCCGCCGGCGTGGTTCTCTCGCTTCACTGGCGCGAGCTCGAGGTCAACGCCCCGGTCGACGCCTCCCTCTTCCGGCTCACACCGCCGGCCGGCGCCCGGGTCGTGGATCTCGACACCTCGACGCCTTAGGATCATCCCTCACCGCAGCGCACCGGAGTCACCGTGGACCAGAACCTCCTCGCCCTCATCAAGTCGAGCTCCTCGCTCTGGGTGATCATCGCCTGCTCGGTGTTCGCCCTGGCGGTGACCGTGGAGCGCGCCATCGCCCTCTGGGGCTTCGGAGAGAAGGCCCGCGCGCTGGCCGACGCGGTGGGCCGGGCGCTCTACCGAGGGGACCTCGAGGATGGCCGGGCCCAGTGCGAGCGCTCCACCTCGATGGCGGCCGAGGTCTTCCTGGCCGGGCTGGTGGCGATGACGCCCAAGGGGGCGAGCTTGACCGGGCGGCCGGCCGCCGAGCCGAACGCCGATCGGCTGGCGGCGGCGGTGGAGCGCGAGCGGCAGCGCACCAACCTCCGGCTGCGCCGCGGCCTCTGGATCCTCGGCACCGTCGGCGCCACCGCCCCGTTCGTCGGCCTCTTCGGCACCGTGGTCGGCATCATGAACGCCTTCCGCGACATGGCCCAGACCGGGCAGGGCGGCTTCGCGGTGGTCTCGGCAGGCATCTCCGAGGCCCTCATCACCACCGCCGCCGGCATCGCCGTGGCCGTGCTGGCGGTGGTGCTCTTCAACCTGCTCAACACCCACGCCCAGAAGCTGACGCTGCAGCTGCGGCTGCTCACCGAGGAGTACCTGGAGCTGGTGCGCGAGCTGCTGCCGACGCTGCGGGCCGGCGCCCTGCCGCGGCCGCCCGGCGGGGAGGGCTGACCATGGCGATGGGAGGCCCGACCGGAGGTGCCCAGGAGGGCGAGGGCGACGCCGACGGCGCCATCTTCGCCGACATCAACATCACCCCGCTCACCGACATCTTCCTGGTGCTGCTGATCATCTTCATGGTGACCACCACCGCCATCACCGAGTCGGGGGCCGACAAGGGCGGCTTCAAGGTGACGCTGCCCAAGGGCGGCAAGGGCGACTCGGTGGCGGCCCGCGACCTCTCCATCGCCATCCTCTCCGACGGGCGGGTCGTCATCGGCGGCAAGGTGGTCGAGGAGGAGGAGCTGCGCTCCATGCTGACCGCCTCGGCCGAGCGCAACCCCGATACCCTGGTGCTGGTGCAGGCCGACGAGGGGGTGGCCCACGGACGGGTGGTGGCGGTCATGGACCTGGCGCGGCGGCTCGGGCTGCAGCGGCTGGCCATCGCCACGCGCGGCGAGGGCGCCAAGTAGCCGGTCGGCAAGGCGATATCGGGCGCGGCGGCGCCGCCGCGGGAGAGTGAAGCCACCTTCTCGACCCGGCCAAGGCGCGGCGTTAGATTGATCCAGATGTCGACCAAGAAGCGGTTGGGAGAGCTGCTCATCGATGCAGGCGTGATCGACGAGGCCATGCTGCAGTCGGCGCTGGGGCACCAGCGCCGCTGGGGTGGCCGGATCGGGCAGGCCATGCTCGACCTGAAGCTCACCACCGAGGCGACCATCGTCCAGGCGCTGGCCCGCAAGCTCGGCTTCGAGGTGGCCCGTCTCGGGGCGCTCGACCCGCAGCAGCTGGAGACCGCGCTCAAGATGGTGGGGAACGACTTCGCCGTGAAGCACAACATCTTCCCCATGGCGGCCGACCACTCCACCCTCACCGTGGCCATGGCCGACCCGACCAACCTGGCCATCGTCGACGAGCTGCGCTTCCGCTTCAACAAGCGGGTCAAGGTCTGCATCGGCGGCGACCGCGAGATCGCCGAGGCGCTGCGCGTCCACTTCCCGTCCTCCGAGCCGCTGCCGCTCGAGGCCATCTCCCTCGACACCGAGGTGAGCGGGGAGTTCCTGCCGCCGCTGGCCGATCCCTTCGGCGGTGGGAACACCGACCTGCTCGAGCAGCAGATGGAGCGGTCGCCGCGCCAGGGTGCGGCGACACCGGCGGTACCCGGTGACCCGGCCTGGGACGAACGCAACGAGCTGCTCGGCTCGGTGCCGCGCGGCGGCTTCTCGCACCGGGATACCGCCGAGGAGCTGGAGCTGTCGCCGCTGCAGGTCTCGCCGGCGCCCAGGTCCAACACGCAGACCAACCCGGTGGTGGCGCCGCCCGCCGCGCCCCGGCCAACTGGCGCCCACCCGACGGTGCCGCCCACCGCCGCGCCGTGGACGACCACGCAGACCAAACCGACGGTGCCGCCCGCCGCGCCCCGGCCAACCGGCACCCACCCGACGGTGCCGCCCGTCGCGCCACGGACCATCACGCAGACCAACCGGGTGGTGGCGCCGCCGGCGCCCGCCCCGACCTTCACCCCGGTGCCTCGCCCGGTCCCACGCCCGGCCCCGCCGCCTGAGGTCACCGAGCTGCTCGAGGAGGAGGCGGTCGAGGGGCGCATCGCGCTGCGGCCACTCACGCCCAAGGAGGTGGTCATCCTCGACGCGCTGGAGCGGCTTGCTGCCGGGCAGGAGGACGTGCCACTGCCGGTGAAGCCGACCCAGGTGGCCGCGGCGCTGCTGCGCATCATGCTGCGCCACAAGATCGTCACCCAGCAGGAGCTGCTCGACGAGCTGCTGCGGAAGTGACCTTCTCGGGTGAAAGGACTCCCTTGAAGAAGTCGTCGCTGCTCCTGATCCCCGCCCTGCTGCTCACCACCGCCCGCGCCGACGAGGGGATGTGGATGCCCCAACAGGTCCCGGCGCTGGCCCCGCGCCTCACCGCCCTCGGCTTCAAGGGCGACCCCAAGGCCTTCGCCGACCTGACCGGCCAGCCCATGGGGGCGGTCGTCAGCCTGGGCGGCTGCAGCGCCTCCTTCATCTCGCCCGATGGCCTGATGGTCACCAACCACCACTGCACCGTCGGCGCGCTCCAGTTCAACTCGACGCCGGAGCGAAACCTGCTCAAGGCCGGCTTCCTGGCCGGGAGCCGGGCCGAGGAGCTCTGGAACGGCCCCGGCGCCAAGGCCTTCGTCACCGTCCAGGTGGCCGAGGTGACCGCGGAGATCTCCGTCGGCCTCGACGCCGCCGCCGACGACCTGGCCCGCACCAGGCTCATCGAGAAGCGGGTCAAGGCGCGGACCGCCGCCTGCGAGCAGGGCGGGCTGCGCTGCACCGTCGCCTCGTTCTTCGAGGGGGCCCGCTGGTTCGAGATCGGCCAGCTCGAGCTGCAGGACCTGCGGCTGGTCTTCGCCCCGCCCAGCGGCGTCGGAAACTTCGGCGGCGAGACCGACAACTGGATGTGGCCGCGCCACACCGGCGACTTCTCCATGTACCGGGCCTACGTCTCGCCCGGCGGCAAGCCGGCGCCCTTCGCCAGGGAGAACGTCCCCTACCGGCCGAAGCGCTGGCTGGAGGTCTCGCCGCAGGGGGCCTCGGAGGGCGACCTGGTGATCGTGGCCGGCTACCCGGGCCGCACCGCCCGGCTCCAGCCGGCCCGCCAGGTGAAGGAGCAGCTGGAGTGGAGCTACCCGCGCACGGTGCGGCGCAACACCGAGCTGCTGGCGCTGCTCGACAGGCTCTCGGCCGCCTCCAGGGAGACGGCCATCAAGGTCAACCCGCGCGTCCGCGGCCTCGCCAACTCGATGAAGAAGGCCAGGGGGGTGCTGGAGGGGGCGAAGCGGTCCGGCCTGCTGGCCACCCGCCAGGCCAACGAGCAGGCGCTGCTCGCCTGGATCGCCGCCGATCCGAAGCGCCAGGCCCGCTACGGCGAGGCGCTGGCGAAGCTGGAGGCGCTGCAGCAGGGGCGCGAGCAGACCCGCGAGCGCGACGCCGCGCTCTCCGCGGTCTACGGACAGTCGGTGCTGCTGGGGGCGGCCCGCACCGCGGTGCGGCTGGCGGCCGAGCGGGGCAAGGCGGACGCCGAGCGCGAGGCCGAGTACCAGCAGCGCAACTGGGCCCGGCTCCGCGAGGGGATGGAGCGGCTGGAGAAGAGCTACGACCCGGTCGCCGACCGGGCCCTGCTCCGCTACGCGCTGGTCGAGGCGGCAGCGCTGCCGGCTGGCCAGCGCATCCCGCCGCTCGACGCCGCGGTGGGGCTGGCGGCCGGGCAGGAGACGGCCGCGGCCGGCAAGGCGATCGACGCCTTCCTCGACCGGCTCTACGCCGGGACCCGGCTCAACGAGCAGGCGGTGCGGCTGGCGCTGCTGGAGAAGCCGCCGGCCGAGGCGGCGCCGGGCGACAGCTTCGTGGCGCTGGCCAGCGCGCTCGAGCCATTCGACCGGCAGCTGCGCGAGGCCGAGAAGACCCGCGCCGGGGCCCGGAGCCGCTACGCCCCGGTCTACGCCGCGGCGCTGCTGGAGAGGGCCGGCGGCCTGGTCGCCCCCGACGCCAACTCCACGCTGCGTGTCACCTACGGCACCGTCAAGGGGGTCTCGCCGCGAGACGGCGTGGTCTACACGGCGCAGACCCGCCTCGCCGGCGTCCTCGCCAAGGACCGCCCCGGCGACGCCGAGTTCGACGTGCCCGGTCCGCTGCGCGACCTGCTCAGGGCCAGGCCCGACCGCTCCGGCGATCGCTACGCCGACCCGAAGCTGGGCGACGTCCCGGTCAACTTCCTCTCCACCGTCGACACCACCGGCGGCAACTCCGGCTCGGCGGTGCTCGACGCCCGGGGGCGGCTCTGCGGGCTGCTCTTCGACGGCACCTACGAGAGCGTCGCCTCCGACCTGCTCTACGACCCGGTCTCGACCCGCTCCATCCAGGTCGACAGCCGCTACCTGCTCTGGTACCTCGAAGAGGTGGCCCGGGCCGGCGCGCTCCTGGCCGAGATGGGCCTCGCGAAGGGAGCCGCCAAGTGAAGAAGATCGAGCTCAACGCCGTGGTGGCGCAGCGGATCGACCTCGCCCCCGGCCTGATGGTGCTGCGGATCGCGCCGCTCTCCGGGCCGGTGCCGGTCTTCCAGTCGGGGCAGTTCGCGGTGATCGGGCTGCCGGCCAGCGCGCCGCGCACGCCGCTGGCCGATCCCGAGGAGCCGGGCGCCGATCCCGAGCGCTTCATCCGGCGCGCCTACTCGATCGCCTCGCCCTCGCTCCCTGGCGAGCACCTCGAGCTCTTCCTCACGCTGGTCCGCTCCGGCGAGCTGACGCCACGCCTCTTCGCGCTCCAGCCGGGCCACCAGCTCTGGCTGGGGCCGAAGATCACCGGCCTCTTCACGCTGGCCGAGGTCCCGCCCGACCAGGACGTGGTGATGGTGGCGACCGGCACCGGGCTGGCCCCGTACATGAGCATGCTGCGGGCCGGGATCACCGCAAACCCGAAGCGCCGCTTCGCCGTGCTGGTCGGGGCCCGCCACTCCTGGGACCTCGGCTACACCGCCGAGCTGACCACGCTGGCCCGGGTCTGCCCCAACTTCACCTACCTGCCGATCGTGAGCCGCCCCAAGGAGGAGCCGACCGCCTGGAGCGGCGCCACCGGCCACGTCCAGTCGCTCTGGCAGGGCGGGGCGCTGGAGAGGGCCTTCGGCAAGAAGCCGGCCGCAGCCGGCACCCACGTCTTCCTCTGCGGCAGCCCGCTGATGACCGAGGAGATGACCAGCCTGCTCACCGGCGAGGGCTTCCTGGTCCACGAGAAGGCTCGCCCGGGGCAGATCCACGTCGAGAAGTACTGGTAGCGGCGCCGCCGCAGCGGTCCACGCTGGACCGCTCGGCGAGCGTGGCTGCTCCTGCGCGGCTAGTTGAGCGTGCCCGGCACCACCAGCGAGAACGGGGCGATCTCGGCGTCGAAGCCGGCGCCGTCGTCGCGCACCATCCTGTAGCTGCCGCTCATCGAGCCGTGGCTGGTCGGGAGGACGCAGAAGCTGGTGTACTGGTGGGCCTCGCCGGCCTCGAGCCGGGGCTGCCGCCCCACCACCCCGTCGCCCACCACCTCCTCGCGCCGCCCCTCGCCGTCGGTGATGATCCAGCGGCGCGACACCAGCCGGGCCGGCACCTTCCCCTCGTTGCGGATGGTCACCGTGTAGGTGAAGAGCCAGCGGCGCTGGCGCGGCTCCGAGCGGTCGGGCCGGAAGGCGCTCTGGACCTCGACGCGGATGCCGTCGGTGAGGGCGGTGGACATACAGGTCCTCTAACCGGAGGGCCCTCCCGGCGCTAGCCGAGGAGTTGTACCGCTCCTCGCGTGGCGACCCGGTACACTGACGCGCGACGACAGCCTCAGTCCCCCGGAAAGTGGCGAGACAGGCAGTCCGGGCAGATGCCGTGGCTGAACTGCGCGTCCGAGTGACGAGAGAGGTAGGCCTCCAGCCGGTCCCACATGCCGACGTCGTCGCGGATCTTCTTGCAGTAGGCGCAGATGGGAATGATCCCGCGCAGCGTCTTGACCTCCTCGAGGGCGGAGCGCAGCTCGCCGATGAGTCGGGCCTGCGCCTCCTCCGCCGCGGTTCGCGCCGCGACCTCAGTACGGAGGCAAGCGTTGGCGCCTGAAAGCTCCCGGAAGACAAGGTCATAGGGCTGGCGCACGCCTGTCTCGATGAGCGCGCGGTGCACCAAGAAGTAGCTGAGGATCTTGAGATAGTGGCCGACCAGGTTGGCGACGCCGTAGTTGCTCACGTAGAGGGTGAAGGCGAACTCGCAGCCGATGGCGGCGAGCAGCGAGCCGAGGATGAGCCGATGCACGTGGGCGTCGAACCGGTCACGGTCGCGGTGGAGCAGCAGTACGGCGACCAGCAAGACGGCGATGATCACGTACTCGGCTAGGATCTTGAAGGTCGTCTGCCCGACCCCGGCGACGAAGCACGCCGGGAAGATGCGCCACCAGAAGATGCTGGCCACGAGCAGCGCGGTCACGGCAGCGAAACCGCCCAGCAGCAGGATTGGGTCGGGGCGCCGCTTCCAGCCGACGAAGGCGAAGGCGACCACCAGCGTGGCGCTCTCCAGCCCGCGGGCGGCGATCCAGAGTTGGTTGGCCGCAAAGGGGTGGTCAGGGAAGACCGGCATCCCCTGGTAGGCGAGGGTGTGGAGGAGGTCGAGGAAGCCGAGCGACAGGTAGGCCACGCCGACGAAGAGCAGATAGCCGTTCTCGATGTAGCGCCGCGAGTTCCAGGCGATCACGAAGACCGAGAAGGCCACCACCACGCTGAAGAGCTCGGCCAAGGAGTGGAAGAGCAGGTAGCTCTCTCTGGAGGACAAGTAGAGCCCCCCCAGGCTGGTGCCCAACGGGGCCCAGTACACCCAGCGTGGATAGCGCGCGGCCGGGGGCTGGTCGATGGTCGAAGTGCTCATGGGCTTGTCGTTCGCGGACGTGGCTCAACGCATGCGCCGGCAGCGCCTCACGCGCGAGCACGCACGCTTCCTCGACTCCCGGACGGTGTCACACGCCCCGGATGCCACGCAAGGTGCCCGCCCCGGATGCCAAGCAAGGGTGCCGCGATGGGGGGGTGGAGGCGGACTCGGGCAGGGCCGGAACGGCTTGAGCCGCCCCCGCAGCGCTTCCTGATGACCGTCTCCAGCCATCGGGGCTGGGACTGCACCGGATGCGCGGTACGATGGGCCATCCGTAGCCGTGCACGCTGCAGGAGAAGACCATCAATGGAACCGAAGCTGGCGAAGATCCTCGAGGAGGTCCGGGCGGCGCAGGGGCGGGTGGTGGCGCTGACCGGCGCCGGCATCTCGGCCGAGAGCGGCATCCCGACCTTCCGCGGCGCCGAGGGGTACTGGGTGGTCGGCTCGAAGAACTACCTGCCGCAGGAGATGGCCACCAAGGAGATGTTCGACCGGAAGCCGGAGGAGGTCTGGCGCTGGTACCTCTACCGCTTCGGCGTCTGCCGCCAGGCGCAGCCGAACGCCGGCCACGCCGCGCTGGTCACCCTGGAGCAGCAGCTCGGCGAGCGCTTCACGCTCATCACCCAGAACATCGACGGCCTGCACCGGCGGGCCGGCTCGAGGCGGCTCTTCACCATCCACGGCGACGCCGCCTGGGTCCGCTGCGCCGCCGAGTGCGGGCTCGGGCGCATCGACCAGCCCGACCTGGGGGTGCGGGTCAAGGAGACCCCCTTCACCGCCGCCGACCGGGCCAAGCTGACTTGCCCGCGCTGCGGCGAGTGGCTGCGGCCGCACGTGCTCTGGTTCGACGAGTGCTACGACGAGGAGAACTACTCGATGGACTCGGCGCTGCGGGCGGCCGGGGCGGCCGACCTGCTGCTGGTGGTCGGGACCAGCGGCGCCACCAACCTGCCCATGCAGATCGGCCGGATCGCCTTCCACCGCAACGCGGCGCTGGTCGACGTCAACCCCGAGGAGAACCCCTTCAGCGAGCTGGCCGAGCGGTCGGCGCGCGGCTACTTCGCGCGCGGCTCGGGCGGGGAGCGGCTGCCGGGGATCGTGGCGGCGCTCTCGCCCTGACTGGCGGCGGCGGTCCGCATCTCGGCGCGGAGCCAGGCCATCACGGCGACGGCGCCGCCGAAGGCGAAGATCAGCACGAGCAGGGCGCGGCGGTTCATGCGGGCGGAGGGTAGCCCGAGGCCGGTGGCCGGCCAAGGGCGGGGTCGGGGTCGGAGAGGGTGGGGGCGGCGAAGACGGGCTCCGCGAGGGTGGGGTCGGAGAGGGCGGTGGCGGCGAGGCTGGGGCGGGTCTCTTTCGTCGCTCGCGCCAGCAGGAAGGCCCCCGCGCAGGTAAGCAGCAGAGCGGCGAGCCAGCCCGAAGGGCCGGCGATGTGCAGGTGATCAAGGTAGGGGGGAAGCGTTCCGCTTTCCTCCAGTACCACCCTGCCGTTGTGCATGGCGTGGCCGACCACCGGGAGCCAGAGCGTCCCGGTCCGGACCACCACCCACCCGAAGACCACTCCGACCAGCAGCGGACCCAGTAGCTGCCATGGGTTGGCGTGGATGAGTGCGAAGAGCAGCGTGCTCAGGCCGATCGCCTTCCAGGCTGGGTAGCGGCGCCGCATTCCGTTCAGAATCAGTCCGCGGAAGAAGAGCTCCTCGAACAGCGGGGCGACGAGCACGATGTCGACCCAGGAAAGGGAGGCGACCACGCGCTGGAGGAAGCTCGGCACGGGTGGGAGCAGGCCCACGACGATGGTGGCGAGCCCCTTCGAAGCAAGCTCGAGGCCGGCGAAGAGCACCAGGAAGGCACCGACCTGCGCGAGGCTCGGCAAGGGGAAGGGAAAGGCCTCCCTCCACGTGAGCCGCGTCCAGCGGCGGCCGATACGGAGCGCGAAAAGGTAGGACAGCGCCTTGGGGAGCGGACTGAGCAGCGCCGGCACCGCCACGCCAAGCGCCGGCAGAATCTCGGCCAGGATGATGAAAGCGAAGCCGAGCGCAACGTAGAGCGCCACGAGCCCCAACCCTTGCCAGAAGCTGGGCAGGAATCCGGTCGGATCCTCAGGCATCGACGGCGCTGGCGGTGGCGCGGGCAGTGCGGGCGGCGGCGGCGCAGCCTCGAAAAATGGGCTCCCTGCACCCTTCATCAGAATGCTCCTCCGGTGCTCCTCACGCGAGGCGAGGGCCGCTTCTGATTTACCATGGGTTCTAGTCCCAGTGGACTCATTCGTGGCCCCACTCTTGCACTTTGGGCGCCCAAAGCAGACCCAGAGTCAAATCGCGACCGGCCGGCAGATGGACCGGCCGACGGGACGAACCACGGACCATGGTCCGCGGGGCGGACCTCTCCGGGAAGCCATGCGAGACTGACGCCCGTGCTGGTCGCCTACGTCTCCGGTCACGGCTTCGGCCACGCCACCCGGCTCTGCGAGGTGCTGGCGGCGGTGCGCGCCCGGGCGCCGTCGCTCCCCATCACCTTCGTCGGCACGGTGCCGGAGCGGCTGGTGCGGCGGGCCGTCTCGCCGCCGCTCACGGTTCGCCACCAGCAGGTCGACGTCGGGCTCACGCAGCGCGACGCGCTCGCCTTCGACGAGCCGGCCACGGCGGCCGCCTGCGCCGCCTTCGAGGCGACCTGGGAGGCGAGGGTCGAGGCCGAGGTGGCCTTCCTGCGCGGCTGCGGGGCGCGCGCGGTGCTGGGCGACATCCCGGCGCTCCCCTTCGAGGCGGCGGCGCGGGCCGGCATCCCGTCGCTCGCCCTCGGCAACTTCTCCTGGGACTGGATCTACCGCCACCTCGCTCCGCGCCAGCCCTCGCTGGCCGCCTCGGCGGCGAGGGCCGCGGCCGCCTACGCCACGGTCGGCCGCCTGCTCGAGCTCCCCTTCGCCGCCGGGCTGGAGGTCTTCCCGGTGCGCGAACAGGTCGGCCTGGTGGCCCGCCGGCGGAAGGTGGCGCGAGAGGAGGCGCGGCGCCGGCTCGGGCTCGACGGCCGGCCGACCGTGCTGGTCAGCTTCGGCGGCGTCGGGTTGCCGGGCCTCGAGCGGTCGGCGCTGGAGCGCGACCCGGGCTTGCGCTGGCTCTTGCCCGACGAGCTCCCGGAGGCGCGCCTCGAGGCGCTGGGGCTCGGCTACCCCGACCTGGTGGGCGCCGCCGACGTGGTCCTGACCAAGCCGGGCTACGGCATCGTCAGCGACGCCATCGGCGCCGGGACCCGGCTGGTCTACACCGAGCGCGGCGACTTCCCGGAGTACCCGGTGATGGTGGCCGCGCTGCCGCGCTACCTGGCCAGCGTCCACCTCTCCAACGCCGACCTGCGGGCCGGGCTGGCCGGGGAGGCGGTGCGGCGGGTGCTGGCGCTGCCGATGCCTGCGCCGCCGCCGCTCGACGGTGCCGCCCGCGCCGCCGGTCGGGTACTCACCGCGCTCGGCTGAGCGCCGGGCGTCAGGCCGCCGCTTCGGCACCGAGCTTGCGGACGTTGGCCGGCTCGCCGAGCACGATCAGCGTCTCGCCGCCGGCCAGCCGGTGCTCGGCGCCCGGAGCGTAGTGGTAGCCCCCGCCGCTGCCGGCCGGCTTGAGCGCCAGCAGCAGCAGCCGGTGGCGCTCCAGGCCGAGGTCGGCCACCCGCGCGCCGGCCCAGCGCGAGCTGGCCGGGACCGGCACCTCCTCGATGCGCAGCGCCGCGTCCTGGCTGCGGAGCATGACGTCGAGGAAGGAGACCACCTCGGGCCGGACCATCTCGGCCACCATCCGCAGCCCGCCGATCATGTTGGGCGAGACCACGGCGTCGGCGCCGGCCCGGCGCAGCTTGGCGTCGGCGCGCACCTCGATCGCCTTGGCGACGATCCGCAGCGCCGGGTTGAGGGCGCGGGCGGTGACGGTGACGAAGAGGTTGTCCTTGTCCTCGGTGAGCGCCGAGATGATGCCGCGGGCCCGCTCGATGCCGGCCTCCTGGAGCACCTCGTCGTGGGTGGCGTCGCCGACCACCGCGGCGCACTCGAAGCTGGCCGAGACCTCCCGGGCCACCGCCTCGCGGACGTCGACCACCACGAAGGGGGCGCGGATCAGCGCCAGCTCGCGGATGCAGTGGATGCCGGTGGAGCCGGCCCCGCAGACGATGGTGTGGCCGGTGAGCTTCTTGACGCGACTGTCCATGCGCCGCCTCCAGGTGAAGCCGGTCAGCTCGCCCTCGATGAGGATGGCGGCCACGGTGGTGACGAACCAGCCCATCGAGACCATGCCGCCGAGCAGCAGCAGGATGGTGAAGGGGCGGCCCCAGGTGGTGGCGCCGAGCGGGACGATCTCGCCGAAGCCGGCCGTGGTCAGGCCGATCACCGTCTGGTAGAGGCAGTCGACCAGCGTCCAGTCGCCCTGCCCGATGAGCCAGTAGCCGGTGGTGCCGAAGATCACCGAGGTGACCACCGCGCCGAGCGCGAAGCCGAGCCGGCGGAAGAGCATGCGGTCGTTGCGGGCGCTGTGGCCGTGCCTCAACGGGGCTCCGGTTCCGGCTCCGGCGCAGGCTCGACCGCCGCCTCCACCACCGCCTGGCCGGGCTGGTAGCGGGTCAGCTCGGCCTCGGCCCGGCCGATGGCGAAGTCGGTGCTGATCTTGACCACCACGCGCCGGGCGTCGTCGCTGAACCAGACGTAGGTCGGGTTCTTCTCGCTGAACTTGCCGTCGAAGCCGGTCGGGACCCGCACCTTGACGGCCGCGAAGCGCCCGGCCCCGGTCTTGACCGACTCGCGCTTCACCACCGCTGCCACCACCCGCGAGACCTTGCGCCCGGAGAGCACCTGGAAGGCGTGGGTGGCGCCGTCGGTGAGCGGCAGGGTCCGCAGCCGGAAGATCAGCGCCACGAAGTCGATGGTCCCTGGCGGCACCTCGATCTCGTAGGTCTTGTCGAAGCGCCCCTTCTCTCGCACCGTCGCCATGTTGGTGGCGCGGTCGAAGCGGGCGGTGTCGGTGTGCTTGTAGCCGCCCGGCTCGGCGGCATCGAGCACCGAGGCCCGGGGGAGCAGCGTGACCAGGTCGAGCTCGCTCACCAACGTCTGCCTGAAGGTGACCACCGACATCAGGCCGGCGCTGCGCGAGGAGAGCTGCAGTGGCGCGGCGCCCCCATCGGTCGGGCCGACCGAGATCTGGGCTCGCCCCATGGTGATGCCGAGGTACTCGATCACGAACTCCATCCGCTCGTGGGCCCCCCAGGGGACCGGGGCGGGCGGCGGAGCCGGGGCCACGGTCCCCTCGGCCGCGGCGAGGGGCTCGGCGAGGGGCTCGGCGAGCGGCGCGGCGAGGGGCTCGGCGGCGGGCGCCGTCGCCGCGGCGGCCGTCGCAGGCGCCGCCGGGACCGGCTCCGGGGTCACCGGCGCCCCGAGCAGCAAGGCGACGGCGACGGCCAGCGTCGGACCGGTCATGGAGAGGACCTCACGAGCATGACCTTACGACGTCAGGATCAGCTTGGATATTTCCGGGGGGGAGCCGAGCCGCATGGGGGGCCCCCAGTAACCGGTCCCGCGCGAGACGTAGACCAGCCCGGTCCGGCCGTCGACCGTCTCGCGGTAGAGCCCCTTGACCCAGGGGACGGTGGCCCGGACCGCCAGGTTGAAGGGGAAGAGCTGGCCCCCGTGGGTGTGGCCGGAGAGTTGCAGGTCGACCCCGGCGCGCACCGCCGAGAGGAAGTCCCGCGGCTGGTGGGACAGCAGCACCAGGGCGGTGTCCGGGTCGCGGCCTGCCACCGCCTTCTCGAGATCCATCCCGTGCCCGCGGCCGAACTGGGCGGCGCTCCAGTCGTCGACGCCGGCCAGCGTGAAGCGCCCCCCGGCGTCGCCGATCAGCAGCTGCTCGTTGCGCAGCGGCCGGATGCCGAGCCGCGGCAGCACCTCGAGCCAGGCGTCGACGCCCGAGTAGTACTCGTGGTTGCCGGTGACGAAGACCACGCCGTGGCGTGCCTCCAGCTTCGACAGCTCGGCCATGATCTGGCCGAGCTCCTGCGGCGTGCCGTCCATGAGGTCGCCGGTGATGGCGATGAGATCGGGGCGGAGCGCGTTGGTCTGCTCCACGACACGGCGGACCTCCCTCTCGCGGATGGTCGGACCGACGTGGAGGTCGGAGATCTGGGCGATGGTGAAGCCGGAGAGCGAGGCCGGGAAGCGCGGCAGCTTGATGGCCACCTCCTCGATCACCGCCGGGCCGGTGGCGCTCCGCCAGGAGACCAGCCCGGCCGTCCCGGCCACCAGCACCGCCCCCCCGGCCACCGCCCGGGCCACGAACTGGCGGCGGGCCGGATCGGCCGGCGGCTCTGGGAGCGGCCGGAACCACTCGGCCACCCAGCTGGAGAGCCAGGCCCCGCCTCGCACCAGGTCGATGGCCAGCAGCGCGGCGAACAGGAGGAAGGCCATCCCCATCCAGAAGAAGGCGGCGCCGGGGACGACCCGGATCCAGCTGCGCCCGGCCATTCGCGCCGCGAAGAGGCCAAGGGGGATGAGCAGGCCGGCCCCGAGCAGCAGCCAGGTGAAGATCCGCCGCCAGGGCTCGGGCAGGGCCGGGTCGCGGACCAGCCGCAGCCAGAGGTAGCCGTGCATGCCGCCGAGGATGGCGATGGCCACGGCCAGGAAGATCAGGAAGCTGCTCAGTCGAGACACGCCGGTCTCTCTAGCGCCGCCCCAGGCCCGGCGCCAGCCCCCGGCCGGCAGGGCTCAGGTGGGGTTCGACCCGGCGAGGGCGTCGAGCCGGGCCGCCAGGATGAAGTCGTTGTCGGTGAGCCCGCCGGCGTCGTGGGTCCAGCTCGTCACCTCGACGTTGTTCCAGCGGACCGTGAAGTCGGGATGGTGGTCCTCGGCGGTGGCGAGCGCGGCCAGGGCGTTCACGAAGGCGATGGCCGCGGCGAAGCCCTCGAAGGCGTAGCGGCGCGTCAGGCGCGTGCCGCCCTCCGAGGCGGTCCAGCCCGGCAGCTGGCGCAGCGCAGCCGCCACCTCCTCCCCGTGGAGCGGCGGCTTTCCTCGGGGCCAGCGGGCGCAGTGTCGTTCGGCGAAGGTCACTCTCCACATCTAAGCGGCGCCACGCCCCGCGCAACCCGACGACCCATCACGGCGCAACCGAAGACGACCCATCACGCCCGAACCGGTCGGGGTGCGCGACGCCCCGCGCGGCGCTAGGTTGAGGGGATGGATCGACTGCTCTTCGCCGCCGGGGCCCTCTCCGCCGCCATCTCGGTCGGCACCGGCGCCTTCGCCGCCCACGGCCTCAAGGCCCGGCTCACCCCAGAGGCGCTGGCGGTCTTCGAGACCGGGGCCCGCTACCAGATGTACGCCGCCTTCGGCCTGCTGGCCGCCGGCTGGGCCGCAGCCCGCTGGACCGGCGCGGCCGCCGCCTGGGGCGGCTGGCTGCTGCTGGCCGGGACGGTGCTCTTCTCCGGCAGCCTCTACGCGCTCGCCCTCTCCGGGGTCCGCTGGCTCGGCGCCATCACCCCGCTCGGCGGCGTCGCCTTCATCGCCGGCTGGGTGCTGCTGGCGGTCGCGGCGCTGCGGTCTCCCGCCTCCTGACGGGCGAGTCCGGGGCGGCGCCGGGGCGGCGCCCTACGGCGGCAGCTGGGCGGTGAACCGCTCCCAGAGCTCGGGGCGGCGTCGCGAGTAGAGCCCCTGGTCGAGCCAGCGCTCGAGGAAGCGGACGTTCTCCTCCAGGAGCCCGGGCCGCTCGCGCCGCAGCCGCAGCGCCTCCTCGATGGCCGGCAGGACCGGCCGGCCCGCCTCGACGTGGACCATCCCCTCGTTCGGGAGCGGGATGAGCGTCTCGATGTGGCGGAAGTCGTTGGTGACGATCATCGAGCGGGCGTAGATCGCCTCGTAGTGGCGGTAGGACCAGGGGGCGTTCCCCTCCGGAGTGAGCGCCACCCGGCTCTCCTGCAAGGCGCGGAAGTACCTCCAGAACGGGACCTTGCCAGGCAGCGTGAAGCGGGAGAGGTCGCCATAGCGCTGCACCAGGTGCGGCGCCAGCGTCCCGCCCAGCAGGCCGCCCCAGGTGGCGAGGTGCTGGCCGCGGGTCTTCAGCTCCAGCAGCCACTCGACCCGCTGGTTGGGCACGGTGACCGGGTCGGCGCGGCCCGGGTTGCGCCCGGTGGCGGCGCCGAGGAAGAGGACGTCGTGGCGGTGGGCCCGCCGCGGGAGGCCGGCCGTGGTGCGCAGGCGCTCCAGGGCGAGCGCCAGGCGCAGCTTCCCGTAGCGGCGGATGGGGGCGTAGCCCATGCGGATGCCGTGGTCCCAGCGGGCGTCGGTCCAGGCCTTGAGGTAGAGGCCGGAGGCGCCGAGGAGCAGGTCCCGGTTGGCGTCGGTCCAGAGCGGGTGGTGGTGGTCGTGGAGATCGAAGAGCACCAGCCGGCGGCGGCGCAGCCTGGCCAGGTGGCGCCCGGTCACCGGGGAGGGGAGGCCGAGGAAGACGGTCTCGGCCTCGCGCCCGCCGCCGTCGAGCAGGTCGGCGGCGCTGCAGGCGCCCACCGCGCCGTGGCCGGCGTAGGTGCGGAGGAACTGGACCAGGGTGCGGCCGCTGACGCCGCGGCCATGGCCCGGCAGCTCGCCCAGCACCACCAGGAACTTCTTCACGGGCAGTGCCTCACGTCTCCTCCGCCTGGCCGAAGAGCAGCCGCACCAGCGGCGCGTCGGTGGGGCTGGCCGTGACGTAGACGTGGTCGTCCGGGGTGAGCACGGTCCGGCCGCGCGCCGGCACCAGCTGCTTGCCGCGCAGCACCAGCATGACGGCCGCGTCGGGCGGGAGCGGCAGGTCGGAGATGCGGGCCCCGGCCACGGCGCTGGCCGGCTCGACGTGGAAGACCATCATCTCGCCGCTGAGCGGCTGGGTGCTGACCAGCTCGAGCACGGCGCGGGGGGCGGGCGGGGAGGGCTCCTCCAGCCCGAGCCGGCGGGCCAGCCAGCGCGCCGTGCCACCCTGCAGGGCCGTGCTCACCAGCACCACGAAGAAGACCAGGTCGAAGACCCCGGTGGCGCCCGGCACCCGCTCCAGCACCGGGAAGCAGGCCAGGATGATGGGCACGGCGCCGCGCAGGCCGACCCAGGCGATGAAGAGGATCTCGCGGAAGGTGAAGCCGAAGGGGAGCAGGCAGAGCGTCACCACCGCCGGGCGAGCCACCACCGCCAGCAGCAGGCCGACCAGCAGCCCGGTCCAGGCCTGGTGCATGACCCGGCTCGGGAAGGCGAGCAGGCCGAGCAGCAGGAACATCCCGACCTGGCTGAACCAGGCGATGGCGTCGTGGACGCGCCGCAGGCCCGGGAGGTAGGGGATCCGCCCGCCGCCGATCACCATGGCGGCCACGTAGACGGCCAGGAAGCCGGAGCCCCAGAGCAGCGAGGGGAGGCCGAAGGCGAGCAGGGCCAGCGCCAGCGAGAGGACCGGGTAGAGGCCGGCCGCCGAGAGCCGGGCCTTCAGCATGAGCTGGCGCCCGCCCCAGCCGATGGCGGCGCCGCCCAGCGCGCCGACGGCGAGCTGGAGCACCATCTCCCCGGCGAGCTTCCAGCCGATCGGCTCGCCGCGGGCCGCGGCGGCGGTGAGCGAGAGGGTGAGGATCACCGCCATGGGATCGTTGAGCCCCGACTCGAGCTCCAGCACCCGGCCGACCCGCTGGCGCAGCGACACCCCGCCGCCGCGCAGCACCGAGAAGACGGCCGCGGCGTCGGTGGAGGAGACCACGGCGCCGAAGATCAGGGCCTGCGGCCAGGGCATGCCGAGGGCGGCCGCCGCCAGCGCCGAGAGCGCGGCGGTGCCGAGCACGCCGACGGTGGCCAGCACCCCGGCCGGCGCCAGCGCCCCGCGCAGGCTGGAGAGCGGCGTGTTGAGGCCGCCGTCGAAGAGGATCAGGACCAGCGCCACCGTGCCGAGCCGGAAGGTGAGGGCGTAGTCGGCGAAGTGGATGCGGCCGAGGCCGTCGGAGCCGGCCAGCATGCCGACGGCGAGGAAGAGCAGGGCGGCCGGCACGCCGAGCCGGCCCGAGGTGCGGCTCACCAGCACGCCGACGGCCAGCAGCACCCCGGCGGCGGCCAGCAGCAGCGCGGTGGCGAAGGGCTCGTGCACGCGGCGGCCACTATACCAGCCCGGCGCCCGGGTTCCCTCCATGGGGGCGAGGTGTGGCAGGATGCGCGTCCAGATGAGCACCGCCGCACCGGCCGCGCGCCTCCCCACGTCGATCTGGTACCTGGCCTGGAACGAGGCGGCCGAGCGCTTCTCCTACTACGGCATGACCTCGATCCTCACCCTGCACATGGTGAAGAACCTGGGGTTGGGAGAGAGCCAGGCCATCAGCGGCTACCAGTACTTCGTCTTCGGCGTCTACCTCACCCCCATCCTCGGCGCGCTCCTGTCCGACGTCCTCTGGGGGCGCTACAAGACCATCCTCTGGCTCTCCTTCGGGTACGTGGCCGGTCACGCCACCATCGCCCTCTGGGAGGGGCCGATGGGGCTGCTGGCCGGGCTGGCGCTGATCGCCGTCGGCGCCGGTGGCATCAAGCCCTGCGCCTCGGCCTTCGCCGCCGACCAGGTGCCGGCCGGCGACGACCGCGCCGTGGAGCGCGTCTACAACCTCTACTACTGGATGATCAACCTCGGGTCCTTCTGCTCGACGCTGGTCATCCCCTGGCTCTTCGACGCCTACGGTCCGCGCGTCGCCTTCGGGGTCCCCGGCCTGGCCATGGCGGCGGCGCTGCTGGTCTTCTGGATCGGGCGTGGCCTGTACGTGCGACGGCCGCCCACGGTGACGGCGCGCGCCGAGGCGGCCGCGGCCGGGAGCGCCCCGCCGCCCCGGCTCGGGCTGGTCGGGAGCCTGCGGGCCATCGGCTGGATCGCCCTGATCTTCGCCCCGGTGGCCGCCTTCTGGGCTCTCTACTTCCAGTACGGCTCGGCCTGGACCCTGCAGGCCGACAAGCTCGACCGGGTGGTCTTCGGGATCGAGATCTCCACCGGCCAGGTGCAGACCCTCAACGCCCTGCTGGTGCTGACGCTGATCCCGCTCTTCACCCTGGTGATCTACCCGGCGGTGGTCCGCGCCGGGGTGGCGGTGACGCCGCTGCGCAAGATGTCGGTCGGCATGTTCGTGGCCGGCCTCTCCTTCGTGGCCGCCGCCTGGGTCGAGGGGCTGCTGCAGGGCGGTGGCCACCCCCACGTGGCCTGGCAGCTGCCGCAGTACGTCTTCATGGGGATCGGCGAGGTGCTGGTGAGCGTCACCGCGCTCGAGTTCGCCTACACCCAGGCCCCGCCGCAGCTCAAGAGCCTGGTGATGGGGCTCTGGTACCTGACCATCTCCGCCGGCAGCCTGCTGGCCGCGGTGGTGGCCGGGCTCAACCGCTGGCAGGGGGTCGGCTACTACCACTTCTACGCCTGGCTCATGCTCGGGGCGGCCATCGCCTTCCTGCTGGTCACGCTCGCCTTCCGCGCCACCCGCCGGCCCGCCGCCGCCTGAAGCCACCCGCCCGAGCGCCATGACCACCGCCGCCGCCACCACCGCCGAGCGCTACCCGCCGCAGGTGAAGTACATCGTCGGCAACGAGGCCTGCGAGCGCTTCTCCTTCTATGGGATGCGCTCGGTGCTGGTCGTCTACATGACCGGGTACCTGCTCTACCCGGACACCGAGGCCAAGGAGGGCTACCACCTCTTCATGATGATGACCTACCTGACCCCGCTGCTGGGTGGGTGGATCGCCGATCGCTACTGGGGGCGCTACAGGACCATCCTCTGGATCTCGCTCTTCTACGTGCTCGGCCACCTGACGCTGGCGCTCTGGGAGTCGCGCGCCGGCTTCATCACCGGCCTGGTGCTGATCACGCTCGGGGCCGGCGGCATCAAGCCCTGCGTCTCGGCCTTCGTCGGCGACCAGTTCACGCCCGACCAGAAGGCGATGATGCAGCGGGTCTATGGCTGGTTCTACTGGGTCATCAACCTCGGCTCGGCCAGCGCCAAGCTGCTCATCCCCTGGCTGCTGCGCCGCCACGGGCCGGCGGTGGCCTTCGCCGTTCCCGGCATCTTCATGGCCATCGCCACGCTGGTCTTCTGGGCCGGCACCCGCCACTACGTGCGCGCCCCGCCCTCGGGCCCCAACCCGCACGGCTTCCTCGACGTGCTCTGGTCGGCGGCGCGCCGGGCCGGGACCCACCGGGCCGGAGAGAGCTGGCTCGACACCGCGCGCCAGGTCCACCCGGCCGAGGCGGTCGACGGCGCCCGGGCGGTGCTGCGCATCATCGGGGTCTTCGCCGCCGTCACCATCTTCTGGGCCCTCTTCGACCAGACCGGCTCCAGCTGGGTGCTGCAGGGGAAGCAGCTGATCGGCACGCTCGGACCGTTCACCTTCGGTGGATCGGTGCTCGGTCCCTGGGAGCTCGACGCCGCGCAGCTGCAGGCGCTCAACCCATTCCTGGTCATGGCGCTGGTCCCGCTCTTCACCTGGGTGGTCTTCCCGGCGCTGGCCCGCCGCGGCGTCTCGCTGGCCCCGCTCACCAAGATGACGGCCGGCATGTTCCTGGCCGTGCTCTCCTTCGTGGCCGCGGCGGCGGTGCAGTGGCGCATCGACGGCGGCCACCCGCCCGGCCTGCTCTGGCAGTTCCCGCAGTACCTGCTGCTCACCACCGCCGAGGTGCTGGTCTCGGTGACCGGGCTCGAGTTCAGCTACACCCAGGCGCCGCGCTCGATGCGCTCGACCATCATGTCGATCTGGTTCCTCACCACCTTCCTGGGGAACCTGCTCACCTTCATGGTCCAGTTCGTGCGGCTCTCCGGCGCCGCCTACTTCGGTTTCTTCGCCCTGCTCATGCTCCTGGCCGCCTTCGGCTTCCGGACCATGGCGCGGCGCTACACCGCCACCGGCCCGGCCGGCGGCACGAGGTGAACGTGCTCTTCAAGGAGACGGCCATGCTGCGCCTGCTGGGGCTCAAGATCCCGGTGCTGCTCTTCCTCGGGCCGCGCATGCTGCGGCTCGACGAGACCGGCTGCACCGTGCTGATCCCCTTCGGGTGGCGCTCGAAGAACCACGTCGGCTCGATGTACTTCGGGGCGCTCTGCGCCGGCGCCGACCTGGCCGGTGGGCTGCCGGCCTTGCGCGCCATCCGGGCCGGCCACCCCAAGGTGGTGATCGTCTTCGCCGACATCCAGGGGCAGTTCTTGAAGCGCGCCGACGGCGACGTCCACTTCGCCTGCGAGCAGGGGGCCGAGGTGGCGGCGGCCGTCGAGAAGGCCGACCGGACGGGCGAGCGGATCACCATGCCGGTCCACGTCACCTGCACCGTGCCGAGCAAGTACGGCAGCGAGCCGGTGGCCCGCTTCACCCTCGGCCTGTCGATGAAGCGCAAGGGTTGAGCCGGGGGGCCGCCCGGGTTAGATCTCTCGCCATGCGCGCCCTGCTCCTGGTCATCGCCCTCTCGGCCGCTGTCCCGGCCGTCGCGGCCGGAACGCTCCCCTTCATCCCGGACGACTACGCCCGGGCGCTCGCCGACGCGCGGGCCCGCAACGTGCCGCTGGTGGTCGACGTCTGGGCCCCTTGGTGACCCACCTGCCGCTTCATGCGGGCCAACGTCTTCACCGACGCGCGCCTCGTGAAGCTCGCCGGGCAGTTTGCCTGGCTCGACATCGACACCGAGCAGCCTCGCAACTTCGCCTTCGTGGAGAAGTTCCCCATCGAGGCCTGGCCGACCATCTTCGTCATCGACCCGGCCAGCGAGCAGGTGGCGCTGCGCTGGATGGGGACGGCCACCGCCGCGGAGCTCGAGCAGCTGCTGCTCGGCGCCGCCCGGACGCTGCGGCGCGAGGCGACCGACGCCCCCGGCGCGGCGCTGGCCCGCGGCGCGGCGCTCGCCTCGGTCCGCAAGCACGGGGAGGCGGCGGCCGCCCTCCGCGAGGCGCTCGCCCTGGGAGGCCCGAAGTGGGCGCGGCGGCCCGAGGCGGCCGACGCGCTCCTGCAGGCCCTCTCGCTGGCGCACGACCCGGTCACCTGCGCCGCCGAGGCGCGCCGGTTGCTGCCGACGCTCCCGCCCGGCTCCCCGGCGGCGCGGGTCACGGCGGTGGGGCTGCTCTGCGCCGCCGAGCTCCCGGCCGGCCCGGCCCGCGTCGAGGCGCTGGCGGCGCTCGAGCCGGCCGCCCGGTCTGCGCTCGCCTTCCCCGGCGTGCTGGCCGATGACCGCTCCGGCCTCTACGACGCCCTGCAGGGGGCTCGCCGCGCCAGCCAGGACCAGGCCGGCGCCAAGGCGGTGGCCCGGGAGTGGCTCGGCTGGATCGAGGCCGAGTCGGCTCGCGCCACCACGCCGCTGGCCCGCTCCGCCTTCGACGGGGCCCGCCTCTCCACCGCCATCACCCTCGGCGAGGTGGCCCGGGTGCTGCCGGCGCTGGAGGCCTCGGCCAGGGCGCTGCCCGACCAGTACTTCGCGCTCGCCTACCTGGCGCGGGCCCAGCTCGAGGCCGGCCAGGCGAGCCAGGCGGCCGCGACCGCCGCCGCCGCCGCGAAGCTGGCCGACGGGCCTCGCAAGGTGAGCGTGCTGCTGGTCGAGGCCCGGGCCCGGCGAGCCAGCGGCGATCTGCCCGGGGCCCGGCGCGCCGTCGACGAGGCGATCCGCCACGGCGAGGGGCTCCCCGAGGCGGTGCGCCCCAAGGGGGCGCTGAAGGGGGCGGTGAAGCTGCGCGAGGAGCTGGCACCTACGCCGGCTGCTCGTCCATCACCCTGACCGGCAGCACCATGGCGTTGAGCCCGCCGAACTGGAGGCGGCGCTGCAGCTGGTAGGCGGTCTCGTTGTGCAGCAGCCGCTGGAAGATCCGCTCGCGCTCGAAGATCAGCTTGCCGGCGAAGAAGACGGCGCGCGGGTAGTCGGCGGCCACCTCGACGCAGAGCCGCTCGGCCACCGCCACCGCCTCGGTGCCGATGTCCATCCGGTAGTCGGACGCCAGCCCGAGCCGGTGGGCGGTCTCGACGTACTGCTGCAGGGCGGTCTCGGTCTGCAGACGGATCCGGTCGACCTCCTCGACCCCCTTCATGGTGGCCGAGTCGACGACGCCGACCGAGACGAAGAGGAAGTTGCGGAAGTGGTCGCCGAAGATCCGCTTCACGGTCAGCAGCTGGTGGACGCCGAGGCCGCCGTAGCTCCCGACCAGCAGCACCGCGGTCTGGGCCCTGGGGTCGACGACCGGGTTGGGCTTGCCGGTGTGGGTCGGGATGGCGGCGATGATGCCGTCGAGCCGGGCCAGGTTGGCGCGCACCTTGGCGTAGTGGCGCTTGATGACCAGGCAGAGCACCACCAGCAGGCTGGTGACCAGGATGGTCATCCAGCCGCCCTCGGCCCCCTTCTCGTAGATGGTGCCGGTCAGGATGGCGAGGCAGAGGGTGAGGGCGACGCCGTGGATCAGCAGGCCGCGCCCGCGCCCCGGCTCCCGCTTGGCGAGCCAGTACTTCACCATGGCCAGCTGTGAGAGCGAGAAGGTGAGGAAGACGTTGATCGAGTACATGGTCACCAGCGCGGTGATGTTTCCGCGGGTGTAGACCAGGGTGAGCAGCGAGGCGCCGCCCATCAGCATCACGCCGTCGCGCATGGTGAGCCGGTCGGAGAGCTGGGCGAAGCGGTGCGGCAGCCAGGAGTCGGTGGCCATGTTGGACATGACCCGGGGGCCGTCGATGAAGCCGGCCTGCGCGGCCACGAAGAGCAGCGCCGCCTCGGCCACCAGCGTGATCACCAGGAAGGCGTGGCCGACCTGGACGTCGCCCACGCTCCAGGTGGCGGTGATCCGCTCCAGCAGCACGGCGTTGAGCGTCTTCCCCTCCTCGGGGACGACGTGGAAGAGCAGGTAGAGCACCAGGATGCCGCCGGCGGTGAGCGCCAGCGAGACCGCCATGTAGGCCATGGTCCGCTGCGCCGTCTTCACCTTCGGCTCGCGCATGATCTGCAGGCCGTTGGAGACCGCCTCGATGCCGGTGTAGGTCCCGCCGCCCATCGAGTAGGCCTTGACGAAGATGGCCAGCAGGCCGATGAGGCCGACCTTGTCATGCGAGGCCCGCAGGCCGTCGCTCACCTCGCCGGCCACCTGGGGGATCTCGCCGAGGTGCCAGCCGATGCCGCCGAAGATGATGATGGCGTGGGTCAGGAGGAAGAGCCCGAAGATGGGGGCCAGGATCGAGACCGACTCCTTGACCCCGCGCAGGTTGAGCACCACCAGCAGCAGGATGGCCGCGGCCGCGACGGTGAGCTTCCAGGCGTGCCAGGCCGGTGGCAGGAAGCTGAAGATGGCGTCGGCGCCGGAGGCGACCGAGACCGAGATGGTGAGGACGTAGTCGATCAGCAGCGCCGAGCCGGAGACCACGCCGGCCTTCGGCCCGAGCAGCTGCGAGGCGACCACGTAACCGCCGCCGCCGAAGGGAAAGTGCTTGATGATCTGCGAGTAGGCGACCGAGATGATCAGCACGGTCACGCCGGTGGCCAGCGCCAGGAAGATGGCGAGCGAGCGGTGGTCGCCCAGCGCCCGGAAGGCCTCGTCGGGGCCGTAGGCGGAGGAGGAGAGGCCGTCGGCGCCGAGCCCGACCCAGGCCAGCAGCGCGATCAGCGACATCGAGTGGTAGGTCTGCGGATCCTCGACGTCGCGCGGGGCCCCGAAGATGGCCCGCTTCAGCTTCTCGTAGCGCGTGCCCGGGGGGGGCGGCGGGTGGTGGGGGGTCGGGCCGGGGTTGCTGGCGCCGGGCGGCCTGGCGTCGTCGCTGGACATGGAGTGCTCCTCGAAGGCGGCGGAAGCTAGCAGGTCGGTTCGGGCGCGAAAAGCGCTGGCAGGAGCCCATTTGCGGGCTATCGGGGGCGGTCGTTGCATGCTGCAAGGTCTGCCCGGAGCGGCCTTGCAGGATCCAATGAACGCCCCGGTACCAGGCGGCCCGACGGCCCATCCCGTCCCGCTGGCAGGCTCCGTGCATCACCCTCGAGGCACGAACCACCAGGGTGACCAGATGATCGATCTCCTCCTCCTCTCCGTCGGTCCCGTCTTCCTGGCCGGGTCGATCGCGCTGGCCGTCTGGACCGACCTGCGCGAAGGACGCAGCGGGCATCGGCCGGACCCGGAGAGGCCGGGTTCCGCCAAGGCCACCCTGCGGCTGGTACGATAGGGCGTGACGCTCAGGCAGAAGCTCCTCGCGACCCAGGCCGGGCTGGTGGCCACGCTGCTGGTGGTCGGCGCGCTCGCCGTCACCGGGGTGCGGTCGCTGGGGAACTCCTCGGGACGCATGCTCGACGACAACTACCGGAGCGTCCAGGCCGCCGAGCGGATGAAGGAGGCGCTGGAGCGGATCGACCGGTGGGCGCTGCTCCGGGTCGCCGCGGAGCCTGATCGCGTCGGCACGCCGCCGGACACGAGCCGAGCCGCCTTCGAGCGCGAGCTCGAGGTGCAGGAGGCCAACCTCACCGAGCCGGGCGAGGGGGAGGCGACCGCCCGCCTCCGGGCGGCCTGGAGCCGCTACCTCGTGGCGCTGGGCGGCTTCGAGGCCAGCCCGGCGGGCGTCGACTCCGCCGGCCGTTACTTCACGGCGCTGGAGCCGGCCTTCCGCGCGGCGCGGGATGCCGCGCAGGAAGTGCTCGATCTCAACCAGGCAGCCATGGTGCGCCGCGCCGCCGAGGCGCGCCAGCAGGCGAGCAGCCGGACCAGCCTGGTGATCGCCGCGGTGGTGGCCGGGCTGCTGGCGGGGACGCTGCTGGCGGCGGGCGCCGCGGCCAGGATGCTCAGGCCGGTCTCGGTGCTGGCCAGGGCGGCACAGCGGATCGCGGCGGGCGACCTGGAGGCTCGCGCCGGCGTTGAGGGGTCGGACGAACTCTCGGCGCTCGCCACCGAGTTCGACGCCATGGCCGATCGGCTCGCGGAGTATCGGCGCAGCTCGCTGGGGGAGCTGCTCCGGGCCCAGGGGGCGCTCCAGGCCGCCATCGACGCGCTGCCCGACCCGGTGCTGGTCCTCGAGCCGGACGGGAAGGTCCAGGACCTCAACAGGGCGGCGGCAGAGGTCCTCGGTCTCTCCCGCGACGCTGGCCAGGTCGGCGCCCTGGCCGCCCTGCCGGCGCCCCTTCGCACCCGCGTGGAGGCGGAGCTGGCGGACCGCCTGGCCGGCCGCATCGACCGGGGCGGAGGCGGCCTGGAGGGTGCGGTCCGCTGGGACGGGCCGGGCGGGGTGCGCTGGCTGCTCCCCAGGGGCTCCTCCCTCCGCGACGAGCGAGGTGCGGTGACCGGTGCGGCCATCCTGCTCCAGGATGTGACGCGGCTCCGCACCGTGGACGAGCTGAAGAACGACCTGGTGGCCACCGTGGCGCACGAGCTGCGGACGCCGCTCACCTCGCTGCGGATGGCCGTGCTGCTCACGCTCGAGGGCACGGCGGGTCCGGTCACCGCCAAGCAGTCGACGCTCCTGCTCGCGGCGCGCCAGGACTGCGAGCGGCTGCAGGGAACCGTGGACGAACTGCTCGACCTGACACGCATCCAGGCCGGCCGGCTCGAGCTGGCGACGCGGAGGGTCGAGGCGCGCGCGCTGCTGGAGGAGGCCCGGGAGGCGGCGCTGGCCCAGGCTGCTGCGGCGGGCGTCACCATCACCGTCGCGAGCAGCGAGGCGCTGCCGGTGGAGGCCGATCCCGAGCGCATCGCGCTGGTGCTCTCGAACCTTCTCGGGAACGCGCTGCGGCACTCGGCGCCGGGCGGGGCCGTGGTGCTCTCGGTGCGCCCCGCGCCCGGGGCGCTCCACTTCGAGGTCGAGGACTCGGGCGATGGGATCGCCCCCGAACACCTCCCGCGTCTCTTCGAGCGCTTCTACAGGGTCCCGGGGGCCTCGAGAGGGAGCATCGGGCTCGGGCTCTACCTGGTACACGAGATCGTCCAGGCCCACGGCGGCAGAGTCGGCGTGCAGAGCGAGCCGGGGCGGGGGAGCCGCTTCTGGTTCCGCCTGCCCGCGCCGGCGCGGCCGCCAGCCTGATCAGCGCCCCAGCTTGCGGCGCTTCCGCCAGAGGGTCGAGGCGTCGATGCCGAGCAGCCGGGCCGCCTCGTCGAGCGTCGGGGCCCGCGCCAGCACCCTGAGCAGGTGCTCCTGCTCGACCTGTTCGAGCGAGAAGTCGCCGCCCAGCACCGGCACTGCGGAGATCCGCTCGCGCAGGCGCTCCGGCAGGGTGTCGAGGTCGAGCACCCGCGACGGGGAGAGGATGGTGGCCCGCTCGATGACGTTGCGCAGCTCCCGGACATTGCCGGGCCAGGGGTGGGCCACCAGGGCACGCTCCGCTGCGACCGATAGCGCTGCCACTGGCCGCCGCGCCGTCTTGGCGAAGAAGGCCAGGAAGCGGCGTGCCATGGGGAGGATGTCCTCGACGCGTTCCCGAAGTGGCGGCACCACCACCTCCACCACGTTGAGCCGGTAGAGCAGGTCCTCCCGAAAGCGGCCGGCCTTCACCTCGGCCTCGAGGTCCCGGTTGGTGGCGGCCACGATGCGGACGTCGGCCGTGCGGGTGCGGCTCTCTCCAACCCGCTCGAAGGCCTTCTCCTGGAGGAAGCGCAGCAGCTTGGCCTGCAGCACCGGGGAGATCTCGCCGACCTCGTCGAGGAAGACGGTCCCGCCCTCTGCCGCCTCGACGCGGCCAGGCTGGTCGCGCACGGCGCCCGTGAAGGAGCCCTTTGCGTGGCCGAAGAGCTCGCTGGCGAGCAGCTCGTCGGTGAGCGTGGGGCAGTTGACCACCACGAACGGCCGGGTTCGCCGCGGCGAGACGGCGTGGACCACGCGGGCCAGCACGCCCTTCCCGGTGCCGTTCTCGCCGCGAAGCAGCATCGCCACGTCGGACGAGGCGGCGCGCTGGACCACCTCGAGGACCGACCGCATGCCCGGCGAGGCGGTGTCGAGCGAAACCTCGGGAGCAGCCTCCCCGAGCCGGACCTCGAGGTCGCCGACCCGGGCCGCCTCGGCCCGGCGCGCCGCCAGGCGCTCCACCAGCAACCGGACCTGGGTGGGGGTGAAGGGCTTCGGCACGTAGTCCGTGGCGCCGCGCTTGATCGCCTCAACCGCGGTGTCGATGGTGGCGTAGGCGGTGATCACCACCACGTCGAGGCCGGGCCGCTCCGCCAACAGGCGCGGGAGCAGGTCGAGCCCAGCCTCCTCTCCGAGCCGGAGGTCGAGGAAGGCCAGGTCGAAGGGGGCGTGCCGCAGCGCCTCGAGCGCGCTCTCGGCCGTGGAGGCCTGGCCGACCAGGCAGCCCAGCCCCTCGAGGCAGAGGGCCAGGGTGGCCCGGATGTTCTGCTCGTCGTCGACGACGAGCGCACGGAGCGGCAGCGCGGTGCCCGGGTCGGACATGCTCAGAACCGGTAGCGCAGCAGGTGGATCTCCAGCGGCCCGTTCCAGAGCCGGTGGTCGATCTCGGCCTTGCGCGAGATGGCCTGCTGCAGCAGCGGGTTGCCGGAGAGCAGCACCGCGGTCCAGCCTTCGTGGCGCTCCAGCGCCTCGGCCAGCAGCCGGTAGAA
This sequence comes from Anaeromyxobacter sp., assembly GCA_031388695.1. GTDB lineage: Bacteria > Myxococcota > Myxococcia > Myxococcales > Anaeromyxobacteraceae > JADKCZ01. The sequence goes on along the minus strand of JANMRY010000138.1, from coordinate 28,079 downwards.
GCCGACCAGCTTCCGCTCCTGGGTGCGGGCCGCCGAGCGCGCCTCCGGCCCGATCTCCTCGGCGATGAGCCGCTCGCCGTAGGGCGGGTTTGTGCAGAGGGTGCCGGCCTCGCCGCGCGGGGCCAGGTCGCGCACGTCGGCCTGCTCGATCACCAGGTCGCCGGCCACGCCGGCCAGGTGGGCGTTGCGCCGGCAGGCGTCGATCGCCTTGGGGTGGAAGTCGGAGGCGAAGACCGGGGCCGGCAGGGCCGGCAGGATCGCGGCGCGCGCCTGGCCGCGCAGCTTGTCCCAGCGCGACTGGAGCTCGTCGCGGTAGCAGGCCCAGCGCTGGAAGGCGAAGGAGCGGTCGAGCCCCGGGGCGATGCAGCGGGCCCGCAGCGCCTGCTCGATGGCGAGGGTGCCGGAGCCGCAGAGCGGGTCGACGAAGGGGCGGTCGGTCTCGATCCGCCCCAGCAGCAGCACCGCCGCGGCCAGCGTCTCCTTGAGGGGGGCCACCGCGGTGGTGGTGCGCCAGCCGCGCTTGTGGAGCGGCTCCCCGGCCAGGTCGAGCGAGAGCGTCCCCTGGCCACCGTCGAGGTGCAGGACGATGGGGACGTCGGGGTTCCTGGTGTCGACGTCGGGCCGGGCGCCCAGCTTGTCTCGCAGCTGGTCGACCACGCCGTCCTTCACCTTGAGCGCCGCGAAGCCGGTGTGGGTGACCCCGGGGGCCAGCCCGGTCGCCTCCACGGCCAGGGTGGTCTTCTCGGTGAGCCAGGGGGTCCAGTCGACGCCGCGGGCCGCCTCGTAGAGATCGTCGGCGCCGCTCACCGGGAAGCTGGCCAGCTCCAGCAGCACCCGCATCGCGGTGCGCGAGTGGAGGCAGGCCTTGGCGCCGTGCTCCAGCTTCCCCTCGAAGTGCACGCCGCCGCGCCCGCCGCGCACCGCCGGCAGCTTGAGGGCGGAGAGCTCCTGGCGCAGCGCCCCCTCGGTCCCCTTGGTGCACGTGGCGAAGAACTTCATCGGGCCTCCCGAGCCGACACCGCCGGGGGCTGACCGCCGGGGCGGCGGGCGCCGAAGCTGATGGCGCGGATGGTCCCGCGCGCCGAGCGCTTCGCCTCGTACATCAGCTCGTCGCCGCGGGCCAGCAGCTCGTCGAAGTGCTCGGGCGCCTCGAGGAAGGTGGCCAGGCCGATGGAGAAGCCGACCTGCCAGCCGCTCCGCTCCATCGCCGAGAGCAGGTTGGCGCGGACGCGGCCCAGCAGGGCCAGCGCCGAGGCCGCGTCGGTCTCCTGCATGAGCAGGCCGAACTCGTCGCCGCCGAGCCGGGCCCCGACGTCGACGGCGCGGGTCGAGGCGCGCAGCGTCTGCGCCACCACCACCAGCAGGGCGTCCCCCTCGCGGTGGCCGAGCGAGTCGTTGATGAACTTGAAGCCGTCGCAGTCGAGGTAGGCGAAGGAGAGCGGCCGGCCGGTGCGGCGGGCCCGCTCCAGCTCCAGCGTGGCCGCCTCCCCGAAGGCGCGCCGGTTGGGCAGGCCTGTGAGCGGGTCGGTGCGCGCCATCAGCTGCTCCAGCTCGAGCCGATCGCGCAGGCCGGTGAGCAGGAGCACCAGCGCCACGAAGACCCCGGCCTGGACCATCAGGTTCCAGGCCAGCACGCCGGTGGGGACGGGGGCGCCGTGGCGGGCGTAGAGGTCGGCGACGTTGGAGACCACCGCGGAGAGCGCCGAGAGGGCGAACCCCCAGCGCGTCGAGCCGAGCCAGGCGCCGAAGGCGATGGGGGCGAGGTAGAGCAGGGTGAAGTTGACCTCGGGGCCGGTGAGCACGTCGCCGACGCCGATGCAGAAGATCAGCCCGATCGAGATCAGCACCACGCCGATGCGGGTGAGGGCGCCGTCGGCGGGGGGGGCCGGGGCGCCGGCCGCGGCGGCGTCCAGCGCGCCTGGGGTCGCGGGCAGGGGATCCTGGGCGCTCACCGGGGTGAGCTCGCTTCGATGCGCCGGTTGGCGGCCCGCCCCCGCGCCGTGAAGTTGGGGACGATGGGACCGTCGCTGCCCCGTCCGGCCACCCCGATCCGGCCGGCCTCGACGCCCAGCTCGGTCAGCCGCCTGGCCGCGGCCTGCGCCATGACCAGGGAGAGGCGGCCGTCGGCGGCCGGGTCGCCGGAGGTGTCGACGAAGCCGGTGAGCCGGACGGTGAGCCCGGGGGTGGCGCGCAGCACCTGGGCCAGGTCGGAGAGGCCGCCGTCCCGGGCCAGCTCCCCGGTGCGCCCCGTGAAGGCCACCTCCTCGAGCTGCACCTTGCCGTTCTCGGCCAGCCGCCGGGCCCAGTCGCGCTGCCGCGCCGAGCGCGGCTCGGTGGCCGGGAGGGGACGGGGAGCCGCCTGTACGGGCGGCGGAGCGGGCGGCGGAGCGGGCGGCGGATCGGGCGGCGGATCGGGTGGACGCGGACGGAGCGCCACGGCCGCGGCGTGGAGCGCCTCGCGGCGCGCCGGCTCGAAGCAGGCGCGGGGCCCGGCGGCGCCGAGCCGGTCGAGCGCCGGACGGGCCAGGTCGACCACGGCACGGCGGACGGCCTCTCCGAGCGGCTCGCCGCGCGCCTGGACGATCAGGGTGGAGCCGGCGAAGACCAGGTCGCGGCTCGGCACCAGCAGGAGCCGGAGCGTGATGCCCAGCCCGGCGCCGCGACCGCGGCTGCGCCCCTCGATGGCGCCGTAGAGCACGCCGTCGGCGCCGAGCAGCTCGGCCAGCTCCACCGCGGCGCCGCCCGGGACGCCGTCGGCCAGCTCCAGCGGCGTGTCGGCCAGGAGGGCCCGCAGCTCGCCGACCGGGAGCACCTGGGTGCGGGTCCAATCGATGACCGCCTCCAGCGCGCCGGTCGCCGCGCCGGCGGCCAGGGGGGCGTCGGTGGCCGCCACCAGGGGGGCCAGCAGCAGGCAGCGGACTGCCGGCAGGTCGTCCGGCCGCAGCAGCTCCAGGGGCTGGGGCTCCGCGGCCAATGCAGGCCGAGCGATGGCGCAGGCAGCGAGCAGCGCGAGGAGCGGTGCGGGGGTGGGCGCAGGGCGGCGCATCGGGCCGGCATCGTACCCCGGAGTCGGCCCGGGAGGGGCCCCGGCGGGGGGGCCCCCTGTGACGACGTCACCGTTCCGTTGCGCGGCGGCCACCGGCCTGTCACCGTGCCATGAGGTATTCGCCACGTGACCACGGTTCTCCTCTGCGACGACGAGCGCGACCTCCTCTCGGTCCTCGACTTCAACCTGCGCGCCGCCGGCTTCGAGACCATCCTCGCCACCCGCGGCGAGGAGGCCCTGCTGGCGCTGAAGCGGCGGGTCCCCGACCTGGTGCTGCTCGACCTGATGCTGCCCGACCTGCCCGGCACCGAGATCTGCCGTCGCATCAAGTCGGATCCGCGCACCCGCCATGTCCCGGTGGTGATGCTCACCGCCAAGGGCGAGGAGGTCGACCGGGTGGTCGGCTTCGAGCTGGGGGCGGACGACTACGTCACCAAGCCCTTCAGCGTGCGCGAGCTGGTGCTCCGGCTCAAGGCGGTGGTGCGACGCGGCGGCGGCGGGCGCAGCGCCGAGCGTCCGCCCGAGCAGGTCGGCCCCATCCGCGTCGACGTCGACGCCCACCGGGCCTTCACCGACGGCGTCGAGATCGAGCTGACGCCGCTCGAGTTCAGGCTGCTCTCCACCTTCATGGCCCGGCTCGGCCGGGTCCAGTCCCGCGAGCAGCTGCTGGAGGACGTCTGGGAGATGTCGCCCGACGTCGAGACCCGCACCGTCGACACCCACGTGAAGCGGCTTCGCGAGAAGCTGGGGGCCGGGCGCGACCTGCTGGAGACGGTGCGCGGCATCGGCTACCGGATGATCGACCCGGCGGACAAGGGCGCCTGATGGCCCTGGGACGGACGCCGCTCGCGGCCGCCATCAAGGCGCTGCGGGCCGAGGTGGGCGGCGGACCTCACGCCGACCTCGGCCAGGACGTGGCCGAGCTGGCCAGCCTGCTGCTGCAGCGGGAGCTGCGCCGCTTCGCCACGGTGCGCGACCCGGCCGAGCAGGAGCTGCTGGCCTCGCTCCCCGACGCCGCGGCCATCCTGGCGGTCGACGGCCGGGTGCGGGTCTGCAACGGCGCCTTCGACGCCCTCTCGGCCGGGGGGCGGGCCGCCGGCCTCACCGCCCTCGAGGTGACCCGGAGCGGCGAGCTCTCCGAGGCGGTGCGGCGGGCGCTGGAGGGGACGGCCCGCCGGCTGGAGGTCGAGCTGCAGCACCGGGCCCTCTCGGTGCTCCTCACGCCGCTGCTGCGCGGCGAGGTGCTCTGCCTGGCGCGCGACGTCACCGAGGAGCGGCGCGCCACCGCCACCCGCCGCGACTTCGTCGCCAACGCCTCGCACGAGCTGCGCACGCCGGTGGCGGCCATCCGCGGCGCCGCCGAGACCCTGCTGGCCGGCGCGCTCGACGAGCAGGCCTCGGCCCGCCACTTCGTGGAGATCGTCCATCGCCAGGCCGAGCGGCTCTCCCGACTCACCCAGGACCTGCTCGACCTCTCCCGCCTCGAGTCGCGCCAGTGGCGCTTCGAGGTGGCCCCCGTCGAGCTGGCCTCGCTCGGCCGGCAGGTGTCCGACCTCCACGGCCAGTCGGCGCGCAAGAAGGGGCTGGCGCTGCTGGTCGACATCCCCGAGGGGCTGGTGGCCATGGCCGACGGCCGGGCGCTGGAGCAGGTGGTGGTCAACCTGGTCGACAACGCCATCAAGTACACGCCGAGCGGCTCGGTGTCGGTCAAGGCGGCGGCGCGGCAGGGCGACCTGCTGCTGACCGTCGCCGACACCGGTCCGGGCATCGAGGCCCACCACCTGGCGCGGCTCTTCGAGCGCTTCTACCGGGTCGATCCGGGCCGGGCGCGCGAGGCGGGCGGCACCGGGCTCGGGCTGGCCATCGCCAAGCACCTCGTCCAGGGGATGCACGGAGAGATCGGCGTGGCCAGCGGCGCCGAGGGGACCTGCTTCACGGTGCGCCTGCCGGCCGCCCCCCCCGCGCGGGGCTGAGCGTCCAGGCCGGGTCATCGCCGCTTCGTGACGGTCTCACCGATCCGTCACAGAGCCGCCCCGGAGTCGCCACCCGCCGCTCCTAGAACAGCCCGGTCCCGAGCAGGCGCTCGGAACCATCTCTCTCTCGAAAAGGGGCAGTTCAAATGTCCGTCCGCATCGTCGCCGTCATCGCCGCCCTGGCCCTCGCGCCAACGGTCGCCTTCGCCCAGGAGGCGCAGGCCGCCGCCCCCGCCATCGATCCGGCCGTGCTCGAGGGGAAGATCGACGCCCTGGCCGAGCAGTACGCCGAGACCAAGAACGACGTCTCCTCGCTGAAGCGGCTCAAGGTCTCCGGCTACGTCCAGGCCCGCTACGGCTGGTCCGAGGCGGCCAACTTCAACACCTCCGAGCAGGGGACCGCCACCGCACCCAAGACCTCCGCCACCGCGTCGGCGCCCTCCAACCAGGGCTTCTTCATCCGCCGCGCCCGCCTCAAGGCGGTCTACGACGCCGACATGTCTGCCTACGCCGTCCAGATCGACATCCTCCCGTCCGGCGTCAGCATCAAGGAGGGCTACGCCACCCTGAAGCTGCCCATGGGCCTCGCCATCGACGCCGGCCTGCAGCTCTTCCCGTTCGGCTACGAGGTCGCCTCGCGCTCCTCCTCCGACCTCGACACCCTGGAGCGGTCCGCGGTGACCCGCGCCTTCCTCGACGGTGAGTACGACCTCGGCGTGGCCCTGCGCGGCAAGCTCTCGATCGTCAACTTCAAGGTCGGCCTCTTCAACGGCAACGGCATCAAGGGCAACGCCGCCGGCCTCGACAACGACCCGCTCAAGGACGTCATCGGCCGGGCCACCGTCGACTTCGGCATGGTCACCGCCGGCGTCTCCGGCTGGTACGGCAAGACCCGCAACTACATGCGCAACGACGACAAGACCTTCAACCGGACCCGCTTCGCCGTCGACGCCCAGCTCTTCCTCGACCTGCTCCCCATCGGCGGCACCGCCCTCAAGGGCGAGTGGATGGTCGGCAGCAACGCCATCGGCGGCACCCTCGGCGTCGGCGCCACCACGCCCGGCGGCACCTCCACCACCGCCGTCCCGACCACCGGCCACGGCTGGTACCTGCTCCTGACCCAGAACGTCGGGAGCCAGTTCCAGGTCGCCGCCCGCTACGAGCAGTACGTGGCCAACAACACCCTGGTCCCGCTCACCACCGCCGCCAAGCGCCGCGACGAGATCCAGCTCGCCGCCCACTGGTACGTCGGCCAGAACTACAAGTTCTCGGCCAGCTACTACCTCCCGGCCGCCGCCGAGCTCGGCCCCACGGCCAAGGCCGACCTGAAGCAGGACCAGGTCTTCCTCCAGGCCCAGGCCAAGTTCTAGGCTCAAGGTCGAGCCACTCACGGATCACAGGAGAATCGACATGAACCGCATCGCCAAGCTGCTCGCCCTCGCCCTCGTCCTCGCGCCGGTCGTCTCGCAGGCCGCCGTCACCGTCAAGGGCTCCGACACCATGGTCATCCTCGCCCAGCGCTGGGCCGAGAACTACATGAAGAAGAACGCCGGCAAGAAGGTCCAGGTGACCGGCGGTGGCTCCGGCACCGGCATCGCCGCGCTCATCAACGGCACCACCGACGTCGCCAACGCCTCGCGCCCCATGAAGTCGGACGAGATGGCCAAGGTCCGCGACCGCTTCAACGTGCTCCCCACCGAGACCCCGGTGGCCAAGGACGGCCTGGCCGTCTACATCCACGAGTCGAACGGCGTCACCCAGCTCACCCTGGCGCAGCTCAAGACCATCTACCAGGGTGACGTGACCAACTGGAAGGCGGTCGGCGGCGCCGACGCCCCCATCGTCATCTACTCCCGCGAGAACTCGTCCGGCACCTACGTCTTCTTCAAGGACAACGTGCTGGGCGGCGAGGACTTCGCCGCCAGCGCCCAGACCCTCCCGGGTACCGCCGCCGTCGTCAACGCGGTCTCCAAGGAGAAGAACGCCATCGGGTACGGCGGCGCCGCCTATGCCAAGGGGGTCAAGGAGGTCCAGGTCGTCGGCAAGGACGGGAAGCCGTACGCCCCGAACGCCGAGAACGTCAAGTCGGGCAAGTACCCGCTCTCCCGCCCGCTCTTCATGTACACGCGCGGCAAGCCGGCCGGCGAGGCCAAGGAGTTCATGGACTTCTGCCTCTCCGCCGAGGGTCAGTCGATCGTCACCACGGTCGGCTACTTCCCCGTCAAGTAACGCCGTCACCGGTCCGTCACACGGCCGCCACGGTCCCGACATTAGAAGCTGAGAGATCGGGATTTCGTGACGGCCATGACCACCTTCCTCAAGCAGCGCGCGGCCTCCCAGGTCGCGGCAGTCCGGCGGCGGCAGATCCAGGAGGCGGCCATCGAGCTCGGCATCACGCTCGTGGCCCTCACCGGGATCGCCGCCGTCGTCTTGATCTTCGTCTTCGTCGCCCGCGAGGCGATCCCGCTCTTCAGCAACCCGGAGCTGGCCAAGGAGACCGACCTGGGGCGCATGTTCCTGCCCCAGGTCTGGCGCGCCGGCAGGCCGGCCGCCTTCATCTGGCAGCCGGTCGGCTCCATCCCCAAGTACTCGATGATCCCGCTCTTCGTCGGCACCCTCAAGGTCACCCTGGTGGCCATGGCGGTGGCCGTCCCGCTCGGCATCGCCTCGGCCATCTTCTCCTCCGAGTTCGCGCCGCCACGCCTGCGCGAGGTGCTCAAGCCGGTCATCGAGCTGCTGGCCGGCATCCCCTCGGTGGTGCTCGGCTTCTTCGCCCTGGTGGTCATGGCCAGCTGGCTGCAGTCGGCCTTCGGCTTCACCTCCCGGCTCAACGCCGTCGGCGCCGGCCTGGCGCTGGCCCTCACCATCATCCCGGTCATCTACACGGTGAGCGAGGACGCCCTTACCGCGGTCCCGCGCGCTTACCGCGAGGCCTCGCTGGCGTTGGGGGCGACCCGCTGGGAGACCGCCTTCCGCGTGGTGCTTCCGGCCGCCGCCCCGGGCGTGCTGGCCGCCGTGGTGCTCGGCTTCGGCCGGGCCATCGGCGAGACCATGATCGTGCTGATGGCCTCGGGCAACGCCGCCACCACCACCTGGTCCTTCGGCGACTCGATCCGCACCCTCCCCGCCACCATCGCCGCCGAGATGGGCGAGGTGGTGGTCGGCGGCGGCCACTACGCGGTGCTCTTCTTCATCGGCATCGAGCTCTTCCTCTTCACCTTCGTCCTCAACAGCATGGCGGCGGTGGTGGTCCGTCGCCTGGTGAAGCGCATGTCCGGAGCGGTATGAGGCTGGGCGCGCGCAAGGCGGTGGGCGCCGGCCTGACCGGCCTGACCGGGGCGGCCGCGCTCATCATCGTCGTCATGCTCGGCTTCATCCTCTGGGACGTGGTGGCGGGCGGCTGGACCCGCCTCTCGCTCGAGTTCATCACCCAGGCCCCCAGCGAGGGGATGACCGAGGGCGGCATCTTCCCGGCCATCTATGGCACCGCGGTGCTGACGCTGCTGATGACGCTGGCGGTCATGCCGGTCGGCGTGCTCACCGCCGTCTACCTGCACGAGTATGCCCCCAAGGACTCGCGCCTCTCCGACGCCGTCCGCATCGCCGTGCAGAACCTGGCCGGCGTCCCCTCGATCGTCTTCGGCCTCTTCGGGCTCGGCTTCTTCATCCAGTTCCTGGGGCGCAACATGGACCGGGCGCTCACCGCCGAGGGGGCGCTCCGCTACGGGCAGCCGGCGCTCATCTGGGCCGCCCTCACCTTGGCGATCCTGACCTTGCCGGTGGTGATCGTCTCGACCGAGGAGGCGCTGCGGGCCGTGCCGCGCGAGTGGCGCGACGCCTCGCTGGCGCTGGGGGCCACCAAGTCGCAGACCCTGATCCGGGTGATCCTCCCCAGCGCCGTCCCCGGCATCCTCACCGGCGCCATCCTCGCCGTGGCCCGCGGCGCCGGAGAGGTGGCCCCCATCCTCTTCACCGGGGTGGCCTACTTCCTCCCCGACCTGCCCAACGGCTTCTTCAGCCAGTTCATGCACCTCGGCTACCATGTCTACGTGCTGGCCACCCAGTCGACCGACGTCGAGGCGACCAAGCCGCTCCTCTACGGCACCGTCCTGGTGCTGCTCTCGCTGACCTTCCTCCTCAACCTGATCGCCATCGTGCTGCGCGCCCGGACCCGCCGAGCCGCCGCCGCCGGCGCCTGAGCCCATGAGCCCCGACTCCACCACCTCGACGCCGCGCCCCAAGATGGAGGCGCGCAAGCTGCAGATCGCCTACGGCGAGAAGGTCGCCGTCCAGTCGGTCGACCTGGCCCTGCCCGAGAAGCGGGTCACCGCCCTGATCGGCCCCTCGGGCTGCGGCAAGTCGACCTTCCTGCGGGCGCTCAACCGCATGAACGACCTGATCCCGGGCGCCACCATGAAGGGCGAGGTGCTGCTCGACGGGGAGAGCGTGCTCGACGGCCGGCTCGACGCCGTGGAGCTGCGGCGGCGGGTGGGGATGGTCTTCCAGAAGTCCAACCCGTTCCCCAAGACCATCTTCGAGAACGTCGCCTACGGCCTGCGGGTGGCCGGCATGAACGACCAGCCGCTGCTGCTGGAGCGGGTGATCCGCTCGCTGCAGGGGGCGGCGCTCTGGGAGGAGGTCAAGGACCGGCTCCACGAGAGCGCCATGGGGCTCTCCGGCGGCCAGCAGCAGCGGCTCTGCATCGCCCGGGCGCTGGCGGTCCAGCCCGAGGTGCTGCTGATGGACGAGCCGGCCTCGGCGCTCGATCCCCTCGCCACCGCCAAGATCGAGGACCTGATCCACGAGCTCAAGGCCCGCTACACCATCGCCATCGTCACCCACAACATGCAGCAGGCCGCCCGGGTCTCCGACCAGACCGCCTTCTTCTACATGGGCGAGCTGATCGAGGTGGGGCCGACCGAGCAGATCTTCACCAACCCCCGCGAGCCGCGGACCGAGGATTACGTCACCGGCAAGTTCGGGTAACCTCGAGCCAACGGGAGCGGGAGCGCACATGGTCAAGACCCACATCGACAGGACCTACGAGGCCGAGCTCAACGGGCTGCGCGAGCGGCTGCTGGAGATGGGCGGCCTGGTCGAGGCCGCCATCGCCGGGAGCGTGCGCGCCATCATCGAGCGCGACGCGGCGCTGGCCGAGCAGGTGATCCGCAAGGACCGGACCATCAACCGCATGGAGCTCGACATCGACGGCGTCTGCCGCCGCATCCTGGCCCTGCGCCAGCCGGCCGCCAGCGACCTGCGCTTCATCACCACCGCCCTCAAGATCGTCACCGACCTGGAGCGGATGGGCGACCTGGCCGTCAACATCGCCCGGCGCGCCATCGACCTGGCCCAGGCTCCGCCGCTGCGCCCCATGCACGACCTGGGGCGGCTGGCGGCCCTGAGCGAGGCGGCGCTGCGCAAGGCGCTCGACGCCTTCGTCACCGCCGACAAGCAGAAGGCCGAGGAGGTGCTGGAGGCCGACGACCACCTCGACGCCCTCTACCTCAAGATCTTCAACGAGCTGCTCACCACCATGATGGAGGACCCGCGCAGCATCCGGCGGGCCACCTCGCTGATGTTCTCGGGCAAGCACCTGGAGCGCTTCGGCGACCACGCCACCAACCTGGCCGAGATGGTGATCTTCATGGTGAGCGGCACCGACGTGCGCCACGCCAAGAACCGGGCCTGAGGGCGGCTCACCGCGTCGTCGCAGGCACCGTGGCCTTGGCAGGGAGGCCGTAGCCGTACCGGGCCAGGATGGCGCGCCCCTTCTCGCCGGTGACGAAGGCGAGGAAGGCGCGGGCCAGGGCCGGCTCGCGGGCGGTGGCCAGCACGACCCCCGACTGCTCGATCCTCGGGTAGAGCGCCGCAGGGACGGTGTAGACCCTGCCGGTGGCCAGCGCCTTGCCGAAGGTGAGCGAGAGCGGCAGGAAGGCCACGTCGGCGGCGCCGCTGGTGGCGAACTGCGCCGCCTGCCCGACGCTGGTGCCGAGCACCAGCTTCCCCTTCACGGCGTCGAGGAGGCCGGCCGCCTGGAGGGCCGCCATGGTGGCCCGGCCGAAGGGGGCCACGGCCGGGTTGGCGATGGCGACGCGCTTCACGCCGGGATCGGTGAGCGCCGCCAGGCCTCGCCTCTCCAAGTCGAGCGTCGAGCCGGGAGGCAGCCAGGTCACCAGCTTGCCGATGGCGTAGACCCGCTCGTCGCCGGCCGCGGCCAGCCCGGCCGCCACCACCCTGGCCGGGTAGTCGCGGTCGGCCGAGAGGAAGAGGTCGAACGGGGCGCCGTTCTGGAGCTGGGAGAAGAAGGTCCCCGAGGCGCCGAGCGTCAGCGTCACCTCCACGCCGGGCTCTCCCGCCTCGAACCCCCTCTTCAGCTCCTCGGCCGCCGCCTTGAGGTTGGACGCCGCGGCGACGGCCAGGGTCCGGCGCGGCGCCCCGGCCCGGGCCGGGTGGGCGAGCAGGAGGGCGAGGGTGAGCAGGGCGATGCGGTTCACGTCGCCCGTCATCGTAACCGGGCGGAGGTGGCCGGGCGATCGATTCGCTCGGGGCGCGCCTGGCTCAGAAGAGCAGGTGCGTCACCAGCCCGGCCATGCTGCCGAGCAGGGCGCCGGCGCCGACGTCGAGCGGGAAGTGGGCGCCCAGGTAGACGCGCGAGGTGCCGATGCCGATGGCCAGCGCCAGGAAGAGGTAGCCGAGGCCGAAGGGGACGCCGACGAAGGCGAGCGCCACGGCGAAGGCGGCGCAGGTGTGGCCGGAGGGGAAGCTGAAGCGATCCGGGTTGGCCGCCTCGGGGACGAAGCCGGCGATGGCGATGTCGGGGCGAGCCCGGTGCAGGAGCCGCTTGAGCGACTGCGACAGCGCCGTGGCGAGGAGGGCGGCGACCGCGAGCCGCTGGCCGAGGTTGATGCCGACGGGGGTCAAGGTCGCGAAGAAGGCCAGCCCGACGAAGGTCCACCCGCCGGCATCTCCGAGGCGGGTGAGGGTCCGGGCCACCACGGTCCGCCGCGGGGTGCGCCACCGGCGCGCCGCGAGGAGGGTCGCCTGGTCCCAGGCGAGCAGCCGGGAGAATGCACCCCCGGCCGCGATCGTGGTGGTGCCGGCGGCGACGCCGAGCGGCCCCGTCGCCAGCTGCTGAATACCCCGGTGGTCCTGGTTGGCTTCCATCGCTGTACCTTCAAATAGCTGGCCGCGGTGTCGGCCTAGAGGCACCACTGCAAACTCCGTGTGACGGTGGCGGCGACGCTCCAGGGCGCTCCATGACGCATCACGGCGCTCCGAGGGGGCCTGGCGTCCCGTGGGCGAGGGGCGGCGGTGGGCGCGGCAGGGGCTGATCGGGGCCTGGAGTGAGGATCGGCCGGGGACTCCGGTGGAGAGCAGGTCGCCGCTCGCACACCGATCGGGTCGGCCGGCGCGACCCTGGGTCGGCTTCGCCCGGGGTGCGACGCCCGCCGCGGCACGCGCGAGACGACCCGTTAGAGCCGGTAGCTGAGCAGCTGGCAGGCGAGCCCGCCGTTGCTGATCGGGATCGTCCGCAGCGGCGCCAGCGGCAGCAGCCGCTCCAGCCCCCGGTCGGGGCCGAGCACCGTCAGCGCCCAGCCCGGGAGGCGGAGCGTCAGCTGGCCGAGCGCCCGCCAGGCCCCGGCGGCGTCCTCGTCGAGCCGGACGCCGAAGGGCGGGTTGACGGCGCAGAGCCCGGCCCCGCCAGCGGGTGGCACCACGGTGGCGGCGTCGGCCCGCTCGAAGCGGAGCTGCGCGGTGACGCCGGCGGCCGCGGCGTTCTTCTGCGCCAGCCGCAGCACCCCCATGTTCCGGTCGGAGGCATGGATGGGGACGGAGACGGGGCGGAGCTCGGCGCGGAGCCGCTCGCGCAGCCGGGCGGTGGCGCGGGCGTCTGCGCCCGGGAAGCGCTCGAAGGCGAAGGTCCGGTCGAGGCCGGGGGCGTGGCGGGCGGCGATGAGCGCCGCCTCGATGGCCAGCGTCCCCGACCCGCACATGGGGTCGAGGAAGGGGCGGTCGCCGTTCCAGCCGGCCACCCGGAGCAGGGCGGCCGCCAGCGTCTCGCGCAGCGGCGCGGCGCCGATGCGGGCCCGCCAGCCGCGGCGGTGGAGCGGCTCGCCGGCCGCCTCGACCGAGAGCGAGACGGCGCCGCCGGCCCGGCGGACGTGCAGGTCGGCCTCGGCGCCGTAGCGGCGCAGCGCCTCGGCGCGGGCCGCCTCGTGGCCGTCGCCCCGCCCCTGGTAGACGCGGATCCGCACCGTCTCGGCGATGCGCGAGGCGAGGCAGACCAGGGCCACCGCCTCCTTGCCCCGGGTCTCGACGCCACCCGGCGTCTCGCTGGCGGGGAGGCCGAGCTCGCGCAGCTCCTCGGCGAGCACCGGCTCGAGGCCGGGGGCGCAGGCGGCGAAGACCAGGTCGTCGAGGGGCACGCCGCCATCCTACAGCCCCGGGGCGTTCCTCACCGGCGCTCAGCGCGGCCTGGGGCGGACCAACGCATCGACCAGCTGCTTGAGCCGCTCCACCTCGCGCTCCAGCTCGGCCACGCGCTCGACGACCTGGTCGCTCATGCTGCCGGCTTCGAGCGGATCGCGGGTGTTGCGGGTGATCGTGAAGGCCCCGGCGCCAGGCACCGCCTCGGGGGCCGCCTCGCCGTAGTAGACCCGCCGGATGGCCCGCTCGATGGCCGAGGAGGTGGCGATGTAGACCTCGATCTGCAGGCCGGAGGCCTTGTGGGCCTCCTGCAGCGCCTCGCTCATGGTCGGGTCGAAGCAGGCCAGCAGCAGCCGCCTCGGCTCCTCGCGCCGGCCCAGCGGCATGACGCCGTAGCGCTCCGCGACGGCGAGCGGCAGCAGCTGGCTGACCCCGGCCGGCAGCTTGAGCCGATCGAGGTCGACGAGCCGCAGGCTGAGCTGGCGGGCGATGGCCGAGGCGAGCGTCTGCTCCTCGAGGAGGCCGAGGTTGAGCAGCACCTGCCCGAGCCGGCCGCCCCAGGCGCTCTGCTCGGCGAGGGCGCGGTCGAGCTGCTCGCGGGTGAGCACCTTGGCGTCGACGAGGACGTCGCCGAGACGCGAGCGTGCGGGCTGGCTGGCCATGAGGTCTGGTGCCGATGCTACCGTGGGTCGGCACCCGGCACCACCGGCGCGCCGTCCCGGCCCTGGGATCAGCCCTCCCGGGCCGGGTCGGGGAGCGCCAGCAGGTCGAGCTGCTTGCCGCGCACCAGGCCGGCCGGCGTGAGCGGATCGGTCGCCGCCGCCCCGCCCGGGGCGAAGCGCTCGACGCGGTAGCCGAGCTCGCCGAGGAGCGTGAGCAGGGACTGGCGCTGCGCCTTCCGCGCCGTCCGCCCGACCAGGATGCGCAGCAGCGGGCGGCGGGTGGTCACCAGCGGCCGCAACGCCTCGAGCAGCAGCGGGCCCTGGTCGCCGAAGCGGAAGGAGAGCCAGCGCAGCCGCTCGAGCTGCCCCGGGTGGCGGGCCGCCAGGAAGGGCTCGAGCGGATGGGAGGGGACGCCGAAGGCCGGCGCCGGCCCCTCCCGGGCCACCGCCAGCAGGTGCGGGAAGAGCCGGACCCGGTCCCGGTTGAGCGCGGCGTTGGCGGCCAGCACCGGGAAGAGCTGGCGGTCCCCCTCGAGCGCGATGACCGCGCCCTCGCGGCCGACCGCGAGGCCGAGCTCGAGCGCCTCGGTCCCGGCGGCGGCACCGATCACCACCGCCGCGTCGCCGGGGCGCAGGTGGGCCCGCATGGCGGCGACGCGTGCCGGCTCGACGGTCTCGGGTGCCTGGCGCGCCTCGGGGTGGAGCCAGCGGGCCAGCTGGAGCGGCCCCTCACCCGGCAGCTCCAGGGCGAGCACCTCGTGGCCGTGGACCGGGGTGGAGGACCGGGTCCAGCCGAACAGGGAGGTGGGGGGGCGCAGCGTCATCGCGAGGCTCTCGGGCTCGGGGAGGACCACTTGATTACCACGCCCGGAGGGGGTGCCGAGCGTCCCGTCGAGCGTTCCGTCGGGGAGGCTCGACCGGTTGGCGTGGCGCGCCGACTTTGGCTAGGGTGCCCTCGGCATGGGCACCCCTGAAGGCGCTGGCGGCCCCCGGATCCCGGAGGGCGGACACTCACCCCGCTGGCCGGGGCTGGCCTGGGCCATGCTCCATGTCCCGGTCATCCTCTACGCCTTCTCCGGCCCCATCGCCCAGGCGCTCCGCGGCGTGCCCGAGGGCTTCCGGGCGCCGCTCTACCCGGCCTTCCTGGTCCAGGCCATGACGCTGGCGACGGCGGTATGGGTGGTGACGCTGCCGCTCTCGATCTCCCGCCGGCTCTACCGCTGGACCTTCCCCTTCCTCATCGGCCTCGCCACCATCGTGCTGGCCATCGACGCCCGCACCTACGCGGCGGTCGGCTTCCACATCAACGGCTTCTTCCTGCGGGTGGCGGTCCAGCCGAGCGCCCTGCGCGAGACCGGCATCCCCATGTCCGACATCGCCTGGCTGGCGGCCGAGGGGGTCGCCTGGCTCACGGGCGAGGTGGTGCTGGGGGCCTGGTTCCTGCGCCGCTTCGGCTCGGCTCGGCCGGTCTGGAGTGTGGCGGTGGCGCTGCTGCTGCTGGCCACGGCCGAGCGGCTCTACTCCGGGAGCGTGGCCTTCTTCGGCGGCCCCGGGGTCTTCGCCGCCGGGCAGGCGCTGCCGCTCCAGGTGCCGGTCCGGCTCGGCAAGTTCTGGGAGGGGGTCACCGGGCGCAAGGTGCTGGGGAGCCCGCTCAAGGGGATCAGCGGCGAGAGCGCCGTGAAGCTGCCGCCCGGCATCGATCCGGCCTCGGTGAAGTTCACGAGGAAGCCGGACGTGATCTTCGTGCTGCTGGAGAGCGCCCGGGCCGACTACCTCGACCCGCAGGTGATGCCGCTGCTCACCGCCCGGGCGGCGCGCGGCGGCACCGTCTTCGAGCGTCACTACGCGCTGGCCCCGACCACCTACTTCTCCGTCTTCGGCCTGATCTTCGGGCTCGAGGCCCACAAGCTCGACGCCGTGGTCGGGGCGGGGCGAAAGCCGCTGCTCTTCCGCGCCTTCTCCGCCAACGGCTACCAGTCGAAGTTCCTGGCCGCCTCCTCGGTCGACTGGATGGGGCTGCGCGAGCAGGTCTTCGGCGACGTGACGCAGTCGCTGGAGACCGACTGGCCGCGCACGCTCAACCCCGAGCAGACCGACGCCGCCATGCTGGCCGAGGGGCGCCGCTTCGTGGAGGCGGCTGGCGACAAGCCGGTCTTCCTCTTCCTCTTCTTCGTCGGGACCCACTTCAACTACACCTACCCGGAGCGGGCGGCGAAGTTCTCGCCGGTCTGGGACGGCGACGGCATCCTCAAGGCCAGCGCCGCGCCCGGGGAGCTCATCCTCAACCGCGCCCGCAACTCGGCCTACGAGGCCGACCTCAAGGTCGACGAGTTCCTCACCTGGTTCGAGCTGAAGCGGGGGCGCCGGCCGCTGGTGATCGTCACCGGCGACCACGGGGAGGAGATGCGCGAGCAGGGGCACGTCGGCCACGGCTCGGCGCTCACCGTGCAGCAGCTCCACGTCCCCATGGTGGTGATGGGGGAGGGGGTGCCGGTGGGACGAAACGACGCCCCCACCAGCCACGCCGACGTGGTGCCGACGATGATGGCGCTGCTGGGCGACACCCACCCGCCGGAGAGCTACGCGGCCGGCCTCTCGATGTTCGAGGCCAGCCAGGACCGCTTCGTGCTCACCACGGTCGGCTGGGAGCCGAAGTTCGCCGCCATCGGCAAGGAGCTCAAGGTCTCCTTCCACGGCATGGACGGCGGGCTCGGCGGCGTCACCTTGACCGACCCGTTCGACCGGCCGCTCCCCGACGCCGAGGCGAAGTTCTCGGCGGCGGCGCCGCGCATCCTCACGCTGTTCGGGAAGTAGGCCCGGCGGCCCCGACGTCGGCCCGGGCCAGCTCCTCCAGCTCGCGCCGGGTCTCGAGGCTGGCGCCCAGCACCGAGGGCGGCAGCGCCGCCAGCGCCAGCTCGGCGAAGTCGCCGATGCCGTCGACGTCGATCGGCACCCAGAGGTGGGCCCCGGCCGCCACCAGGAAGAACCAGCGCGAGCCCGGGTTCCAGAGGATGCGCTCCACCTGGCTCCAGCGGAACTCGAGGGTGGTGAGGACGAAGACGCTCTCCAGGTGCTGCCCGTCGACGCGGAGCTGCTGGCGGAACTCGGCGGCGAGCATGGAGAGCGTCACCAGCCCGCCGAGGGCCAGCAGGGCCATGGCCAGCGCCACCCCGGCCTGGTCGTCGGCGGTGAGCCGCTCGGCCTGGAGGAGGAGCGCCAGCACGATCAGGGTGGGGGCCAGCGCCAGCCCGGCCAGCATCAGGTTCTGGCCGCGCGGCGGCCGCAGCGTCGCCACGCCATCCAGGCGCTGCACCCGGGCGCGGAGACCGCCCGGGGGGCGCATCAGGAAGCGCCAGCCCATCACCATCACCGTCATCGCGACCAGCCCGAAGATCGACACCGCCATGGAGTGAACATGCCGACCGCGGCGGTGCGCGGCCGGGCACCGGGCCCGGCAAATCAGGTTGCCGCGATCGTCGAGCCCCGGTCGGGGCGGCGTCGGGTCAAACCAGGTCAGAGCTGCGGCAGGATGGGGGCGCGGGTGGTCCCCGGCTTGGCGAAGAGCAGCTGGACGTTGCCGAGGTAGCGGGCCGCGTAGGCCGCCTCGCAGGAGGCCAGGTAGTACTCGAAGGTCCGCAGGAAGCGCTCGTCGCGCCCCTGGCCCCGGGCGTCCTCCCAGCGGGCCAGCAGCCGCTCCCGCCAGCGGCGCAGCGTGGTGGCGTAGTGCGGGCCGATCTCCTCGAGGTGGAAGAGGCGCAGGTCGCCGGTGGTGGAGGCGGCCTGCAGCAGCGCGGTGGTGGAGGGGATGCAGGTGCCGGGGAAGACGATGCGGTTGATGTGGTTGGCCTCGCGCTTGGAGGCCTCGTAGCGGTGGTCGGGGAGGGTGATGGCCTGGACCAGCGCCAGGCCGTCGGGGACCAGCCGCTCGGAGAGCACCCGCATGAAGGCCGGGTAGTACTCCCAGCCGACCGCCTCGATCATCTCCACCGAGACCACCCGGTCGTAGCTGCCCTCGAGGTCGCGGTAGTCGGAGAGCAGCACCTCGACGCGCGACTCGAGCCCGGCCGCCTTGACCCGCGCGGTGGCCACCTCGTGCTGCTGGCGCGAGAGCGTGGTGGTGGTGACCCGCACGCCGTGGTGGCGGGCGGCGTGGATGGCCAGCGCCCCCCAGCCGGTGCCGATCTCGAGCAGGTGCTGGCCGGGCTGGAGGTCGAGCTTGCGGCAGATGCGCTCGATCTTGGCCAGCTGGGCGTCGTGGAGCGACTGGCCGTCGTGCTCGAAGACGGCGCAGCTGTAGGTCATGGTGTCGTCGAGGAAGAGCGAGAAGAAGTCGTTGCCGAGGTCGTAGTGGGCAGCCACGTTGGCGCGGGCGCCGTCCCTGGTGTTGCGGCGGGCGCGGTGGCGCAGCCGGTGGACCAATCCCCCGAGGCGCCCCAGCCCCTCGTCGATCCAGTCGCCGCCGTCGCCCGGGGCGACCACGATGCGGATGGTGGCCTGGAGGTCGTCGGAGTCCCAGAGCCCGTCGGCGTAGGACTCGGCGGCGCCGATGGTCCCGCCGAAGGCGATGGCCGGGAAGGCCTGCGGATCGCGGATGGTGACGGTGGCGCGGAGCGGGTCGGCGAGCCGGCCGAACAGGTGCTGGCGCCCGCCCTCGAGCAGGGTGAGCTGCCCGACCTGGAGCCGGGCCAGCCGGGCCAGCACCAGCTTGCGGGCCAGGCCGGCCAGGCCGGTGGGGGAGGCGAGGCGCTGGGCCGGCGGCAGTGCGGCCAGCGGGTGGTGGCGACGGCTCGACAGCTCGACGATCCTGGCGGTGACGGTCATGGGCGGCTCCGGGCGGCGGCGGTGGTGCGCCGGCGCTGGCCTGCCGAGGCGGCGCCGGGGTGGGGGACGAAGGGGACGCGCTTGAGCCAGAGGCGCAGCGCGTTCCAGTAGATGCCGACCAGCACCTGGACGGTGACGGCCGGGAAGCGCAGCAGGGCGCCGGCCAGCGAGGCGCCGGTGATCTCGCGGCGGGTTAAAGAGAGGGAGGCGTCGAAGAGCAGGCGGCCGTCCTCGCGGTTCTCCATGTGGACGGCGAGGCGCCGGCCCGGCTCGAGGAAGCGCCAGTCGTACTGCTGGTCGAGGCGCATGAAGGGGGAGACGTGGAAGGCCTTCTGGAAGCGCCAGCGGCGCACCCGGCCGGCCGCGGTGGCGCCGCCGCCCGGCGTGGCGTCGAGCACGTAGGGGTGCTGCTCGTCCCAGGGCGTGTTGTTGACCTCGGCGACCACGCAGTCGAGGGCCTCCCCGTCGGCCTGGTAGCAGTAGAAGAAGCTGACCGGGTTGAAGCCGACGCCGTAGTAGGTGAGGTGGGTGAGGAGGCGGATGGGCCCGGCCGGGCGGCGGCCCAGTTGCTCGGTCACCAGCCGCCGCACCGCCTCGTCGAGCGGGAGCGCCGGGTCGCCGAGGTGGAGGCGGCGGTCGAGCCAGGCCAGGGCGGGGCGGCGCGCCGACCAGAGCCAGCGGCCGGCGAAGACCCGGTCGAGCTCGGAGAGGTCGAGGGAGACGAAGAAGAGCCGGGCGCCGAAGGCGTGCTCCGCCGGGGCGAAGCGGCGGTGGGTCACCGTCCCCTCGTAGAGGCAGCTCCGCAGCGCGGCGCTCACAGGTCGGCTCCCAGCTTGCGGGTGACGCGCAGGGCGCTCTGCAGGCCGTCCTCGTGGAAGCCGTAGGCCCAGTAGGCGCCGCAGAAGTGGGTGGCGCGCTGGCCGTCGATCTCGGCGTGGCGCCGCTGCGCCTGGACCGAGGCCGGGGAGTAGGCCGGGTGGTGGTAGGTGATGCGGCGCAGCACCTTGGCCGGATCGATCTGGTCCTCCATGTTGAGCGAGACCAGCACCGGCTCGGTGGTCTGGAGCGACTGGAGCCGCACCATGTCGTAGGTGAGCGTGGCCCGGCCGCGCGGGGAGGGCGGGATCCAGGCGTTCCAGGCGGCCCAGGCCTTCCGCGAGCGGGGCATCACCGAGGCGTCGCCGTGGAGCGTGGCGACGTTCTCCTGGAAGGGCAGGGCGCCGAGGATCTCGCGCTCGGCGGGGGAGGGGTCGGCCAGCAGCGCCAGCGCCTCGTCGGCGTGGCAGGCGAGGATGACGCGGTCGAAGCGCTCCGGGGGCCCGCCCCGCGGCGTCACCTCGACGGCCCCGGCGGCGTCGACGCCGCGCCGCACCGAGGCCACCGCCTGGCGGCGCACCCGGGCGCCGAGCGGGGCGATGATCTTCTCCACGTAGCTGCGCGAGCCGCCAGCCACGGTCCGCCAGGCCGGCTGGTTGGTCATCTGCAGGAAGCGGTGGTTGTCGAAGAAGCGGGCCAGGGTGCCGACCGGGAACTGCTCGAAGTGGGCCGGGTCGGCCGACCAGACCGCGGAGCCGAGCGGCTTCAGGTAGAACTCGCGGAACTCGCGCGAGAAGTCGTGGCGATCGAGGAAGGCGCCGAGCGGCTCGTCGTTGGCCTCGGGGTGGGCGGCCAGCCGCCGCGCCAGCTTGTTGAAGCGGGTGATGTCGAGGACCATCTTGTGGAACGTACGGTTGAAGATGTTGCTGCGCTGGGCGAAGAGGGTGTCGAGGTTGGTGCCGCGCCACTCCAGGCCGCTGGCGGCGTCCTTGACGCTGAAGCTCATGTCGGAGACCTGGGCGGCGACGCCGAGCCGGGCCAGCAGCTTCAAGAAGCCGGGGTAGGTCTCGAGGTTGAAGACGATGAAGCCGGTGTCGACCGCGAGCCGCTTGCCGCCGATCTCGACGTCGTGGGTGTGGGTGTGGCCGCCGACGTGGTCGCCGGCCTCGAAGAGGACGACGTCGTGCGCCTCGTGGAGGAGGTGGGCGCAGACCAGGCCTGAGATCCCGCTGCCGACGATGGCGATACGCACGTCCCCGCTCCTCCTGGACTTTTCCCCGACCGAGCGCAATCCGGCGGGATGAAACTCTGCCCAGGTCAGGAAGCTAATGTCCGTAGGTTGTCCTAGACAGTACCCCGACGGGGCGTAATGACGCCCACTTCCGGATCGGCCGCCCTTCCGCTAGAACCCGCAACCCAATGATCTCGGTCCAGGACGTCACCAAGGCCTTCGGCCCCAAGAAGCTCTTCGAAGACGTGAACGTCTCGTTCGCGCCTGGCAATCGCTACGGCCTGACCGGCCCCAACGGCGCCGGCAAGACCACCTTCATGAAGATCCTGGCCGGCGACGAGGAGTCGGACAGCGGCCAGGTGCTGCGCCCCAAGCGGCTCGGCATCCTGCGCCAGGATCACTACCGCTACGAGGACCACCGGGTCGTCGACACCGTCCTGATGGGGAACCTGCCGCTCTGGGCCGCCATCTCAGAGAAGGAGCAGCTGCTCGCCAAGGCGGAGATGTCCGACGACGACGGCATGCGGCTGGCCGAGCTCGAGGGCGTGATCGCCGAGGAGGATGGCTACTCCGCCGAGGCGACCGCCGGCACGCTGCTCTCCGGCCTGGGCGTCGACGACGAGTTCCACGACCAGCCCATGCGCGCCCTGGCGGGCGGCTACAAGCTGCGGGTGCTGCTGGCCCAGGCCCTCTTCGGGAGGCCGCAAGGGCTGCTGCTCGACGAGCCGACCAACCACCTCGACATCGAGTCGATCCGCTGGCTGGAGCAGTTCCTCCACGACTACGAGGGCGTGCTCATCACCATCAGCCACGACCGCCACTTCCTCAACTCGATCTGCACGCACATCGCCGACATCGACTACGAGTCGATCATCCTCTACCCGGGCGGCTACGATGACATGGTCCGGCAGAAGGGGCAGGTGCGCAGCCGCGTCGAGTCGGAGAACGCCGACAAGAAGAAGAAGGTGGCGCAGCTGCAGGACTTCGTGGCCCGCTTCCACGCCGGCACCCGCGCCTCGCAGGTGCAGAGCCGCGTCCGCGCCATGCAGAAGCTCAAGCTGGAGGACATGAAGCGGTCGAACATCGCCGCGCCCTTCATCAAGTTCGAGCAGAAGGTCCCGAGCGGCCGCCAGACGCTCACCGTCGAGGGGATCGGCAAGCGCTACGGCGACGAGACCATCATCCACGACTTCAGCGCCCTGGTGACCCGCGGCGAGAAGATCTGCGTCATCGGCAAGAACGGCGTGGGCAAGACCACCCTGGCCCGCATGATCGCCGGCGACCTCAAGCCCGACCACGGCCACGTCAAGTGGGGCCACCAGGCCCAGGTCGGCTACCTGCCGCAGGACCAGGCCGGTGTCATCCGCCCCGGCACCACCGCCTTCGGCTGGCTCCGCGAGCTCGAGGACAAGCTCTCCAACGAGGAGATCTCGGGCCTGCTCGGCCGCATGCTCTTCTCCGGCGAGGAGCGCATGAAGCCGACCACCACCCTCTCCGGCGGCGAGACGGTCCGGCTGCTGATGTCGAAGCTGATGCTCTTCAAGGACAACGTGCTGGTGCTCGACGAGCCGACCAACCACCTCGACCTGCAGTCGATCGCGGCGCTCTCCGAGGGGCTGCAGCGCTACGAGGGGACCATCCTCATCGTCACCCACGACCAGGAGCTGATCCGCGAGGTGGGCACGCGGGTCTGGGTGCTGCACAAGGGGGAGCCGGTGCTCGACTTCCCGGGCACCTTCGACGACTTCGTCTCCAAGCACCCCGACCTTGCCGAGGCGCACCAGTAGCACCCGGCGCAACCGGGGCGCCCAACGCACCCGGAGCGACGGTGGGCGCGCCAGTCGCGCAGGGCGCAGGCCAACCCAGGTCCCAGGAGCGTGTGCTGCCGTGCGCTCAGCGCACGCCGCGCTCGGAGGCACCAGGGCCGCCCGGACCGGGTGTCGGCTCGGGGACCTTCACCTTGACGGCGTAGACGCGGAGCAGCCCGCCCACCCGCGCCGAGCAGGTGGTCTTGCCCGGCTTGAGCGCCGTGATGACGGCGTCGCCGTCGAGCGTGATGGTGGCGACCGCCAGGTCGTCGCAGCGGCCACTGGCACCACCGACCCGGGCCTTCTTGCCCACCTCCAGCTCCAGCGTGATGGTGCCGTCGTCGGCCGCGCCGACCGGCAGCGCCAGGCAGAGGGTGAGGGCGGCGGCGGTGAGCAGGAGGTGGGTTCGCATGCGTCGAGCCTCCCACCGCCGCGGGCGAAGTTCAACGGAGGGCGGCCCTCGTCGGCCCGCTCGCGCCGGGCCCCGAGACCTCCTACGATGCCTTCCGTGACCGGTCGGACCATGAAGCGAGGGGATGGCGCGCTGCGAGAGCTGGCGCCGGGGCAGTCGCCCGAGCTGCTCAAGGCCCTCCACATCCTCACCCGCGACGGCGCGCTCAACGCCGACAGCCTCCGCAAGCTCAAGCAGGTCAACCACCTGGCCCGATTGCTGGCGCCGGCGCTGGAGGACGTGCTGGCCCGGTTCGGCGAGCCGGTGGTGGTCGACTGCGGCGCCGGCAAGAGCTACCTCGGCTTCGTCCTCTACGAGCTCTTCCTGGCGGCGGCCGGCAAGGGGACGCTCCACGCCATCGAGTCGCGCGGGGAGCTGGTGGAGAAGGCGCGGGCGCTGGCCAGCCGGCTCGGCTTCGATCGAATGAGCTTCGAGCAGGCCGAGATCGGGGCCGCCGTGCCGCCGGCCCGCGTTCACCTCGTCACCGCGCTGCACGCCTGCGACACCGCCACCGACGACGCGCTGGCGCTGGCGGTGCGGCATGGGGCGGACCATGTCGCGGTGGTCCCCTGCTGCCAGGCCGAGGTGGCCGGTCAGCTCGGCCGCGCCGAGTCGCCGGCGCCGCTGCTGGCCTCGCTGTTCGAGCATGCCTGGCATCGCCGGGAGTTCGGCTCGCACCTGACCAACGTGGTGCGGGTGCTGGCGCTCGAGGCGAGCGGCTACTCGGTGACCGTGACCGAGCTTGCCGGCTGGGAGCACTCGCTCAAGAACGAGCTGATCCTCGGCAAGAAGGTGCGGGCTGGCGACGGGCGGGCCAAGGCGCGGCTGACGGCGCTCTGCGAGGGGGCTGGGGTCAAGCCCAGGCTGGTGCGGCTGCTCTGGCAGAAACCCGCCGGCGACTGAAGCCAAAGACGAATCGACCCCGACCGCGCCTCGAGCGAGGCGCGACCGGGGCCGGTGCTTCAGCGGGTGGCTACGGGCAGGTCACGCCCCAGGGGGGCGTTCGCGCTGCGTAGAGCTCGCAGAGCGGGAGCTTCGGCGTGGCCGAGTGGCAGTCGCCACAGCCGGCCTTCCCCAGCGCCTGTGCCTTGGGCGCCACCTCGTGGTTCAGGTCCATGTAGAGCCTGGTGTAGCGCCACGCGTAGCCCGGCGTCGCCGGGGCGGCGGCGTCCCACCGTGCGAATGGCGTGTTGGCGGTCACCTGCCCCGCCGCGAAGGCGCCCTGGGCGAAGACCTTGCCCCAGAGCGCGTCCACCGAGGGCTGCCCCGCCGCGGTGGGGCCGGCGCCGTCGAAGTCGTAGGTGGCGTAGCTGTAGCCGGCGGCCTGGATGACGCCCCAGAAGCTGCCAGGCCCGAAGACGTTGGGCACGATGACGAAGCCGTTGTCGCCGTCGATGTAGAAGCCTTGCCGCCCTCGCATCAGCTTGAAGGGCGCGATCTTGCCGTCCGCCGGGCCGCCCACCGGCTCGCCGAGCGAGATGCGGGAGGCGTCATCGCTGGTGAGGCCGAGGGCGGCGAAGTCGGCCTTGTCGGAGACCAGCGCATGGGTGGCCTTGCCGTTGGACCAGCGGTAGGCCGGGGCGACGTTCTTCATCCACTTGAAGTTGCCCTTGATGTAGTCGTAGTTGGTCACCGGCGTGGTGGAGGTCGGATCGGGGGTGACGCCGTCGGCCGCCACCTTGGCGGTGGCCACGCCGGCCGCGCAGTTGGGGGTTCCGGCGCAGGTGACGTTGTCACCCGCAGTGGACCAGTCCCAGTTGACCTTGGCGAACTGCCCGCGGCTGAAGGCCGGGATGTGGCAGGTCTGGCAGGCGATGCGCGCGGTGTGGCTGTCCCAGGTCTCGCCGTTGGCTTGGACCCTCCCGGTGTGGGGCTGGGCGGCGTGGCAGTCGGTGCAGGCGGCGCGCGCGGCGTGGGTGGGGACATGGACACCACCGCCCCGGAACTGGTGGCCGCTGCCGGCGTGACAGTCGCTGCACTCCATGCCGCGCCCCATGTGGACGTCGATGGCCTCGGCGGGGTTCTTGAGCGAGGAGCCCATCAGCTTCACGTTGTCGCCGCCGCCTGCGTAGAAGTGGCAGGCGCCGCAGTTGGTGCGGGTCGGCTTGCGAATGTCCTGGGCGGCCACCGCGAGGTTGAGGGTGGCCACCGGATTGCCGAAGTTCTTGGGATCCTTGGAGTAGGCCGCCGCCGGGTTGGAGTGGCAGACCAGGCAGTCGACGCGGTGCTCGAGCGGGATGGAGGAGTCGCCGGTGTTGGTGGCGGCCGAGGCGTAGGCGCGCGCCGACTTCTGCGGCTTGAGCGGGCTGGGGTCACCCCCGTAGCCGGCGTGGCACTGGTCGCAGCGCTTGTCGTTTGACGGCGTGGCGACGCAGAAGTTGTTGACGAGGCTCGACTTGCCGATGTTGCCCGGGTTGAGGACCAGGTTCGGAGCGGCGACGGTGACGAGGTCCGGGGTCGGGCCCGACCAGGTCCAGTGGGTCGAGACCATCATCTCGGCGGCGGCGGCCGGGTGGCAGGCGACGCAGGCGGCGGTCACCTGGTAGCCGGAGGTGAAGGGGCCGTGGAGGGCGCCGCCCGGTTCACCGAGCGTGGCGTGGTAGGCGACCGTGGAGACGCAGTGGTCGGAGGCGGTGTCGCAGGTGGTGCCGGCGCCGCAGAGCGAGACCCAGCTGGCGGCCTGACCGCTGACGATGCAGGAGGCGCAGCCGGGGGTGGCCGTGGCGCAGGTGACGGCCTGGACCGGCAAGCAGGAGCCGTTCTGGCACGCGGTGCCGGCGACACAGGTCGGCGTGCAGGCGATGGGGATGCACTGGTCTCCAGCGCAGACGTTCCCGGCGCCGCAGAAGTCGGCGCAGGACTTCTCGCTGCTGCTGCTGCAGGCGGCGAGGGCCGCGGCGGCGACGGCGAGGAGGATGTTCGAAGTGAGCCTCACGTGTTGTCCTTTCGGGGAGCCCATTGAGGGGTCATTGGACCCGGCTCCGCAGAGCTGGACAGAGCAGCCTCCGTACCAAGAGGCTGGGTCTCTAAACCCACGCTCGCTTCGCAAGCAGGGCGACGGTCTGGGTCACCTCACCCATCCGTCGAGCGGCGACTTGCCGCAGCGCCGCGGCAGGCCGCCTCGGAAAACTGAACCGCGCTAACGTTCACCTGAACCGCCCCGGTTCATCTGGGCTCCAACCGAGCATGCCCGTACCGACTCGCCTCCAGATCTCCAGCCCTACCGCGCCCAGGCTCCCCTACCTGGGGCTCGGCTCGGAGGAGGCGCTCCTCACCCTCGCCGATGCGCTCCCTGACGCGGTCTTCACCATCGACCTGGCCGGGAGGGTCACCTCCTGGAACCGGACGGCGGAGCGGATCACCGGCTGGAGCCGCGCCGAGGCGCTCGGGCGCGACTGCTCCATCCTCGCCGGCGACGCCGTCCACGGCTGCGCCTGCGGCCTCGGGCCGGTTCGCTGCGGCCTCATCGAGCAAGGGCGCACCTCCAAGACCTGCACCCTGCGGCGCAAGGACGGGCGCCTCATGCTCATCGTGAAGAACGCCGTGCCGCTGACCGGGGCGGACGGGGAGGTGAAGGGTGCGCTGGAGACCTTCACCGAGGTGGGTGAGGAGGGCTTCGCGCCGCGCTGTGGTCTTCCGCCGGCCGACGGCCAGGAGGGGGACTTCTGCGGGATGATCGGGCGCTCGGCGCCCATGCGGGAGCTCTTCGCCACGGTCGGCCGGGTGGCCCGTTCGAACGCCACGGTCATGCTGCTGGGCGAGAGCGGGACCGGGAAGGAGTGCGTCGCCACCGCCATCCACCGGGCCTCGCGCCGCGCCGCCGGGCCTTTCGTCCGGGTCTCCTGCTCGGCGCTCAACGAGAACCTGCTGGAGAGCGAGCTCTTCGGACACGTCAAGGGCGCCTTCACCGGCGCGGTCCGCGATCGCCGGGGGCGCTTCCAGGAGGCCAGCGGTGGCACGCTGCTGCTCGACGAGATCGGCGACGTCTCTCCGGCGGTGCAGGTGAAGCTGCTGAGGGTCATCGAGCAGCGCGAGCTGGAGCGGGTGGGAGAGTCGCTGCCGGTCCGTGTCGACGTCCGGCTCATCTGCGCCACCCACCGGGACCTGAAGGCGCTGGTCCAGGAGGGGAGGTTCCGCGCCGACCTCTACTTCCGGCTGGCCGTCTTCCCGGTGCGCCTGCCGCCGCTGCGCGAGCGGGTCGAGGACATCATCCCCATCGCCGAGGCACACCTGGCGCGGCTGGTCCGCGACGGGGGCGTCCGCTCCGCCGGCCTCTCGCCGGGAGCCGTCGCGGCGCTCGGTGCCTATGCCTGGCCCGGCAACGTGCGCGAGCTGCAGAACGCCCTGGAGTTCGCCGCGCTGCGGGCCGAGGGTGGCCTCATCGAGGCGGCCCATCTCCCGGAGGACCTCCGCGCGGCGCCGGGGGGACCGGGCGGCGACGGCGAGCCGGCGGAGGCGGTGACCGCCGAGGCTCCATTCGACCGGGCGCGAGCCGTGGCGGTCCTCGGAGCCTGCGACTGGAACCGGGCCGAGGCCGCCCGGCGGCTCGGCGTCTCACGCGTGACCCTCTGGAAGCGGCTCAAGGCGTGGGGGGTGACGCACCCGCGCTAAACGACCGCTGGTGATTCGGAAACAGAGGCCCTGTGCCCGTCGGTTCGGCGCGCCTTTCCGCCCGTCGGCGCCGCCGCGGCCCGGCGGTTCGGGTCCGCTTCGGCCGCTGTGCTGCGCCGCGCCACGAGGTCCTGATCGGCCTGCGTCGCGCGGCCAGGGTACGAAGGTGGGCGGCTTGGCTGCGCCGCCAGGGGATCGAGGGCGCGCCGGGCGGTCAGTTGCTCCATGGC
>JANMRY010000131.1:0-51688 GCA_031388695.1 Anaeromyxobacter sp. | reverse complement strand
GTTCTGCGAGGAGGCCATGCCGGGGTCGTCGGCGGTCACCACCACCAGCGCCCCGCTGACGCCGGTGTAGGCGGCGGTGAAGAGCGGGTCGGCGGCCACGTTGAGGCCGACGTGCTTCATGGTGACCAGGGCGCGGGCCCCGCCATAGGCGGCTCCCAGCCCGACCTCGAGCGCCACCTTCTCGTTGGGGGCCCACTGGGCGCGGCCGCCAAGGGCGCCGAAGGCCTCGAGGATCTCGGTCGAGGGGGTGCCGGGGTAGCCGGTGCCGAGCAAGATCCCGGCGTCGCGTGCGGCGAGGGCGACGGCCTCGTCACCGGACAGCAGTCGTTTCCCGTCACGTCGACTCCTCGAGCCAGGGTCTCTTTAGGCGGCCTGCGCGCACCGGGGGGCGGGGGGTGTGGCTTCCCGGGATGGGCCGACGCCGTTAGACTATCACCAAGGTGCCCATCGCCAAGCCACCGCGGAGCCCCCGCCTACCCACCGCGCCGCCGGTCCCGACCGCCGCTTTCCTGCGCCGCTTCTTCCGCCGCGACCGGTTCGCCGCCACCACCGGCATCCGGCTGGTCTCGTGTGGTCCGGGGCGGGCGGTGGCCCGCATGACCCTCCGCCCCGATCACATGAACGGGGTCGACGTGGCGCAGGGCGGGGCCATCTTCACCCTGGCCGACTTCGCCTTCGCCGTCGCCTGCAACACCCGTGGCCCGGTGGCGCTGGCCATCGACGTCTCCATCTCCTTCCTGGCGGCCACCCGCCGCGGCACGCTCACCGCCACGGCGCGCGAGGTCTCCCGCTCGGCCCGGCTCTCCCGCGTCGAGGTCGAGGTTCACGACGCCAAGGGGAACGCGGTGGCCCTCTTCCACGGCACCGCCTTCGTCACCCGCGACTCGCTCCAGGACGCGGCGGCCCGGCCACGGCGGGTCAGGCCGCAGCAGGCCCGGCCACGGCGGGTCAGCCCGGCGAAGGCACCGTGAAGCGAGCCGTTCGACCCATCGATCCGAATCCGCGGCGCGACCGGTGGCCGGTGTGCGGCGCCTGGCGGGCCGCGCCCCTCCTCCCGGCGCTGCTGCTGGCCGGCGCGTGCGGTGCGTGCGGCGCCTCGCAGGCCGCTCCCGCTCCGGGGCCCCAGGCCGGCCCGGTCGCGATCGACGTCCGCGCCCTGCCGCCCCCGCTCGCCGGCAGCGTACCGGTCCGGCTGGTCCCGTTCGTCACCGGCCTGAACGTCCCGTGGGCCATCGCCTTCCTGCCCGACCGCAGGCTGTTGGTCACCGAGAAGGGCGGGACCCTGCGGCTGGTCAGCGCCGATGGCACGTCCCTCACCCCGGTGGCCGGCGTGCCGGCCGTGAACGCCGCCAGCCAGGGCGGGCTGCTCGACGTGGCCCTCGACCCGCAGTTCCCGGTCAACCGCCGCGTCTACCTCTCCTACGCCGAGCCCGGGACCGGCGCCGAGGCGGGGCTCGCCGGCACGTCGGTCTACCGGGCCGTTCTGAACGCCGCGGCCACGGCGCTGGAGAACGGCGTCGTCATCTTCCGGCAGGCGCCCAAGGTGGCCGGCGGTGGGCACTACGGCTCCCGCCTGCTCTTCCGGCGCGACGGCACCCTCTTCGTCGCGCTGGGTGAGCGGCTGAAGGGGGCGCCGGCCCAGGACCCGGCCAGCCAGCTCGGCAAGGTGGTCCGGATCGACACCGACGGGAACCCGGCCGCCGGCAACCCGGGCTTCGGCCCCGGCGCCTCGCCCCACCTCTGGACGACGGGCCACCGCAACGTGCAGGCGGCCGCCCTGCATCCCACGACCGGAGAGCTCTGGGTCGCCGAGCATGGTCCGCAGGGCGGGGACGAGCTGAACCTCGCCCTCCCGGGGCGGAACTTCGGCTGGCCCACCGTCTCCTACGGCTGCGACTACGGGAGCCCGGTCGGCACCGGCTGCCGCGTCGCCGGCGGCACCCACGCGCCGGCCTTCTCCGAGCCGCAGGCCTACTGGTTCCCCACCTCGACGGCCCCGGGCGGCATGGCCTTCTACACCGGCGACCCGTTCCCGGAGTGGAAGGGCGACCTGTTCGTCGGCGGGCTGGCGGGGCAGACCCTCTGGCGCCTGCGGCTGCAGGGGAACACGGTCGTTGGCGCCGAGGCGCTCTTCCCCGGCCTCCACGAGCTCCGCGACCTGCGCCAGGGGCCGGACGGCCTCCTCTACCTGCTGACGCGGGACGGCAACGAGATCCTGCGCGTCGAGCGCTGACCGGGCGGGCGGCGAGGCGAGGAGGGCGGCGCCCCGGTCCGCAGCGGTCGCTTACCGGGGAGTCACTCGCCTCGTCTACTTCGGTGCCGGTGATGCAGGTGATGGGGGTGACGCCGGTGTCCCCTCCGGAGCCTTGGGGGTGAGCACCACTGTCTTGGGGTCGATGGTGAGAACGCCCAGCCGCGCCGTCACCTCCTCGGGCATCGAGGCCTGGTACCTCCCCCCGATGTGCCGGGCCAGGAACTTCTCGGCCGCCGCGTAGGCCGCCATGTTGTTGACCGGGCGAGCGAAGCCGTGCCCCTCGTCGGGCGCCACCAGGTACTCGACCGGGAAGCCGCGTTCGCGCAACGCCACCACGATCTGGTCCGACTCGGCCTTCTTGACGCGCGGGTCGTTGGCACCCTGGATCACCATCAGCGGCACCCTGATTCGGGCCGCCGCTCCGAGCGGTGACTGGCGCGTGAGCTGGGCCTTCCCCTCCGGGCTGTTCGGGTTGCCCATGCGAGTGTGGAAGAGGATGCGACCGGCCTCCCAGTATGGCGGGATGGTCTCCAGCAGGGTCAGCAGGTTGGAGGGGCCGACGATGGAGACGCCGGCCGCGTAGACCTCGGGCGTGAAGGCGACCCCGGCCAGCGTCGCGTATCCACCGTAGGAGCCGCCCATGATGGCGATCCGCTTCCCGTCGGCGATACCCTGGTCCACCAGGTGCTTCGCGCCCCAGGTCAGGTCGTCCTGCATCTTGTCGCCCCACTGCAGGTTGCCGGCGTCGAGGAACTTCCGGCCGTAGCCCGTGGAGCCGCGGAAGTTGGGCTGCAGCACGGCGTAGCCGCGGTTGGCGAGGAACTGGGCGAAGGTGTGGTAGCCCCAGGTGTCGCGGGCCCACGGGCCTCCGTGCGGGAAGATGACGGCCGGGAGACCCCTGGCCGGGACGCCCTGCGGCAGGGTGAGGTAGGCCGGGATCTCCAGCCCGTCGGAGGAGCGGTAGCGGACCGGCTGCATCGGCGCCAGCTGCTGGCGCGGCAGCTGCTCGCGGATCCGGTAGAGCGACTTCAACGAGCGGTCCTTCCGGTCGTAGAGGAAGACCTCGCCCGGCTCGACGTCGGCGGCGGTGGAGACGATCCAGCGCCGCTCGTCGCTCGACGAGGACCCGAAGCTGACGTCACGCCCCGGGAACTTCGCCTGCACGACCTTGAAGTCGGCCTCGAGCGCCTTGTCCTTGAAGACCCGGCGGACCCGCTCGTCGGTGTAGGCGGTGAAGAGGAGCTTGTCGGTCCAGCGCGAGAAGACGGCTGCCCCCAGGTCGACGCGCTTGAGCGGGTCCGACTCGATCGCAGCCTCCTTCCCGGTGGCCACGTCGAGGAGGGCGAGCCGGGTCAGGTCGGTGGGGTCGGCGCCGGCGTTGGTGCGCTGGTAGACCCGCTTCCCGTCGAGATCGAACTGGATGGCATCGCAGGTCTCGAGGACGCCGCAGCCGGTGATCTTCACCAGCGCCTCCCCGTCCACGCGCAGCAGCTCCTTGTCGCCTGCGGGGGTGGTGCGGGCGGCCAGCCGAAGCTGGTCCATGGTGTCGAAGATCCAGCCGGTGATCCGGCCGGTGTTCTTGTGGAGCAGGGTCCTGGCGCCGCTGGCGATGTCGAGCCGGTAGAGGTCGTGCCAGGCCGCGTCGCGGTCGTTGAGGCCGACGTAGAGCGTGCCAGGGGCCGAGCGGGGGACGGCGTAGATGTAGGCGCGCACCCCCTTGGCCTCGGTCAGGTTGCGGGCCGGAGGGGCCTTGGCGCCGGCGGCCGGTCGCTGCGCCGGGTCCACGGCCCAGACGTTGAAGTTCTCGTCGCCGCCCTGGTCCTGCACCCAGAGGACGTAGCGCGAGTCGGTGCTCCAGAAGTAATTCTGCACTGGCCGCCTGGTGTCGGCGGTGACCGGCCAGGCCTTCTCGAAGGGGTCCTCGAGCCGCTTCACCCAGACGTTCTTGGTCCCCTCGAGCGGCTTCAGGAAGGCGATGAACTTCCCGTCGGGGGAGAGCTGGGCCCCCGAGTACTCCGGGTCGCCGAAGAGGATGGCCCGATCGATGACGGGAGGGAGGTCGGCGAGCGCCCGGCTTGCGGGGCCGAGGAGCGCGAGGAAGGGCAGGGCGACGAGCAGTACGCGATTCATAGTGGCCTCCGGGTTCCCGAGAGGTTGGCATATGGGCCAACCGATGTCGCCATCCCAGGGGCCACCAGGTGGACGGTGGTAGGATAGCCACCCGTGCGCCGCGTCCTGCCGCTCATCGTCGGCTTCGTCTTCATCCCGGCCGCCCTCATGCTCACCGTGGGGGTGCTGATCCTGGTCTTCGGGGCGGCGCCGCGCGACTACGTCTTCGGCGCGGTGATCCTGACGCTGGTGGCCACCAGCGTGGCCGGCAGCGCCGCCACGCTCATGGTGGTGCAGCGCGAGGCCCGGGTGGCCCGCCTGCAGACCGACTTCGTCAACAAGGTCTCGCACGACCTGCGCACCCCGCTCACCTCGATCCGGATGTTCGTCGAGACCCTGCAGATGGGCCGGCTCCCCGACGACGCCCGCCGCGCCGAGGCGCTCGGGATCATCGCCGAGGAGACGGCCCGCCTCTCCACGCTCATCAACCGGCTGCTCGACTGGGCCCGCATGGAGTCGGGGAAGCGGCGCTTCGACCTGGAGCGGCAGCCGGTCCGTCCCATCATCGAGGACGCGCTCCACGCCTTCGAGCCGCAGATGCTCATCCACCCGGTCGACCTGGTCCGCGACTTCGCCGCCGACCTGCCCGAGGTGGTGGCCGACCGCCCGGCCCTGGCCGGCGCGCTGCTCGACCTGCTCTACAACGCCCACAAGTACACCGGCGCGGAGAAGCGCATCACCGTGAGCGCGGCGCGCAGCGGGCCGGCGGTGGTGATCACCGTGTCCGACAACGGCCCGGGCATCTCCGACCCGGACCAGAAGCGGATCTTCGACAAGTTCTACCGGGCCCGCGACCCGCTGCAGCGCTCCATCGAGGGCTCGGGGCTCGGGCTGGCCATGGTCAAGCACATCGTCGGCGCCCACGGCGGCCGCATCGCCGTGACCTCCGAGGTGGGGAAGGGGGCCGCCTTCTCCATCACCCTGCCGGCCGCCGAGGGCACCCCGTGAGCGAGCGGATCCTGGTGATCGAGGACGACCCCTCCATCCTGCGCGGGCTGCAGCTCAACCTGACGCTGGAGGGGTACGCGGTCCGCTCCGCCGCCGACGGCGAGACCGGGCTGCAGCTGGCGCGCAGCGAGCGCTTCGACCTGCTGGTGGTCGACGTCATGCTGCCGCGGCTGGGCGGGCTGGAGCTGATCCGCGAGCTGCGGCGGGACGACGCCGAGCTGCCGGTGCTGATCCTCTCGGCCAAGGGGCAGGAGACCGACAAGGTGGCCGGGCTGCAGCTGGGGGCCGACGACTACATGGTCAAGCCCTTCAGCCTGAAGGAGCTGCTGGCCCGCATCGGGGCGCTGCTGCGGCGGCGGCGCGCCAAGGGGGAGACCGGCGAGGTGCGCACCGTCAAGAGGGGCGGGCCGGTCGAGCTCGACCTGCAGGCGCGGCGGGCCACCGTCAACGGCAAGCCGCTCGAGCTGACCACCCGCGAGTTCGACCTGCTGCTCCACTTCGTCAGCCACCCGGACCGGGTCTTCTCGCGCGAGCAGCTGATGGAGTCGGTCTGGGGCTCGCGCTACTTCGGCACCGCGCGCACCGTCGACAACTTCGTGGCCCGGCTGCGGGCCCACATCGACGACGACGCCGAGGCGCCCAGGCACCTGGAGACGGTGCGCGGCGTCGGGTACCGGTTCAATCCGTAGGAGCCCCCCCCCACTCGCGATTCCGGACGCCTTGCTGCGAAGTCTGCGGTTCGGCGACACGTACTCAGAGTCACTCTGGGCGCCCAAAGTTGCGAAGGAGGGGGCCCGTTCGGGGTCTTTCAGCTTCAGTTCTGACGTCAGAATTTACCAAGAGTCCGAGCGGGGGGCCGGGCCCCTGACAGGCGCTCGTCGCAAGGTCTCGAGGTGCGCGGCGTGCGCGGCGTGCAAGTCGAATCCCCGCGGAGGAGGTCCGATGGGACGTTGGCTCCGGTTCTTGATGACGGTGCTCTCGGCGCGGCGCCGCTCGCCCATGGAGGTCCGGGACACGAGCGCACTCCGGTTCCGGGTCTGGCCGACCGAGTGCGACGCGGCCTTTCTCAACCACGCCGCGCTGCTGGTGATGATGGAGTGCGGGCGCATCGACCTCATGGTCCGCTTCGGGTTCTTCGGCCTGGCCCGCAGCAGCCGATGGTACCTCCCGATCGCCAACATGTCGGTCCGCTTCCATCGACCGGCCCGGCGGTTCGATCGGCTCGAGGTGCGCTCCCGGATCGTCGACTGGGACGACCAGGCGATCTGGATCGAGCACCGGGCAGAGCGGGGCGGGAAACCGGTGGCCGAAGCGCTGACCACGGTCCTGGTCCGCAAGGGTCGCGAGCCGGTCAGGCCGGAGGAGATCCTGCGGGCGCTCGGGAAGGAGATCCCGCCACGACCCGCGCAGCGGCCGGACTGGTCAGCGTACCGGTGAGGGCTGCGGGGGGAGGGCTGCAGGGGCTTGGGCGAGCACGTACCTAGAGTCACTTTGGGCGCCCAAAGTTGCGAAGGAGGGGGCCCGGCTGGGTCGAGAATTCTGACGTCAGAATGGACGCGAAGTGGCCGGGCACCCGGGTAGGAAGAATCGATGCCCGTCCTCGACCGTGCCCGAATCCCCGAGCAGGTCGGCAGCAAGTACCCGGCGCCGTTCGACGCGCCCTGCCGTGAGCGGCGCTTCCGCCGGCTCGGCGAGGCCGGCGGCCTGACCCGGCTCGGCGTCGCCGAAGTGCATCCGGACCTCGACCTGGTGTTCGACGGGGACCGCTACCTGCACCGCGACGGGACCCCGTACTGAACGCGTCCCGTTCCACCCGGCCCGCCCGGAGTCCAAACGTCTGGACTGCTGCGCGGTCCAGGGGACGCCCCGGGGAGCGACTGCCCCCCGGGGACCCTTCAGACCTCACCGCCGCGCAGTCGCCCTGACCCACTCCAGCCGGCGCTCCAGCTCGGTGTGGCGCGGGTACCAGGAGGCGTCGTAGCGGGCCAGGAGCCAGGGGCGCCGGAAGTTGCGGGCGTGGAACTCGGCCCGCTCGCGGTCGAGCTGGTAGAGCTCGAACCGGATCGCCCGGGCCCTCTGGTGCATGCCGCTCCGCTCCCAGCGGCCGTCATACCGGCCCGGCCCGCTCCAGCGCAGCGCATCGCGCTCGACCCATCGCGGCGCCACCGGTGGCGCGTACCGGTCGTGGTGACCGTTGCGCTCGTCGTACCGGTCGTGGTGACCGTTGCGCTCGTCGTACCGGCCGCGGTCGTCGCGGTCGTCGCGGTCGTCGCGGTCCCGGTCGCCGGCGGCGGCCAGGCCGGGGGCGAGCGTGGTGGCGGTGAGCAGTGCGGCGACGACGGCGAAGCGGCTGAACGTGGTCATGACGTGCTCCTCTCGGTTGCGATTCCCTGTATCCCCTCTTGCAAGAGAGACGCGGCCGGGCCGGTCGGTATTCAGTCGAGGGCAGGGCGCTGGAGGGCCGCGCCAGGCGGACCGGCCAGCGCTGAGCGCCACGCAGCCGCTCGCGGGCCTCACCCGCCGAGCGCCGCCCGCAGCCCCTCGAGCAGCGCCGGCTCCTCGCCGTCGAGCACGGTGCGCGGATCGAGCAGCACCGCGCCGTCGGCGATCCGCGCCACCACCGGCACCGGCCCCCGGCGCAGCGCCGCCAGCAGCCCCTCGGCGTCGGGGCCGGGGAGCGCCAGCAGCCAGGTCGGCAGCGTCTCGCCCGGCAGCGTGCCGCCGCCGACCGCGGAGCGGCCGGGCCGGACCTCGGCCCGCGGGGCGAGCGTCGCCGCCTCTGCCAGCCAGCGGCGCGCCGTCGCCGCGAGCTCGTCGAGCGGCCGCGCGATCGCCCGCCAGACCGGCAGCTCGCGCAGCGCCTCGCCCCGCTCGTAGCTCGAGAGCGTGGCGGCCAGCCCGGCCAGCGCCACCTTGTCGAGCCGCAGCGCCCGCAGGAGCGGGTGGCGCTTCACCAGCGCCACCGCGGCGGCCCGCCCGGCCAGCAGCCCGGCCTGCGGCCCCCCCAGCAGCTTGTCGCCGGAGAAGGTGACGAGGTCGACGCCGGCGGCGATCCGCTCGCTCACCGTCGGCTCCGGGGCCAGGCCGTGCGGCGCGGTCGGCAGCAGCGTCCCCGAGCCGAGGTCGTCGACCACCCAGAGGTCGCGCCGCCGCGCCAGCGCCACCAGTTCGGCCAGCGTCGGCTCGGCCACGAAGCCGTCGAGCCGGAAGTTGGAGCGGTGGACCGAGAGCAGGGCGCGGGTGCGCGGCGTGATCGCCTCCTCCAGGTCGGCGAGGTAGGTCCGGTTGGTGGTGCCGACCTCGACCAGCACCGCCCCGGAGCGGCGCAGCACGTCGGGGATGCGGAAGCCGCCGCCGATCTCGACCAGCTGGCCGCGCGAGACGATCACCTCCGGCAGGCCGGGGCTGGGCACCTCGGGCGCTCCGTCCGGCGCCGGCTCGCCGCCCTTCGAGCCGGAGGGGCGGGCGGTGGAGAGGGCGGCCAGCGCCAGCAGCACCGCGGCCGCCCCGTTGTTGACCGCCACCGCGTCCTCGGCGCCGGTGAGCCGGCAGAGGGCGGCGCCGGCGTGGTGGTGGCGGTCGCCCCGCTCCCCCTGCTCGACGTCGAACTCGAGCGTCGAGTAGCCCTCGGCGGCGGCCGCCATGGCGGCGGCGGTGGCGGCCGAGAGCGGCGCCCGGCCCAGGTTGGTGTGGAGCACCACGCCGGTGGCGTTGATGACCCGCCGCAGCGCCCCGCGCGCCTCGCCCCCGAGCCGGGAGAGGAGCGCCGCCTCGATCTGGCCGGCCGGCGGGCAGGGCGCCCCGCCCAGCACCGCGGCACGATGTCGCGCCAGCTCGGACCGGATCGCCGCCATCACCGGCTCGTGGCCGAGCCGCGCCACCAGGCCGGCCCGCTCGGCCGCCGCCAGCAGCCGGTCGGCCCGTGGGAGCTTCTGGGCCTCGGCGCCGGGGCCGGCAGGGTCGAACGGACTCATTCCAGATCGAATATCACGCCCCGGCATCGTGGACTCGACCGGTGGGCATCCCGGTGGGCAAGTCGGGAAAAGCCGCTAGAAGTTCGTTGCCTTGGCTCGACCAAGCGGGTAATCCTTCGCCCCACTCCTATGCCCTTCCTGCCGACCCCCGCCGCGGCCGAGGCGAGCCTCTGGGCCATCATCCTGTTCCCGCTGGCCGGTGCCCTGTTCAACGGGCTCTTCGGTCGCCGACTCGGCAAGGCGAACGTCACCCTGGTCGCCATCGGCGCCATGGTCGGCTCCCTGGCCGTCGCCGTCATCGCCTTCTCCTGGGTCCTCACCACCCGCAACCTGCGCTTCGTCGGTGATCCCTGGATCAACGTCGTCGGCGCCGACGGCCGCGCGCTGCTCACGGTGGCCTGGGGGCTGCTGGTCGACCGGCTCTCCGGCACGCTGCTGCTGGTCATCACCGGTGTCGGCACGCTCATCCACGTCTACTCGGCCTCGTACATGTCGCACGAGGACGACGCCGGGTACGCCCGCTTCTTCACCTACCTCAACCTCTTCGTCGCGGCCATGCTCACGCTGGTGCTCGGCGACTCGCTCCTGCTCACCTTCGTCGGGTGGGAGGGCGTCGGCCTCTGCAGCTACCTGCTGATCGGCTTCTGGTTCACCGACGAGCAGAAGGCCCAGGCCGGCCGCAAGGCCTTCATCACCAACCGGGTCGGCGACTTCGGCTTCCTCATCGGCGTCTTCTCGCTGCTGGCGCTCTTCGGCACCTCCAGCTACGCCGAGCTGGCCAACCTGGCCCGGGTGGTCACCCCCGAGGCGGTCATCGGCACCGGCATCTTCGCCGGCTGGACCTGGCAGGCGGCCGTCACCTTCGCCATGCTCTGCCTCTTCGTCGGCGCCGCCGGCAAGTCGGCCCAGCTGCCGCTCTACATCTGGCTGCCCGACGCCATGGCCGGCCCGACCCCGGTCTCGGCCCTGATCCACGCCGCCACCATGGTCACCGCCGGCGTCTACCTGGTGGCCCGCAACTCCATGCTCTTCACGCTGGCGCCGGCCGCCATGGCCACGGTGACCATCGTCGGCGCCGCCACCGCGCTCTTCGCCGCGGTCATCGCCTTCGTCCAGACCGACATCAAGAAGGTGCTGGCCTACTCCACGGTGAGCCAGCTCGGCTTCATGTTCATCGGCGTCGGCTGCGGCGCCTGGTGGGCCGGCATACTCCACCTGGTGACCCACGCCTTCTTCAAGGCCTGCCTCTTCCTCGGCGCCGGCTCGGTGATGCACGGCATGGGCGACGAGACCGACATCCGCAAGATGGGCGGGCTGGCCGGCAAGATGCCGCACACCCACTGGACCTTCCTGCTGGCCACCATCGCCGCCACCGGCATCATCCCGCTCTCCGGC
Source organism: Anaeromyxobacter sp. (assembly GCA_031388695.1). Classification (GTDB taxonomy): domain Bacteria; phylum Myxococcota; class Myxococcia; order Myxococcales; family Anaeromyxobacteraceae; genus JADKCZ01. The sequence continues at coordinate 40,948 of JANMRY010000131.1, read as the reverse complement.
TTCTGGTCGAAGGACGCCATCCTCGGCAACGCGCTCTACAGCTCCAACCCGGCCTGGCATTCGGTCGGCCCCATCGCCTGGGGCATCGGCTCGGTGGCGGCGCTCGGCACCGCCTTCTACATGACCCGCCTCTACTGGCTCACCTTCCAGGGGAAGCCGCGCACCCACGCCGCCGAGCACGCCCACGAGTCCTCCTTCGCCATGACCATCCCGCTCATGGTGCTGGCGGTCCTGGCGGCGGTGGCGCTGATCCTCGGCCTGCCCGGCCACACCGCCGTCTCCGAGCTCTTCTCCCACTTCATCGAGCCGGTCTTCGCCCCAGGCACCGAGCGGCTCTTCAGCGAGAAGGTCGGCCACTTCCACGCCGTCGCCCACCCGCCCTGGCCCTACTTTGCCGCCTGGGGCCTCGCCGCGGTCGGCACCTGGATCGGCTGGACGCTCTACAAGGGCGGCCTGGGCGGCACGGTGGCGCGCTGGGCACAGGCCTGGCCCCGCACCTACGCGCTCATGGTCGACAAGTTCCGCGTCGACGAGCTCTACGAGGCGACGGTGATCGGGCCGCTCAAGTCGCTGGCCCGCGGGCTCTGGCGGTTCGTCGACGTCGCCGTCATCGACGGGCTCTTCGTCAACGGCATTCCGCGCCTGCTCGGCTTCCTCGGGGGCACGCTGCGCCTGGCCCAGAACGGCGACATCCAGCGCTACGCCGCCCTGATGGCGCTGGCGGCGGCCGCCATCCTCTGGACCGTGCTCGGCGCGGGGAGCCAGTAACATGAACCTGCTCACCGTCGTCACCTTCGTCCCGCTCCTCGGCGCCCTCGCCGCCGCGCTGCTGCCGCGCGACGAGGCCGGCCAGCACCGCGCCCTGGCGCTGGTGGTCTCGCTCATCACCCTGGGGCTCTCGCTCGGGCTCTGGTTCGGCTTCGACGCCTCGTCCGGCGCCGCCGAGTTCCAGTTCGAGGAGCGGCGCGCCTGGATGCCCTCGCTCGGCATCGGCTACCACGTCGGCCTCGACGGGGTGGCGCTGCTGCTGGTGATGCTCACCACGCTGCTGGTGCCGGTGGTGGTGCTCTCCACCTGGGCGGCGGTGCAGGACCGGGTCAAGGAGTTCATGATCGCGATCCTGGTGCTCGAGACCGCGATGATCGGCACCTTCGCGGCGCTCGACCTGGTGCTCTTCTACGTCTTCTGGGAGCTGATGCTCATCCCCATGTACCTGCTGATCGGGATCTGGGGCGGCAGCAACCGGCTCTACGCCACCGTGAAGTTCTTCGTCTACACCTTCGCCGCCAGCGTGCTCATGCTGCTGGCCATCCTCTGGGTCTCCTTCAACGCCGGCGGGACCTTCGACTACGTGCAGGCGAGGGCCGCCCTCGACGTCAGCACCGAGCAGGGGCGCTGGCTCTTCCTGGCCTTCGCGCTGGCCTTCGCGGTCAAGGTGCCGATGTTCCCGCTCCACACCTGGCTGCCCGACGCCCACACCGAGGCCCCCACGGCCGGCTCGGTGATCCTGGCCGGCGTGCTGCTGAAGATGGGGACCTTCGGCTTCTTCCGCTACGCCATGCCGCTCTTCCCCGAGGCGGCCCTCCACTACCGCCCGCTCATCTCCACGCTGGCCACCATCGGCATCGTCTACGGCGCGCTGATGTGCTTCGTGCAGACCGACATGAAGCGGCTGGTGGCCTACTCCTCGGTCTCGCACCTCGGCTTCGTCATGCTCGGCCTGATGGCGCTCAGCGCCGAGGGGCTGACCGGCGGCGTCTACCAGATGCTCAACCACGGCGTCTCGACCGGTGGGCTCTTCCTGCTGGTCGGCATGCTCTACGAGCGGCGCCACACCCGGCTGCTGTCCGACTACGGCGGGCTCGCCAAGCAGGTGCCCTGGCTGGCCACCGCCTTCGTGGTGGTGACCCTCTCCTCGATCGGCCTGCCCGGCACCAACGGCTTCGTCGGCGAGTTCCTCATCCTCTCCGGCACCTTCCTCTCCCGCATGCCCGGCGCGCAGGTGCTCTCGGTGGTGGCCGCCTCGGGCGTCATCCTCGGGGCCGTCTACATGCTGGTGCTGGTGGAGAAGGTCTTCTACGGCCCCATCCGCCACGAGGAGAACCGCCACCTGCCCGACCTCTCGCTGCGCGAGGGGCTGGTCATGGTGCCGGTCATCGGCTTCATCGTCGTGATGGGGCTGATGCCCGGCCCGTTCCTGGCGCCGGCCAAGCCGGCCGTCGATCGGCTGGTGCAGCGCTTCCAGCAGGCCGAGGCGCGGCTCGGCCTCCCCACCCAGGTCGGCACCGTCTCCACCGCCGTGGCCTCGCGTCCTCCCCCGCCGCCCGGAGGGGCAAACTGACATGACCGGCTTCCCGACCCGCGACTTCGTCGCCCTGGTCCCCATCGCCATCCTCGCCGCGGGCGGCATGGTCCTGCTGCTCACCGAGGTCTTCCTGGCCTCGACCCGCCGCGGCTACCAGGCCGGGCTCACCGTGGTGACGGCGCTGCTGGCGGCCGCCGCGGCCATCGTCCAGCCGGCCTCCGGCCCGGTCTTCGGCGGCCAGGCCACCGTCGACGCCTTCTCGGCCTTCGTCACCGTCATCATCTGCGCCGGCGTGGCGCTCTCGGCGCTGATGAGCGCCGGGTGGCTGCACGCCCGCGACGCCGAGCGCGGCGAGTACTACGCGCTGACGCTCTTCGCCGCCTCCGGCATGGCGCTGGTCGGCATGGCCTCCGACCTGCTGGTGGCCTTCGTGGCCATCGAGATCATGAGCCTGGCGACCTACTCGCTGGCGGCCTACGTGCGCCGCGGCAAGCGCCCGTCCGAGGCCGCCTTCAAGTACATGATCCTCGGCGCCGTCTCCTCGGCGCTGCTGCTCTACGGCAGCGCGCTCATCTTCGGCGCCACCGGGACCACGCTCTTCTCGGCGCTGCACGGCGCGCGGGGCGCCGGCACCCTGCTGCTCACCGGCGGCCTCGGCCTGGTCGCCTCCGGCCTGGCCTTCAAGGTCGGCGCCGTGCCGTTCCACGCCTGGACCCCGGACGTCTACGAGGGGGCCCCCACGCCGGTGACCGCCTTCATGGCGGCCGGCGTCAAGACCGCCGCCTTCGCGCTGCTGGTCCGCATCTTCCTGGCCTCGCAGGTCGGGCCCGAGGTCCGTGACCTCTCCTTCGAGCAGGTGCTGGTGGTGCTGGCCGTGCTCACCATGGTCTTCGGCAACCTGCTGGCGGTCCCGCAGCGCAGCGTCAAGCGCATGCTCGCCTACTCCTCGATCGGCCACGCCGGCTACCTGCTGGTCGGCGTGGTGGCTGCCCGCGTCGAGGGGGTCCGCTCCATGGCGCTGGCCGGCGTGCTCTTCTACCTGGCCGCCTACACCGCCACTGTCATCGGCGCCTTCGCGGTGGTCGGCGCCATCGAGGAGCGGACCCGCGGCGACGTCGAGCCGCGCGATCCCTGGGACCTCTCGCGCTTCGCCGGCCTGGCCCAGCGCCGCCCCGGGCTGGCCTTCGCCATGACCGTCTTCCTGCTCAGCCTGGCCGGCGTGCCGCCCACCGCCGGCTTCATCGGCAAGCTCTACCTCTTCAAGGCGGCCGTCGGCGCCGACCTGGTCCCGCTGGCGATCGTCGGCCTGCTCACCAGCATCCTCGGCGCCTTCTACTACCTGCGGGTGGTGGTGCAGATGTACATGAAGCCGTCCGAGGGGTCCGAGGAGGTCGTGGCCGCGCCGGCCATGGTCTTCGCGCTCGGCCTGGCGGCGGTGGTGGTGGTGCTCTTCGGCCTCGCCGCCGATCCGCTCATCCGCCTGGCGCAGGCCGCGAGCGCCATCGCCGGCTAGCAGGCCGCCGTCAGCCGCCTTGACGGGCGGTGACGTCGAGCCGCTTCATCTTGCGCCAGAGCGTGGTCGAGGAGACCCCCAGCTCCAGGGCCACCCGCGCCAGGTCGCCGTCGCAGCGCTGCAGGGCGGCCTGGATCGCGCTCCGCTCCGCCTCCTCGACCGCGGCCGCCAGGCTGCGGGCCTGCCCGGGCGCGGCCTCGGCCCGTGGGCCGATGGCCGGCTCGAACTGGATCCCGGCCTCGCCGATCTCGGCGCCGGGCGAGAGCGCGGCGGCCTGCTCCACCATGTTCTCCAGCTCGCGCACGTTGCCGGGCCAGGCGTGCTCGGCCAGCTCGGCCAGCGCCGCCGGGGTGAAGACCTTCTGCGTGCCGGCCCGCAGGTTGTACTGGGCGAGGAAGTGGACGGCCAGCAGCGGCACGTCCTCGAGCCGCTCGCGCAGCGGCGGGATGCGGATGGGCACCACGTTGAGCCGGTAGAAGAGGTCCTCGCGGAACCGCTTCTCGGCGATCGCCCGGCGCAGGTCCTGGTTGGTGGCGGCGATGATGCGCACGTCGACCCGCACCGGCATCGACTCGCCGACGCGCCGGATCTCCCCGTCCTGGAGGGCCCGCAGCAGCTTGGCCTGGAAGCCGGGGGCGGTCTCGCCCACCTCGTCGATGAAGAGCGTGCCGCCGTCGGCCTCCTCGAAGAGGCCGCGGCGAGCCCGGGTGGCCCCGGTGAAGGCGCCGCGGGCGTGGCCGAAGAGCTCCGACTCGAGCAGGGTCTCGGTGATGGCGGCGCAGTTGACCGGGACGAAGGGGCGGTCGCCGCGCCGGCTGCTGACGTGGAGGGCGCGCGCCACCAGCTCCTTGCCGGTGCCCGACTCGCCGGTGAGGAGCACGGTGGCGTCGGAGGGGGCCACCCGCATCACCCGGTCGAGCACCTCCTGCAGTCCGGCGGAGTGGCCGATGATCTGGTCGAGCCCGAAGCGCCGCCGGAACTCCCCGGCCAGGACGCTCACCTGCCCGACCAGGCGCCGCTTCTCGACCGCCTTGGCGGCGCGCAGCAGCAGCTCCTCCTCCTTGAACGGCTTGGCGAGGAAGTCGTAGGCGCCGCGCCGGATCGCCTCGACCGCCGACTCGATGGTGCCGTAGGCGGTCATGACGATGACCTCGGTCTCGGGCGCCACCTGGCGGACCGTCCGCAGCACCTCCATGCCGTCGACGTTGGGCATGCGCAGGTCGGTGAGGACCACGTCGTAGCCGCTCCCCTCCAGCCGCTGCAGCGCCGCCGCGCCGTCCTCGGCCTCGTCGACCAGGTAGCCGGCCTGGCGCAGCACCATGGCGGTGGTGGCGCGCATGTTCCTCTGGTCGTCGACCACCAGCAGGCGGCCGAGGGGCGCAGGAGACGCGGTGGTGGGGGCCGGTGCGGCGGGGGTCGGGAGGTCGGTCATGGTGTTGGTCACCTGGGCGCGGCGGGGGCGAGCGGCAGGCGCATGGAGAAGCAGGTCCCGCCCGGCCCGGTGGCGAGGCGCAGCTCGCCGCCGTGCCCCTCGACGATGCGCCGGACCACCGGCAGCCCCAGGCCGGTGCCGGTCGCCTTGGTGGTGAAGAAGGGCTCGTAGATGCGGGCCCGGACCTCCTCGGGGATCCCCGGACCGCTGTCCTCCACCTCGACCACCGCGGTGGGGCCCTCCAGCCGCGTGCTGACCGTGAGCCGGCCGCCGCGCGGCATGGCCTGCATGGCGTTGACGACCAGGTTGAGGACGGCCTGGCGGATCTGGCCGGCGTCGAGCGCCACCTCGGGCAGCGCCGCGCCGAGCAGGCGCACCACCTCGAGCCCGGGCGGGGGCTGGGCCAGCGCCACGCTGACCGCCTCGTCGACCACCTGCTCGAGCCGGTCCGGGGCCAGCAGCGGCGGGGAGTGGCGCGCGAAGTCGAGCAGGTCGCCGACGATCCGGTTGAGCCGGTCGGCCTCCTCGCCGACGATGTCGAGCAGCATGCGGGCGTCGCCGGCGCCGCCGACCAGGCGGCGCAGCGAGCCGAGCGAGTTGAAGATGACGCCGAGCGGGTTGCGGACCTCGTGGGCGATGACCGCCGAGAGCTCGCCCAGCGCCTCGAGCCGCGACTTGCGGATGTTCTTCTCCTGCTCGCGTCCCAGGTCGGCGTTGGCGGTGATGACCCGCGCGTAGAGCTCGGCGTTCTCCAGCGCCAGCGCCAGCTCGGCCGCCAGCGCCGCGGCCAGGGTCCGGTCGGCCTCGGAGAAGCGGTGGCCGGCCTCGGCCGCCACCAGCATGACGCCCCGCCGCCGGGCCCGCGCCGCCAGGGGCACCACCAGCATGGCCACGGCCTGGACGTCGGCGCGGCCGAACATGGCGCTGCGCGGGTCGAGCTGGGTGTTGTCGGTCCAGGCCGGCAGGCCGGTGCGGAGGGTCTCGGCCGCCAGCCCGGAGCGCGCCAGCGGGAGCGGCCGGGCCTCGTCGGGAACCGGCAGCCCGTGGGCGGCGGCCGGCGTGAGCGAGGTCCCGGCCTCGTCGAGCAGCATCACCACCACCTGCCTGGCCGAGAGCGCCTTCGAGACCTCGCCGGTCGCCTCCCGCAGCAGCGGGCCGATCTCGCCGGGAGGGGCGCCGAGCACCAGCTGCGCCAGGCCGTGGATCGCCTCGAGCTCGCCGACCCGGCGGCGCAGGTCGCCCAGCAGGTCCTGGGCCTCCATGGCCGCGGCCAGGTGGGCCCCCATGGCGAGCAGCAGGTCGGGCCGGCAGGGCTCGGCCTCGAGCCGCTCGGCCCAGCCGAGCACCATCACGCCGAGCGTCTGCGAGCGGGCCACCAGCGGAACGTAGGCGAAGGTGGCGAAGCCGGCCGCCTCGAGCCAGGCCCGCTCACCGGGGCGGACGTCCTCGAGGTGGGCCAGCACCAGCCTGCGGCTCTCGATCACCACGCCGACCGGGGCGTCGAAGCTGACGGTCGCCAGGTCGGCCGGCAGCTCCCCGCTCAGCCCGGCCAGCTGGAGCAGCGTGAGCTCGCGGCGGGCGTGCGAGGCGCCGAAGATGGCCACCCCCTTGCTGCCGGCGGTCGCCATCACCACCTGCAGGGCGCGGGGCAGGAACTGGTCGAGCGAGGCCGAGGTGCCGGCCAGCGTCCCGAGCTCGGCCAGCGCGGCCAGCTCGACGTTTCGCGAGGAGAGCTCGGCGATGTCGCGGGCCGAGTCGAGCGAGGCGGCCACCTGGGCGCCGAAGAGCCGGAAGGCCGGCAGGTCGTCGCCGCGGATCCACTCGCCGGCCGCCAACAGGTAGCCGCTGGCGCCACGCCGCTCGTCGAGCCGGACGCCCAGCCCACGGACCAGGCCGTGCGACGCGGCGGCGGCCGAGAGCGGCTCGGAGAGCACCTGGCCGGCGAAGGTGGCGGCGTGGGCGATCCAGTCGTCGGAGTAGGCGGAGCCCTCCGACCAGACGGTGCGCGCGAAGGGGCTCCAGGGGCCGATCAGCCCCTCCAGCGGGCGGCCCAGCAGCGCTCCGGCCGCGCTGGCGATGGGGGCCGGCAGCCTGGCCCAGACCAGCTGGACCAGCTCGCCCCGGGGCGCGAGGAACATCGGCGCCAGGTCGAGCGCCGCCAGCCCCTCGCGCACCCTGGCGTGGATGGCCGCCTCGGTCCGCTCCCGCTGGATGGCCACGCCGAGCCCGGCCAGCCCCTCCAGCCGGCGGCGCCGCGCCGCCAGCGCGGTCAGGTCCTGGAGCTGGATCACCACCTCCTGCCCCTCCAGCGAGACCCGGGCCTCTGCGGTCCGCGTCGAGCCGTCGGGGAGCAGCAGCTCCATCTCGTACTCGCTCGGGACCGTCTCACCGCGCAGCCGCCGCTCGTGGCGGTCGAGCACCCGCTCGCGGTCGCCGGGGGCCAGCAGCTCGGCCAGGGTCCGCCCCAGCAGGTCGCGCCCGGCCCGCCCGAAGAGGGCCTGGGCGCCGAGCGAGGCGAAGGCGACGCGCCGGTCGCGCAGCACCACGGTGCCGCCGCTGACGCGATCGCTCTTCGACTCGCTCACGGCGACCCCTGGCCTCGCAGGACCCGGTGGTCACCGACCCGCAGCGTGACCCGCTCCCGGTCGAAGTACTCGGCCAGCGGGATGACGTGCTTGCGCGAGGCCCCGACCAGCTCCTTGAACTCCTGGGTGGTGATCTGCGGCCGTTGCCGCAGCCACGCCACCAGCCTCTCGCGGAGCCCTTCGAGCATCCCGGCATCGTAGTGCAGGTCGGCCGAGACGCGCACCGCCCGCCCCTCGGCCAGGAGTTGCTTGAGGGCGGCGCCCACCTCGGCCGGGGACCCGCCGCAGGCGGCCGGCAGCTCGCCGAGCAGCGGCGGGGTCAGCCCGCCGCGCCGCAGCACCTCGACGATCCGGCCGGCCAGGGCGTCGCCGGCGGCGCCGGCCACCGCCCGGTGCTCGGCGCCCCGCACCAGCTCCCCGTCGACCACCAGGGCCCCGGCCTCGCCGAGCTGGACCAGCAGCCGCTGGAAGAGGCGCGGGTCGGCCACCGTCGGCAGCAGGCCGCGCAGCGCCTCGCGCCCCATGCCGGCCTCGCGCGGGTGGCCCCGGTGGAAGGCCGCCAGGCCGGCCAGCAGGCGGGCCGAGAGCTGTTCGGCCACCGCGCCGGCCACCCAGGTCCGGCTGGTCCGGTCGACCAGCAGGGCCCCGCGCCGCGCCGAGAGGCGTCCCAGCGCCTCCTCCAGGGCGCGGGGGGCGAGCGCGGTCCTTCCGCCCAGCGCCAGCGCGTCGAGCCCGGCCGGTCCGGCCATGGCCAGCACCGCCGCCAGGCGGGGTTCGACGGCCTCCCCGGCCAGCGCCGCCAGCTGGGCCAGCGACTCGGCCCGCCCGCGCCGCCGCCGCGGCGCCGCCACCGAGAGCACCCGCCCGCCCGCCAGCGTGGCCCCGCGGCCGTCGAGCTTGGCGAAGCCGCGCAGGATGAACCGCTGCCCCGGCAGCGCCGCCACCGGCTCGGCGAGCCGCAGCTGGGCCAGGGCGGTGGCCCCGGGGGCCAGCTCGCCCCGGTCCTGCAGGCTCACCGAGGCCTGCACCTGGGCGGTGCCGAGGTGGAGCATGAGCCGGGCGCGGTGGCGCAGCGGCCGGGTGGCCGCAGGCAGCAGCGTCACCTCGGCGTCGAGCAGCGAGGAGGGTGGCAGCTCGCCGGGGCGGGCCAGCGCCTGGCCACGCCAGGCCTCGCCGGCCTCCAGCCCCGGCAGGTTGACGGCGGTGCGCTGGCCGGCCTGCGCCTTCTTCACGGCGGCGCCGTGCACCTGCAGGGTGCGGACCCGCAGCGGTGCCTGGCCCGGGGGCGCCGGCAGCAGCGCCAGCTGTTCACCTTCGGTGATGGAGCCGGAGAGCAGCGTGCCGGTGACCACGGTGCCGAACCCCTTGAGCGTGAAGCTCCGGTCGACGGGGAGCAGCAGCGGCCCGTCGGCCGGCCGCGGCGTCACCGCGGCGGCCAGCCGGCCGAGGGCCTCGAGCAGGGCCGGCAGCCCCTCGCCGGTCCGGGTGGAGCAGGGGAGCACCGGCGCCTCCGCGAGGAAGGTGCCGGCCAGCGCGCCCTCGAGCTCGCCGAGCAGCAGCGGGAGCCACTCGGCGCCGAGGCCGGGGAGCAGGTCGCTCTTGGTCACCGCCACCAGCCCGCGCCGCACCCCGAGCAGGCGGCAGATGTCGAGGTGCTCGCGGGTCTGCGGCATGACCCCCTCGTCGGCCGCCACCACCAGGATGACCAGGTCGAGCCCGCCGGCGCCGGCGGCCATGGAGCGGACGAAGCGCTCGTGGCCGGGCACGTCGATCACGCCGGCCACCTCGCCGCCCGGCAGCGCCAGGTGCGCGAAGCCGAGCTCGATGGTGATGCCGCGGCGGCGCTCCTCGGCCAGCCGATCGGTGTCGATGCCAGTGAGCGCCTTGACCAGCGCCGTCTTGCCGTGATCGACGTGACCGGCGGTGCCGATGACCACCCGGAGCATGGCTGGTCCCGGGGCGCGCGGCCGAAGCGGCTAGGCGCCGGCCTCGCCCGGATCGAAGTCGACCTGGTCGGTGGCCTGCAGCTCGTAGTCCCAGCCGAAGAGCATCAGCTCGTCGGTCTCGAAGGCGAACCAGTCGGGCTTGGCGCCGGTGGGGCGCTTCACCAGCACGGCGGTCTGGATCTGGCGGGCCCCGGCCTTGCGGGCCACGGCGCGCCCCTTCGCCAGGGTCGAGCCGCTGGCGCAGACGTCGTCGACGATCAGCACCTTCCTGCCGGTGAGGTCGGGGAGCAGCCCGGCCGGCTCGGAGTGGGCGGTGGTGTCGCGGCGGCGCTTCTCCAGCCGGATGGTCTGGAAGTCGGCCTGCAGCGCCGAGGCCAGCGCGCCGCCGACGAAGACCCCGCCCTTGACGATGCCGAGCACGATGTCGGGGTGGTAGCGGGCGCCGATGCGGGCAGCCAGCGACCGGGCCACCTCGCCGAAGGCGGCCCAGCCGAGCTCCCGCACCGCCTTCTTGGGCGTGCGCGAGAGGCGCGCCGGGGCCTTGAGGCGGCGCAGCGCGAAGCCGTCGGCCACGCCCTCGCCGAGCGGGTGGTCCGACTGGGAGGCCGAGCTGGCCGGGCGCCGGGCCCGGGCGGCGCGGGGCGGCTTGGCCCGGGCGGCGCGCTTCACGGCCGGCTTGACGGGGCGCTTCGGGGCCTTGCGGACGGTCTTCTTCTTCGAGCTGGCGATGGCGTCCCCTCCTGCAGGTGGCCGAACGCGCGGCCGACCCGGGGAATGTACCACGCGGCGGTCAGCCCATCCCGGGGGGCGTGCGCCCGGCCCAGGGCCGGGCCACCTCGAGCTCCGCGGCGACGCGGAAGAGCGTCGCCTCGTCGCCGAACCGGCCGACCAGCTGGGCGCCGAGCGGCAGCCCCTCCGCGGTCCAGCGCACCGGGACGCTGGCGGCCGGCTGGCCGGTCTGGTTCCAGGGCATGGTGAAGCCGGTCGCCTCGAAGGAGCGGTCGCCGATCTCGGCGAACATCAGGTCGAGGAGCCGCCGGCTGCCGAGCCCGCCGGCGAGCCGGATGCCGAGCGCCTCGAGCGGCTTCGGCTGGAGCGCGCCGACCCGGACCGGCGGCTGGCCGACGGTCGGGGTGAGCAGCAGGTCGTAGCGCTCGAAGAATGGGCCGACCTGCCTCGACCAGGCGCGCATGGTGTCGAGCGCCGCCACGTGCTCCGCGGCCGAGAAGGTCCGCCCGGCCGCGGCCAGGCCGACGGTCTCGGGCTCGAGCAGCGACTGGCGGGCGGTTCGGCCGGTGAGGCGCACCGCGGTGTCGACGGCGCCGCAGACCCCGGCCGCCACCACCACCAGGTAGGCTCGGACCATCGCCTCGCGGTCGAAAGGGGGACGGTCCTCCACCAGCTCGTGGCCGAGCCCGGCCAGCGCCGCGGCCGCCTCGCGGACCACCGCCCGGCACTCGCCGTGGGTGGTGCGGCCGAAGAAGGAGTCGCCGGTGAAGGCGATGCGCAGCTTGCCGGCCGGCCGCCCCACCTCCTCGAGCCAGGGTCGAGCCGGCGGCGGCGGCGTGAAGGTGTCGCCGGCCACCGGGCCGGCCAGCACGTCGAGGAAGGCGGCCGAGTCGCGCACGCTCCTCGTCAGCACCCCCTCGCAGGCCATGCCGTCCCAGCCGTCGCTGGCCGGTGCGAAGGAGACGCGGCCGCGCGTCGGCTTGAGGCCGAAGAGCCCGCCGTGGGAGGCCGGGATGCGCAGCGAGCCGCCGCCGTCGTTGCCGTGGGCGGCCGGGACGATGCGCGCCGCCACCGCCGCGCCCGAGCCGCCGGAGGAGCCGCCCGGCGTGTGGTCGGTGCTCCAGGGGTTGCGGCAGGGGCCGTGGAGCTTCGGCTCGGTGTGGGCGAGGATGCCGAACTCGGGGGCGTTGGTGGTGCCGAAGAGGTTGACGCCGGCCGCCTCGAGCCGCCGCACCACCTCCGAGTCGAAGCCGGGCCGGAAGCCGGCGCCGAGCCGCGAGCTGAAGGTCATGGGCTGCCCCTTCCAGGCGGTCAGCAGGTCCTTGATCAGGAAGGGGACGCCGCTGAGCGGCCCCTTCGGCAGGCCGCCCGAGGCGCGGTGGCGGGCCGCCTCGTCGGCGCGGTGGACGATGGCGTTGAGGGCCGGGTTGCGGGCGTCGGCCCGCTCCAGCGCCGCCTCGAGCAGCTCCACGGCGCTCACCTGGCCGCTCGACACCAACGCGCCCAGCCCGAGTGCGTCGAGCCGGTCGTACTCGGGGAGCCGCATGGAACCTCCAGCTGCCGACGGGGAGCGGTGATTGTAGTCCCTGCCCCGGACCAGTGGGGTCGGGTGAAGAGCCCCGGATCGGCAGGGACGGGTGAAGACGAACCCGCCCGGGTCCCCGACCCCCCCCCGTGATCCTGGAGTCGAGCCCCACGGGCTCTTGGGCGTCTGGCCGGGGACGGGATTCACTGGGGAAATCGGCGGCGGCCCGGCGCGCCGAGGCGGCACGAGCCTTGCGATTGGTCCGGCCAGAGAGAGACGGGCGCGCGGCCACACGACCCGGCCGGGGGAGGCGCCAATGACGACGACGCTGGTCACCCAGCTCGACTACATCTACTTCACGTACGGGCTGGTCCTCTTCCTGCTCGGCGCGGTCTGCTTCTCGATGTCGCGCAGCGCCGCGGTCCCGACGCCGTGGCCGGTGCTGGGCGCCTTCGCGGTGCTCCACGGGCTCGTTGAGTGGCTCAACCTGATCGCCCTGACCGGCGGGGACTCGCCGGGCTTCCGGCTGGTCCGCGACCTGCTGCTCGCCACCAGCTTCCTCCTCCTGCTCGAGTTCGCCCGCCAGGCCAGGAAGACGGTGCGCGGGCGGACGCCGGGCCGCTGGATCCTCCTGCTGCCGACCGCCGGCGTGGTCGCGCTGGCGATCGGCTTCGGACCGGGGACGCTCATCTCGGCGGTGCGCCCGCTCATCGCAGCGCCGGCCATCTTCTGGACCGCCTGGCTCTTCATCTACGCGGTTCGCCATGGCGAGGAGCTTGGTGGTGGTGCCGAGGCCTTCAGGGCCCGCGTCCTGGCGGCCATCTACTTCACCATCTTCGGCCTGGTCTCCGGGCTGGTGGTGCCGAAGGCCCCCTTCATCCCGCCCGGCTGGCCCTCCGGCGAGGCCCTGCTGGCCACCACCGGGATCCCGGTCGAGCTGCTGCGTGCGGTGGCCGTCTGCATGATCGCCCTCTCGGTCTGGGCCCTGGCCGCCGCCTCCGACCGGAACCTGCGGGTGGTGAGCAAGCGGCGCCTGCTCTTCTGGGTGACGGCCGGCGCGATGACCGGGATGCTGTCGGGGGGTGCCCTCTTCACCAACTGGCTCGGGCGGCTCCACGAGTCGGACTCTGTCGCGGAGGCCGAGGCGGCCGCCGACCTGGTCAACGACCACCTGGCCACCGAGATGGAGTGGACCTCGCAGAGCGCACGCATCCTCTCCGCGCTGTTGGGCCAGCTCCATGCCGCGGGCGGCCAGGGCGGGGGCGGCCAGGCCCGGCTCGACGCCCTGGTCGACTCGGTCTCGACCACCTCCGACGGCTGGGTCGCCTACGTGCTCGATCCGTCCGGCACCACCATCGCCGCGTCGAACCGCTTCACCCCCAGCAGCCTGGTCGGCAAGAACTTCGCGGCCCGCCCCTACTTCAAGGCGGCGATGGAAGGTCGCTCCGGGCGCTTCCTCGGCAAGGGGCTGGTGACCGGCGCCCCCGGCTACTACGCCAGCGAGCCAGTGTACGGGTCGGACGACCGGCTGCTGGCGGTCGCGGTCGTGAAGCGGACCCTCGGCGCCCATCAGCTCGGGAATGCCAGGGTGGGCAGCTCCTACCTTGTCGACGGCCGGGGGCAGGTCATGACCGCCAGCCGGACCACCGAGCCCGGCCTGCGGCTCTGGGAGGAGCCGGTCGCGGCGGGTGGCGCGGCGGGCGACGCCTCGCTGGCGACCCCGGCGACCCCGCTGGCCCCAGCGACCGGGCCGGCCCTCCTCGCTCGCCCGGTCAGCGGCACCGAGTGGGTGGAGACCGGCGGGCTGCGGAGCGTCGCCATCCGTCACCTCATCCCCGGCTCCGACTGGTCCCTGCTGTTCCTCCGCCCCGAGCAGGCCCAGGTGGTCAACCGGCTGCTCGGCATCGTCATCACCCTGCTCTTCTCGCTGCTGGTGCTCGCCACCTTCATGGCCATGCAGCGGCAGCTCGGCGCCGAGTCCTGGATCGCCGACCGGCGGCAGGAGGCCGAGAGCCGGGCCCGGGACTCGGCCCGCCAGGCCGACACCGACCCGCTCACCGGCGTCCTCAACCGGCTCGGCTTCGAGGCGGTGCTCGGCAAGGAGCTGGAGCGTTCCCGCCGCTATGGCCAGCCGCTCTCGGTGGTGATGCTCGATCTCGACCACTTCAAGCGCGTCAACGACACCTGGGGTCACGGGGCCGGCGACCAGGTGCTGGTCGGCGTGACCCGCATCCTCGAGACCAACGTCCGAGACTCCGACTCGATCGGCTGCCTCGGCGGGGAGGAGTTCATGGTCCTGGCCCCGGCCACCCCGGCGCGAGGCGGGGTCAAGCTGGCCGAGAAGCTGCGGGCGCTGGTCGCGGTGACGCCGCTCGGGGCAGCCGGGATCGTGACCGGGAGCTTCGGCGTGGCCGAGCTGCGCCCCGGCGAGACGGCCGAGGCGCTGCTGAACCGGGCCGACCAGGCGCTCTACGCCGCCAAGAGCGGCGGGCGAAACCGGGTTATCTGCGAAGGCGTCGACGTCGCCGAGGTGCTGGCGGACCAGTTGCAAGAGGCGGCGCCGGTCCGGCCCATGCTGTCGGGGAGCAGCATCTTCGCCGCCACCGGGTTCGACCCCATCGACGACGAGCACCGGGTGCTCAGCGAAGCCATCGACTCGCTGGCCTCGATGCTCTCGACCGCCAGGACGGAGGAGGTCCAGGTCGCCTTCGAGTCGATCCTCAGCGCCACCGCCGCCCACTTCGTCCACGAGGAGCGGCTCATGAAGGCGCACGGCTACCCGGGGCTGAAGTGGCACCACCAGGAGCACCTCAAGTTCGTCGAGGAGGCGGGCCGGCTGCTGGCCGACCTGGAGCAGGGCGGGGTCTCCGTCCCCTTCCGGCGCTGGGCCATGGGGCGGCTGCCGGAGTGGTTCCGGCTCCACATCCTCCATCACGACCTCGAGCTGGGGGCCTTCCTGGCCAAGGCCGATCCCATGCACCAGCCGCAGGCCGCGTCGCATGGTTGAGGGACCGGAAGGGGCTTTGACCCATCGTCCAAGGTGGGTAGGCTGGTGGACATGCCGGCGAGCTGGATCGAGCACCGTGGTCGACAGGTCATCTTCTTCGACTACCGGGACCAGAGGACCGACCAGGAGCTGATCGCCACCCTGGAGGCCGGCAGCGCCATGATGCAGCCGCTCCCGGCCCCGGCGCTCCTCTACAACGACTTCGAGGGCTCGGTGATCGGCAGCGCCTTCATGCGGCGGGTCAAGCAGGTGGGCCGCAACAACCGCAAGCTCATCGGCCGCTCGGCGCTCATCGGCATCAGCGGGGTCAAGACCGTCTTCTTCAACGCCTACCTGCGCGCCACCGGCGAGCGCGACACCCGGGCGTTCCGCACCCGGCAGGAGGCGCTCGACTTCCTCGTCGAATGAGCTTGGGCTAGGGTCTTCGCTCCGATGGCCCCCGGCTCCATCACCGCGCGCATCGAGGCGAAGCTCGCCCCCCTGCTCGGGCCCAACATGGCCCGCAACGCCACGCGCACCTTCTGCCAGCACACCCTGCAGATGGACCCTGAGGCGCTCACCGCGGCCGATGTGCCGCGGCTGCTGGCGGCGCTGCGCCCGGCGCTCCGGACGCTGCTGGGCGCGGCCACCGCCGAGCACCTCCTCGACGAGATCACCCTGGAGCTCCGATGAACTCGCCCAGGCGCCACCTCCGCTTCCAGGCGCTCGCCCTCGGCGGCGTGGCCGTCGGCCTGGTCCCGGCCTGCTTCGCCCTCTCCATCGCCGACCCGGTGCGGCTGGCCAGCGCCTTCTTCGGCTGGGCCATGGCCCTCTACCTGACCGCGGCCGGCGGCATGCTGGTGGCGGCGCTCACCTTCGACCGGGGCGAGGCGCTGCGGCCGGCCTGGCTGCTCCTCGGCGCCGCCTACCTGGTGCTGGTCCCCACCCAGATCGCCATCGGCCCCAAGGCGGGTGGCCTCTTCGCGGAGGCGGTGCGGTTCCCGGTGGTCGACTCGCTCGCCTCGGGCGCCTTCGGGGCGCTGGCGGTGGCCGGCTTCCTGCTGCTGTCGCGCGCCTGGCGGGCTTCGGGGCTCGACACCACCTCCCCGGCCGGCCGGCTGGCCGCCCAGCTGCTGGCGCTGCTGGTGGCCGGGGTCCTGGCCGGACCCGAGCTGGTGGAGCGGCTTCCGGCCGCGCTCGGCGGCGATGTCAACGCCCTCGGCGACGTGCTCGCCGACCTGCTCGACGTCAGCCTCTTCGTGGTGGCGGTGCCGGTGCTGCGGGCCGCCCTGGTGCTGGGTGGCGGGCTGGTGGCCTGGCCCTGGCTGCTGCTGACCGCCAGCCTGATGGCCTGGCTCGGCTACGACGCCACCGCCGTCTACGGTGGCGCGGCGGGGCTCGATGACCGGACGGTCCGGGTCGTCGAGGAGGTCTTCCGCTCCTTCGGCGCACTCTTCGCCTTCGGCGCCGGCATCGCGCAACGCTGGGTGATGACCGAAGCGGAGTGAGGCCGGGTACCAGTCGACCCGGGGTCGGCCCGTCCCGGTAGAGCGACCTGTCACGGCTCCGATCCGGGTGGGCACGCCACTCGCAAGGGCTAGACCCCATGAGCGAACTGCGGGTCCCGAAGCACAAGGTGGCCGTCGAGGCGATCCTCCCGGGAGGGCAGCTCCGCCGCATGGTCTTCTTCCTGGCCGAGGCGGCCTCCGACCACCAGGGTCCGGAGCGGCCGCTCGACCTGCTCAACGGCGCCGCCGACTTCCTGCCGGCCTTCGACGAGGAGGCCGGCGCCATGACCTTCCTTCACCGCAAGGGCGTCAACCTGGTCCGGGTCGCCCGCGCCGAGGACGCCGACCACGACACCGCCACCCTGCCCACCGAGTTCGACGTCGAGGTGCGGCTCGGCGACGGCACGGTGCAGCGCGGGCTGGTCTCCTTCGTCCGCCCTCTCGAGCACTCCCGCCTGGTCGACCTGCTCAACGAGCCGCCGCCCTTCTTCAGGCTGCTGCAGGGGGACCGGGTGGCCTACCTCAACAAGCGCCACGTCACGCTCATCGCGCTCCAGGAGCCATGACCATGGCCCGACTCGACGCCATCCTCGACGCGCTGCTGACCGACCCGACCGGCAACCTGAGCTTCGAGACCGGGCAGGGCGCCTGCCTCGCCACGGCGCGGGGCCGCCAGACGCCCATCAAGCAGCCGCTCACCACCGAGCAGATCGTCGGGGCCTTCGCCGAGATCGCGCCCGACGACCTGCGCGCCAGCTTCCCCCAGCAGGGCCCGACCGTCTTCAACTACCTGGCGCCGGCCGGCGCGGTGGAGATCCGCTTCGAGCTGAGCGGCGCCCTGGCCAGGGCGCGCGTGGTGCCGCTCCCGGCGGCGCGCCCCGCGCCCGCCGCCCGCCCGCAGCCCCTGGCGCTCGACCTCCCGCCCGCACCTCCCGGCCTCGAAACCCGGAGCGGCTCCGCAGGGCCCCGGCCGACGCCGCCGCCGAGCAAACCCAATCCGCCCCAGGCCCCGCCCCCGGCGCCAGCGCCGGTCATCCAGGTCCCGGCCCCGGCCGACCCGCGCGCCGCGCTCGAGGCGCTGCTCGAGGCCATGGTGGCGCGCCGCGCCTCCGACCTGCACCTGTCGAGCGACAGCCCCCCGCTGCTCCGCATCGACGGCGACATGACGCCGATGACCAGCTACGGGCCGCTCGGACCGGAGCGGCTCAAGGAGCTGCTCTGGACCGTGGCCCCGGAGAAGAACCGCGAGGAGTGGCACGCCCGCAAGGACACCGACTTCGCCCACGAGACCGCGCAGGCCCGCTTCCGGGTCAACGTCTTCAGCGACCGCAAGGGGATCGGCGCGGTGCTCCGACAGATCCCGACCGAGATCCTCACCGCCGAGAAGATGGGGCTCTCGGCGGCGGTGCTCGAGCTCTGCCACCTCACGAAGGGGCTGGTGCTGGTGACCGGCCCGACCGGCTCGGGCAAGTCGACCACGCTGGCCGCCATGATCGACTACGTCAACCGCAACCGCGACGACCACATCATCACCATCGAGGACCCCATCGAGTTCGTCCACCCCAACAAGCGCTGCCTGGTGAACCAGCGCGAGGTCGGGCTGCACACCAGCGGCTTCAAGGCGGCGCTGCGGGCGGCGCTCCGCGAGGACCCGGACGTGGTGCTGGTGGGCGAGCTGCGCGACCTCGAGACCATCGCCATCGCCATCGAGACCGCCGAGACCGGCCACCTGGTCTTCGGGACGCTCCACACCAACACCGCCCCCTCGACCGTCGACCGGATCATCGACCAGTTCCCCGCCGACCGGCAGGCGCAGATCCGCATGATGCTCTCGGAGTCGCTCAAGGGGGTGATCGCCCAGACGCTCTGCAAGAAGATCGGCGGCGGCCGGGCGCCGGCGCTGGAGATCCTGCTCTGCAGCTCGGGCGTGGCCAACCTGATCCGCGAGGGGAAGACCTTCCAGATTCCCTCCATGATGCAGACCGGCCGCGCCGCCGGGATGGTGACCCTCAACGACTCGCTCATGGAGCTGGTCAAGGCCAAGGTGGTCGAGCCGCGCGAGGCCTGGTCGAAGGCGGTCTCCAAGGCCGAGTTCAAGGCGCTGCTGGAGCGGGCCGGCATCGCCCTCGACCCGGCCGCGGCGGCGGCCGGCTGATCGCTACCCCGGCTCGCCCGCCCCGGGCTGGGCCGCCCGCATGCGCCGCGCCAGCTCGTGCAGCTCGGGGGCCTCGAGCACGTAGTGGGCGTGGCAGAACTCGCAGTCGACCTCGGCGCGCCCCACCGTGTCCGCCAGGTCGGCGACCCCGTCGGCCCCCAGCGCGGTGACGGCGTTGCGCACCCGATCGAGGCTGCAGCCGCAGCGGTAGGCCAGCTCCTCCTCGGCCAGCAGCTCCCAGCCGTCGCCGGCCACCGCCTTCACCAGCGCCAGGGCCGTGGTCTCCGGTCCCAGCGCCGCGCCCGGGGCGCCGGCCTCGATGGCGGCGCGGGCCCGGGCCACGGCGGCGGCGTCGCCGTCGGGGAGCC
Organism: Anaeromyxobacter sp.; assembly: GCA_031388695.1. GTDB lineage: Bacteria > Myxococcota > Myxococcia > Myxococcales > Anaeromyxobacteraceae > JADKCZ01. Next base: position 21,896 of record JANMRY010000131.1, on the reverse strand, counting down.
GCTGCACCAGCAGCCCCACCACGTCGCCGAGCGGCTCCTGGCCGGCGGGGCGCACCTCGATGGCCAGCGCCGTCTCCACCTGCTCGCTGGCCTGGAACCAGCGGCGCAGCGCCGCGGCCAGCGGCTCGCGCAGCAGCTCGACCGAGCTGCGGTAGAAGGTGCCGTTGGCCCGCACCCGCAGCATGGAGAGGAAGCCGCCGGCGCCGAGCGCCGCCACGGCGGCCTCCTCGCCCGGCAGGTCGACGGTGGCGTCGCGCACGTAGCCGCGCAGGTTCCCGGTGGCGTCGGCGTCGACGAAGAGGCCGCGCAGCGGCCCGGCGCACTCCAGCTGCAGGTTGACCCGCTCTTCGTCCTTCTGCAGGGCCCCCACCAGCGCCGCCGCGGCCAGCCCCTCGGCGAAGAGCCGGGCGCTGGTCGGTGCCAGCCCGTGCAGCAGCCGGGTCATGCGGGCCAGGTCGCCGACCCGCACCACCAGGGCGCGCAGCCCGCGGGTGGGGTGGAGCAGGCGGGCGCGGCCGTCGATCACGCCAGCACGCTCCGGATGGTCTCGCGCAGCGAGAAGCGCGGCGCCCAGCCGAGCTCGCGGGCGGCCCGCGAGCCGTCGACCACGCAGAGGTACTGCAGGTGGTCGAGCTCCTCGGGCGGGAAGGAGACCACCCCGGCCTCGAAGAGCCGGCGCAGCGCCGGGCGCAGCAGGAAGTCGGGCACCGGCACCGGCTCCCGCTCGAGCTCGCGCAGCACCGCCGAGAGCGGCACCTCGCCGGGCCCCACCAGGTTGTAGACGCCGCGGGTGCCGGGGCGGAGCGCCTGCAGCAGGGCCCCGGCCACGTCGTCCTCGTGGATCAGCTGGATCATGGGGTCGAACCCCATGACGACGAGCGGCCGGGCCAGGCGCAGGAAGTTGGATGGGGCGTTGCGCACGGTGGGGCCGACGATGTTGCAGGGGCGCAGGATGACCGTCTCCACCTCGGGGTGGCGCCAGACGAATGACTGCGCGTACATGTCGACCTCGATCAGGTCGCGGACGCCGCTGAAGCGGTCGGCGGCCATGAGCGGCGTCTCCTCGGCGAGGAAGTTGGAGTTGTTGGGGAGCGGCCCGTAGACGTTGGCGCTGGAGAGCACCACCACCTTCTTGACCCCGTGGCGCACGCAGAGGTCGAGGACCTTCTGGGTCCCGACCACGTTGAAGCTGTGGGCCTCGGAGAAGGGCATGCGCGGGTCGTGGGAGATGCCGAGGTGGATCAGCGCCTCGGGGCGGCGGCGCCGGAAGAGGTCGTCGACCCGGGCCTTGCGCAGGTCGAGCTGGTGGTGCTCGACGTCCTTGGGCCGGTCCGGGAAGGGGCGCCGGTCGACGCCGATGACGCTGGTCTCGAGGTGGAGCTGCCTGGCCAGCGCCCGGCCGAGGTTCCCGGCGATGCCGGTCACCAGCACCGGGCCGGGCAGCGGCCCCAGCGGCCCCGGCGAGATCGTCGGCCCGGTCACAGGAAGACCCCGGGCCGCTCGGCCAGCCCCTGGTCGACCAGCCCCTGCACGGCCGCCTGCACTTCGCCGGCCTGCCGCTCCAGCTCGGCGTCGTCGGCGTCTGGCGAGCCGGTGAAGCGGAGCGGCTCGCCGAAGTGGAGGTGGTAGTGGACCGGCAGCGGCAGCGGAAGCAGGTAGGGGGTGATGGGCAGCGCCGGCAACCCGAGCATCTTCGCCAGCGGCTTCAGGTCGACCAGCGCCGGGGCCTGCTCCTCGGCCCCGACCACGCCGATGGGGACGATGGGGGCACCGGCCTCGAGCGCCAGGCGCATGAAGCCGGTGGAGAAGCTGCGCAGCTTGTAGCGCTCCGAGAAGGTCTTGTTGAGGCCGCGCACCCCCTCGGGGAAGACCAGCAGCGCCTCGTCGGCGGCCAGCAGCCGGCGGCAGTTCTCCGGGGTCCCCACCACCTGGCCGAGCCTCGCGAAGAAGGGCGAGATGAAGGGGAGGGTGGGGACCCAGCGCTCCACCAGGGCCCGGGCGATGCGGGGCGGGTCCATGTCGAGCAGCAGCGCCACCTCGATCATGGCGGCGTCGAAGGGGAGCTGGCCGGAGTGGTTGGCGATCAGCAGGACCCGGCCGTCGGACGGGACCCGCTCGATGCCGTGCAGGCTGACCCGGAAGTACTTGCGGTAGAGCCAGGCAAAGGGGGCCACCGCCGCCGTGGCGTAGTCGACGTCGAAGCCGTAGGGATCGACCCCGTACTCGTTGCGCGGCGGGGTGAGCTTCTCGAGCCGCTCCCGGGTCCCCGGGCCGCCCAGCTCGTAGGTCCACTCGCGCAGCTTCTGCTGCAGGCTCGTCGAAGGGGCCGACACGCCCCGGATCTAGCACGCGTTCGGGCGGCCGGCCTCCTCGCCGCCCCGGGGTCGTCGTCTTGAACGGTCGCTGTTCCGGGTGTAGCGTCGCGGATCTTAAAGGTTTTCGCCCCCGACACGCCCCGACCGCCCGCACCGCATGGAACCTTCGACACCCCACCGCGCCGCCGCAGACCTCTACGGCAGGGACTTCCCCGCCGGCGCGGTCATCTTCGACGAGGGCGATCCCGGCAGCCGGCTCTACGTGATCCAGTCGGGCCAGGTGCGCATCGTCAAGCGCAACGGCCCGCGCCAGGTGACCCTGGCCCGCCTCGGCCCCGGCGAGTTCTTCGGCGAGATGGCCCTGCTCGATCACCAGCCCCGCTCCGCCGCGGCGGTGGTCGACGAGGCGGCCCGGGTGCTGGAGCTCGACGAGGCGGCCTTCGAGCGCATGGTCACCGAGCGGGGCGAGGTGGCGCTGCGCATCCTGCGGCGGCTCTCGCGCCGGCTGCGCGAGTCGAACCGGCAGATCCGCGACTTCCTCTCCGCCGACGACGCCTGCCGCGCCGTGGCGCTGCTGCGGGCCCTGGCCGGGCCACCCGGGGAGGACGGCTTCCGCGCCATCCCGGCCGGCCTCGACGGCGCCGCGCTGGCGGTCCGCGCCGGCGCCGAGGTCGACGGCGAGACCCTCTGGCAGCGGCTGCGCAGCGATCGGCTGGTGCGCGAGGTCGGGAGCAGCGCCCAGCTGGCGCCGGCCGAGGTGGTCGACGCCTTCCTGCGGTACGCCGAGCTCAAGCCGCGCTTCGCCGCGCTCGGCGCCGGGGAGATCTCCGAGGTGGGCGAGCTCTCGGTGGCGCAGCCCTCCCGCGTGGTCTCCGAGCTGCTCCACGCCCGCCTGCTCCCCGAGGGGAGCGTGGGGCGCGACTCCGCCCTCTCGGCGGACTACGTCTCCTACCTGGAACTGAAGCGACGCTTCGAGCCCGAGGGGTAACCGATCATGAAGGTCACCTGCCCGCACTGCAGCGCCGCGTACCACGTCGACGACGCCCGCATCCCGGTGGGCGGCAGCAACGTCCGCTGTCCCAAGTGCCAGAACGCCTTCCCGGTGCGCCGCGCCGGAGGCGAGGCGGCCTCCACGGCCGTCCCGCTGCCGGCGCCGCACGGCGCCCCACCGCCGCGCCCCCGCCCCGCCGACCAGGGTGCGGGGCCGCTTCCGAGGCCGGCCGTCCCTGCCGGCGTCGCCGGGGCCGTGCCGCTCCCGCACCCGGCCGCCGCGCCCCCCGCGGCGCCTGCCGTCCCGGGGGCCGTCCCGCTGCCGACGTCGGCGCCGGCCAGGCCGCCGCCGATCGCCAGGCCGCCGGCCATGGCCCCTCCGGTGATGGCTCCGCCTCCACCCAGGGTGATGGTCCCGCCGCCTCCTCCTCCTCCTGCCGACTCGCCCTTCGCCGCCAGCGACGCCGACTTCGCCGCGCCGGCCGACTCGCCCTTCGCCACCAGTGACGCCGACTTCGCCGCCCCGGTCGACTCGCCGTTCGCCGCAACTGACGCCGGCTTCGCGGGGGCCGGGAGCCCCTTCGCCCCGGCCGACTCGCCGTTCGCTGCCGGCTCACCCTTCGCCGCGGCGGTGGCCGGGTCGTCGCCGCCGCCGATCCCCCCCGCGGCGCCGGAGGAGCCGCTCCCGGTCCCGACCGAGGCGCTCGGCTTCGGCGAGGTGGAGTTCGGCGCGCCCCCCGCGGCGCCGCCGCTTCCGCCAGAGCCCTTCCCGATGCCGGCCCCGGTCCCGGACCCGTTCGCCGCCATCGAGTTCTCCCCGCCGCCGCTCCCGTCCGGGCCGGAGGCCTTCCCCCCGCCCGCCTTCGATGCCCCGGCCCCGTCGCGGGCCGGCGGCGAAGACCTCGAGCCGCTCTTCGGCGCCTCCACACCGTCCCTCCAGGGCGCCGCCGGGGGCTACAAGGTCCGGCGCCGCTCCGGCAAGGTCTTCGGTCCCTTCGAGGCCGAGCAGATCGTGGCGATGGTCACCAAGGGCGAGCTCCTCGGAAACGAGGACGTCTCCTCCGACGGCGGGGGCGTCTGGGACTCGATCGGCTCGGTGCCGCGCTTCGCCGAGGCGATGAGGACCCTGACCGCCACGCCGGAGGAGCTTGGCGGCACGTCGACCAAGCGGCCGGCGGCCATGGCCGGCGTCCCGTTCGGTGATCGCATGGCGGCCGCCAAGGTGCTGGGTGGTGAGGCCGAGCCGGCCGGCCGGCGGCGCTGGCTCAAGCCGGCCATCGGCGCCGGGGTGGTGCTGCTGGTGCTCGGCCTGGGCGCGAGCGGGCTGCTGACCCGCCACGGCTTCTTCTACTACAAGGTCCTGCGCGGCTCGGGCGAGCGGGCTCGCGTCGCCCAGCTGGCGGCCCAGGCCAGCGACCTGCTCTCCAAGGACGAGCTGGCGCAGGACCGGGCCGCGCTGGCCCTGGCCGAGCAGGCGCTCCGCGCCGACGATCGCGAGCCGCTCCCGGCGGCGCTCTTCGCGGTGGCGGTCGCCTCGCTCGACCGCCGGCACGCCGCTCCGGTCGCGGCGGTGCAGCAGGCCCGCACCCTGGCCACCGCGCTCGGATCCCGCGATCCCGGTGAGCCGGCGGCGCTGCTGGGCGCCCTGGCGGTGGCGACCATCGATGGCGGCCCTGGCCTGGTGAGCGCCGAGGCGGCCGCCGAGAAGGTCAAGGGCGGGCCGTCGGCCGACGCCCTCGACCTGCTGGGGGAAGCGGCCATGAGTCGCGGCGACGCACCCTCGGCCGCGGCGCTCTACCTGCGCCTCGAGGCCGCCCAGCCCAACACGGTGCGGGCGGCGCGGTCGCTCGGCATGGCCAGCGTGGTCCGCGGCGACCTGTCCGGGGCGCGCGCCTGGTTCGAGAAGGCGCTGGCCCGCGCGCCCAACCATCTCCCGACCCTCCTCGAGATGGCGGCGCTCGACGAGGCCTCCGGCGACGTCGAGGCGGCAGGGAGGTCCCTCGAGGCGCTGCTCTCCAAGGAGGCCGAGGCCAGCCTCGGGCCCGGTGAGCGGGCCCGCGCCCTGGCCCTGCGCGCCGCGCTGCTCGGACGCCACGCCGCCACGGCCACCGCCGCCGACGAGGGGTACGAGGCGGCGCTGGCGCTCGATCCGCGGCAGTCCTCCCTGCGGCTCTCCCTGGCCCAGCTCCGCCTGCGCCGCGGCGACCCGGCCCGCGCGGTGGCGGCGCTGGAGCCGCTGGCCGGCGCCGCGGCGGGCGACCCGGCCCTGGCCGAGCTGCGAGCCCGGGCGCTGGCGGCGTCCGGCCGGGTCCTCGACGCCTCCCAGCTGGTCGACCAGGCGCTGTCCCGCTCCCCCAACCACCCGCGGCTGCTGGCGGCCAAGGGTGCGGTGCTGGAGGCCCAGGGCAAGACGGCCGAGGCCCGCAAGGCGTACGAGGAGGCGGTGAGCCGGGCCCCGGGCGAGGTGGGGCCGCGGGTGGCGCTGGGGCGGTTGGCGCTGGCCGAGAAGAACCTGGAGGGCGCCGAGGTGGCGCTGGCCGCGGCCGCGGAGAAGGGGCCGCGCGACCCGGCGGCCCAGTCGGCGCTGGGCGACCTGAAGGCGGCCAAGGGCGACGTGGCCGGCGCCGAGGCCGCCTACCGGGCGGCGCTGCAGCTCGACGGGGAGTATGCAGGGGCCGAGCTCGGCCTGGCCCAGCTGGCGGCCTCGCGCGGTGACGCCGTGGCCACGCGCACCGGCCTGGCGAAGGTGCTGGCGCTCGAGCCGCGCAACGCCGCGGCGCACGCCGCCCTGGGGCAGCTGCTCTGGAAGGCGGGCGACCTCGAGGGGGCGGAGAAGAGCTTCGGCGCCGCGGTGCAGGCGGCCCCCAAGAACGCGCTGGCGCAGACCGGGCTGGGCGCCGTCAAGCTGCTCCGCGGTGACGCCGGCGGGGCGCTCGACGCCTTGACCATCGGCGCCGGGCTCGACCCCGGGCTGGCCGAGGGGCAGCACTGGCTGGGGCGGGCGCTGCTCGCCAAGGGCGAGAACCCGGGGGCCCTGGCGCGGCTGCGCAAGGCGGTGGAGCTGGAGCCGAAGAGCGCCGTCTACCGGCTCCACCTCGGCATCGCCCTGGAGCGGACCAACGCCCCCGGGGAGGCGGTCGAGGTCTACAAGGAGTCGGTCGCCGCCGATCCGAAGTTCGCCGAGCCGCTGGAGCGGCTCGGGCTGCTCTTCGCCGGCGCCGGCAACTGCGGCGCGGCCGTCCCCTGGTTCGAGAAGGCGCTGGCGGTGGAGCCGAAGGTCTCCCGCGTCAAGATCGAGCTGGCCGACTGCCGCCTCAGGGAGCGCAAGGGGGCCGAGGCGCTCCGGCTCTACCGCGAGGTGCTCAAGACCGACCCGGGGGAGATCTCGGTGCTCTACAAGCTGGCCCGGGCCCTCCACGAGACCCAGGGGGCGGCCGCCGCGCTCCCCTGGTACGAGCGGGCCGGCGCCGCCGACAAGGGCAACGCCATGCCCCACTACTACCTCGGCTACCTCTACAAGGAGAGGGGTGCGCGGGCCAAGGCGGTCACCGAGTTCAGGGCCTACCTGGCCCTCAAGCCCGAGGCCGACGAGAAGGAGGACATCCGGCGGGAGATCGAGGACCTGGGCGGCACGCCCTGAGGGGCGGGCGCGTGGAGCCGTCCCGCCCCCGCGAGCTCCTTGACAGCGGGGCCGCCCGGGACTACGGCCACCCGCTGACGTCCATCACCGAGGAGCAGAACGCATGACGACGCTGACCACCGCCCTGCTGGCGATCTCGCTGGCGCAGGCCCCGCAGACCCTGACCTTGCAGCAGGCGCTCCAGCGCGCCGACGACGTGAACCTCGACCTCAAGGCGGCCCAGGCCAGGGTCACCCAGGCCAAGGCCGGCGTCTGGAAGGCCTGGAGCGGCCACCTGCTGCAGGTCGGCGCCGCCGGCACCTACACCGTCAACAACACGGCGGTGAGCATCCCGCTGCAGGTCCCCACCGCGGGCGGCAACACCATGACCGTGCAGGCCACCATCCAGCCCAAGACCCAGCTGGCCGGGCAGCTCCAGGCCACCCAGGTGCTCCTGGCGCCGCAGCTCTGGTTCGCCATCCAGAGCGCCTACCGGGCCGAGGACGCCGCCGCCCATGGCGTCGAGAACGCCCGCCGCGACATCCTCTTCGGCGTGGCCCAGGCCTATTACATGGTGGCCTCGATGAAGCGGCTGGTCGACGTGGCCACGCAGCTCCAGGAGGTCGCCGGGCGCCAGACCAGGGACGCCGACATCCGCTTCAAGGCCGGCACCATCGCCAAGGTGGCCAAGCTGCGCGCCGACATCGACTTCACCCGCGCCGAGCAGGACCTGCTGCGGGCCAGGAACAGCTACCAGTCGGCCAAGCTGGCGCTGGCGGTGGCGCTCGACCGCGAGCCCGACTTCGAGGTGATGGAGCCGGCCGAGCCGGAGCTCCCGGCCGACACCAGCACGCTGGAGCAGTCGGCGCTCGACAACCGGTTCGATCTCAAGGCGGCGAGGAGCACCGAGGGCATCTACCTCTCGCTGCGGCGCGCCTCGGCGATGCGCTACCTCCCGTCGCTGGCCGCCTTCGGCCGGGCCACCTACACCGATCCGGCTGGCCTGACCGGGCAGGAGAAGGCCTGGGCGATCGGGCTGAGCCTCAACTGGACCATCCTCGACGGCGGCCTGCGCGAGGCGGAGCTCCGCGACACCAGCGCCAGGATCGCCGAGGCCGAGTACAGCCGCCGCGCCCTGGAGAACCGAGCCCGGGCCGAGGTGCGCAGCGCCCTGCTCGACCTCGAGTCGGCGCGGGCCAACACCCTCAAGGCCAGGGAGCAGCGCGAGCTGGCGGTGGAGAACCAGCGGCTCGTCGACGTCTCCTTCAAGGCCGGCGCCGCCACCGCGGTGGAGCAGGCCGACGCCACCTCGGCGCTGCGCAACGCCGAGTTCCAGTACGCCGCCGAGTCGCTGCAGGCGCAGCTGGCCGCGGTGCGCGTGCTGCGGGCCTCCGGCACCTTCGAGCCGGTCAAGAAGGGCAACTAGCGCTTCGCCGGGCCACCGCCGAGGTCGGCCTCGAGCGCCGCCAGCCCCGCCAGGCGGGGCTGGAGCGTGCGGGCCTGGTCCAGCGCGGCCCGCGCCCCGTCGCGATCGCCGAGCGCCAGCCGGAGCCTGGCCTCGAGCAGCCGCGCCTGCGGCCGGCGGCCATCGAGGGCCACCGCCCGCGAGGTGGCCGCGAGCGCCTGCTCGAGCTCGCGGCGAGCCGGAGCCGGTGCCTCGGAAAGGGCGCGGGCCTCAAGCAAGGGCGCCTCCGCCGACCGACCGTCGGCCGCCGCCAGCCGCTGCCCCTCGGCGCGGGCCCTGCGCAGGGCCGGTCCCGGATCGCCGCCGGCCCGGGTGCTCCAGGCGGCCTCCGCCAGCTCGGCCTCGCCCAGCGCCGCGTGGGCCGCCGGCTGGATGCGGGCCGCCGCCCGCAGCAGCGGCCGGGCGCGCGCGAGCCAGGCCGACGGGTCGCGCCCCTGCAGCAGCTCGGCACGGCCGCGCTGGACGTAGAGCCTGCCGACCAGGCCGCCCCAGGTGGCGTTCTCCCTGGCCAGCGGGTAGAGCGCCTCGGCCAGCGGGAGCCCGGCCTCGAAGGCCGCCGTGGGCACCCGGCCCTCGGCCAGCGCCAGCTCGGCCCAGGTGGCGCCCAGCTGGATCCCGGTGGCCCGCGCCGACCAGTCCTTCGGGGCCAGCGCGGTGGCCTCCTTCACCGCCGCCATCCCCTCGGCCAGCGGCGCGTCGACCTCGCCGCCGCTGCGCCAGCGGGCCGCCCCAACCACCTCGAGCGCCTCGGCCACCATGAGCCGGGCCATGACCGGCCGGGCCCCGATCTCGAGAAGCTTGCGCGAGTCGGCCCATGCGGCCTCGGCCTCGGCGCGGGCGTCCTCGCCGCGGGCCAGGAGCCAGCCGGCGCGGGCGGTCCGCAGGTAGGCGAGGTTGAAGTACGGGCCGTCCGACTCGGGGGCCAGGGCGCGGGCCGCCTCGGCCGCGGCCACGCCCTGCTCGAAGACGGGGCGAGGATCCCCGCCGGTCTCGGCGGTGCGGATGGAGAGCGAGGCGCAGGCGTTGGCGAGCTGGAGCAGCGGCTGGCGACGGTCGGCCGCGGCCGCGACGCCGCGCTCGGCCTGGTCCACGGCCGCCCGCATGGCCGCCTCAGGCTCGCGGCCCGCCGCCAGCAGCGCGTCGCCCCGGGCCACCTCGACGGCCGACCAGACCACCCGGAGCTCGCCGCTGCCCGGGTGGATCGCCTCGGTCTCGCGCAAGAGCGGCAGCAGGGCGTCGAGCGGCTCGAGCCGGAGCCCGGCGCCGTGGGCCTCGAGCCGGTACTGGAGGAGCCGGGCCCGGGCCAGCAGGAGCCGGGGGCCGGGCGCGCTCCGGCCCACCAGGTTGGTCCGCTCCAGCGAGGCGCGCGCCGCCGCCGCCAGCGCCGCCGTGCCGGCGAGGTCGCGCTGCTCGTAGCGGGCCCAGGCGCCGTCGAGCAGGGCCTGGCCCTCCAGGGCGCCGGCGTCGAGCGGGTTGGCGCCGGCCTCCACCGCCTGCCGGGCCTGCGCGGCCGCCTCGTCGAAGCGCCGCTCCACGTGCGCCAGGCGCGCCGCGATCAGCCGCCGCTCCGCCTCGCCGGTTGCCGGCAGGCCGCGCAGCCGCTGCACCGCCGGGTCCCGGAAGCGGCGCGCCAGCTCGTCGACCCGGGCCTGCTTGCGGGCCGGGTCGTCGAAGCGCCCGAGCGCGAGCAGCTCGAGCGCGTAGAGCTGCCCCTCCACCTCCCCGAGCGCCAGCGCCACCTCGGGCCCGCGGAAGCCGAGCGCCCAGGCCCGCGCCAGGTGCCGGTGGGCCGGGTGCGGCTCGCCGAGGAGCTGGTGGCCGCGACCCTGGATGAACGCCGAGGCCCCGGAACCGGCCGAGGCCCGGTCGGCTGCCACCCGCGCCATCACCGCGCGGATCCGGGCGTAGGTCGGGGCCAGGTCGTGGGCGGGGAGCAGCTCCTCGGTCCGGAGCATGCTCACCATCCGCTCGGCCTCGGCGCCGAGCCGGGCCGCCTCCAGCGCCTGGAGCGAGGCCTGGCGCGACGACCAGGCGGCCATGCCAGCGGCGGCCAGGATGGTCGCGAGGGCGGCGCCCAGCGCCCGCGCCGCGACGCGGTTGCGCCGCGTCCACTTCACGATCCGCTCGGCCAGCATGGGCGGCGTGGCCCGGACCGGCTCACCGCGGAGGAAGCGCCCCAGCTCCTCGGCGAAGGCCTCCGCGGTCGGGTAGCGCTCGGCCGGGCTCTTGGCCATGGCCTTCATCACCACCAGCGAGAGCTCGCCGGGAACGCCGGGGGTGGAGCGCTGCAGCGGCTCCGGCTCCTCCTCGAGCACGCGGCGGAAGAGCCAGGAGGAGTCGTCTCCTCCATGAGACCCGCTCTGCCGGAAGGGAGGGCGCCCGGCCAGCAGCGCGTAGAGCGTGGCGCCGAGCCCGTAGACATCGGAGCGGAAGTCGATCGGCCCGCTCCCCAGCAGCTGCTCCGGGCTCATGTAGTCGAGCGTCCCGGCCGGAACGCCGGTCCGCGAGAGTCCCCCCTCCTCGGCGCGCGCCAGGCCGAAGTCCCCCAGCAGCGCCCGGCGCGTCCGATCGAGCCCCTCCTCCACCAGCACGTTGCCGGGCTTCACGTCGCGGTGCACCAGCCCCTGCTGGTGGGCGGCGTGCAGGCCGAGCGCGGCCTGCCGGAGCAGCTCGACCCGCTCGAGGAGCGAGAGCGCGCCCGACAGGTCACCGAGGGGCGGGCCGTCGACCAGCTGGAAGACGATGCAGGTCCGACCTTGCAGCGTCCCGACCTCGTGGACCTTGATGACGTTCGGGTGCTCGACGCGGGCCTGGAGGCGGGCCTCGAGGAGCAGCCGCTCCGCCTCGCGGTCGTCGGTCGCCAGCTGGAACTTGACGGCCACGGCCCGCTCGAGCCGGTTGTCCCAGGCCCGGTAGACCTCACCCATGGCGCCGGCGCCGGTCCGGCCGCGGAGCTCGATCCGATCGTCCAGCGCGGTGAGGCGGAGGCTCATGGAGGGTAGGCTAACCGCCGAAGAGCAGCCGCACCACCACCACCGCCGCGGTCATGCCGGCCAGGTCGGCCAGCAGCGCGGCCGGCAGGGCGTGCCGGTAGCGGGTGATCCCGGCGGCGCCGAAGTAGACGGCCAGCACGTAGAAGGTGGTCTCGGTCGAGCCGCACATCACCGAGGCGAGCCGGCCGGCGTAGGAGTCGGGCCCCTCGCTGCGCAGCACGTCGCCGACCACGCCGAGCGCCGCCCCGCCCGAGAGCGGCCTGACCACCACCAGCGGCAGGACGCTGGCCGGCAGGCCGAGCGGGTCGAGGAGCGGCGCCAGGGCCTGGGCCGCGGCGTCGAGCGCCCCCGAGGCGCGCAACATCCCGAGCGCCACCAGCACGGCCACCAGCGGCGGCACGATGCGGACGCCGGTCTCGAAGCCGCCCTTGGCCCCCTCGAGGAAGGCGGCGTAGACGTCGACCTTGCGGGTCAGCGCGTAGAGCGGGATGCCGGCCAGCAGCAGCGGCACCGCCCAGGCCGAGAGGGTGTCGAGCACGAGCTTCACGGTGAGTCACCGATGCGGAGCCGGGCCAGCAGCTTGGCCACCAGCACCGCCACCACCACCCCGCAGGCGCTGGCCAGCAGCGTGGCGCCGAGGATCTCGGCCGGGGCCTTGGAGCCGGCGCCGGCCCGCATGGCGATGACGGTGGCCGGGACCAGCTGCAGCGAGGCGGTGTTCATGGCGGCGAAGAGGGCCTGGGCGTCGGTGGCCACGCCGGGGCGCGGGTTGAGCGTCTCCAGCTCCTGCATCGCCCTGACGCCGAACGGGGTGGCGGCGTTGCCGAGGCCGAGCAGGTTGGCCGAGAGGTTGAGCACCATCGAGCCGAGGGCCGGGTGATCGGCCGGCACCTCGGGGAAGAGCCGCCGCATCAGCGGCCGCACCAGCCGCGCCACCTGCTCGACCAGCCCGGCCCGCTCGGCCACCCGCAGCAGGCCGAGCCAGAGCGTCATGACGCCGACCAGGCCGAGGGCCACGGTGACGGCCCGGCCGGCCGACTCGGCGATGGCGCCGGTCAGCGCCGCCACCGAGCCGGTGAAGGCGGCGGCCACCACCGCGGCGACGACCAGGAAGGTCCAGACCAGCCCCATGCGGCCGATCCTCGACCGGCCGTCCCCCCACGGCCAGTTTTTGGTACAAACGGGTGATGCGCGCCACCCGCCTCGCCGCCGCCCTCGGCCTCGCCCTGGGGCTCGTCGCCTGCCCCGAGGCGGCCGGCCGGCACGCCCCCCAGGCCCCCGGCCCGACCCTGCCCGGCACCCGGGCCAGCACCCCGGCCTCCATCGATGCGCTGGCGCTGCGCCGCCCGGCCGGGCCGGAGTGGTTCGGCCTCTACCTGATGGGCAAGAAGGCCGGCTGGACCCGGACCGAGCTGAAGCGCGAGCCGCGCGACGGCCGCGACGTGATGGTGGCCACCAGCGAGACGCTGCTCTCGGCCACGGTCGGCGACAAGACCGTCTCCCGCAAGGTGGTCGAGCAGCGCATCTACGAGGCCCGGCCGGCCGGCCGGCTCCTCTCCTTCCGCGCCGAGTGGACCGGCGACGGCGGCGAGCGGACCGTCACCGGCCGCTGCGCCCCCTCCGGCTGCACCGCCCGGCTGGTCTCCGGCAGCGGCCCCGCCCAGGAGAAGGCGCTCGGCCAGGTGGCGGAGACGCTCGACCAGGCCGAGGGGGTGCGGCTCTCGGCGGCGCGGCGCAGGCTGGTGGCCGGCCCGCAGCTCGACCTCGAGAAGCTCCGGGTCCGCGAGCTGGAGCACCGCTTCGTCGGCAGGGAGCGGGTGGCCGGCGCCGGCGTCGAGTCGGAGATCTCGGTCGTCTCGGAGGCCGAGGTGGGGGACCGGCTGGTCACCGAGTACCGGGTCGCCGACGACGGCCGCATCGTCGAGATCCGGATCGGCGGGTCGATCATGGCCCGGCCCGAGAGCCCCGACGCCGCGCGCAAGCTCGAGGCGATCGACCTCTTCGCCCTCTCGAGGGTGGCGCTCCCCGGGCCGCTGCCGCGCACCGTCCCCTCCACCGTCACCTACCGGCTGGCCGGCCTGCCGGACGCCTTCAGGCGCCCCGACGCGCGCCAGGCCTTCGCCAACGGCCCGGGGGGCTCGACCCTGCTGACCGTCCGGGCCCGGCTCCCGGCCGCGGTCGACGCCGCCCGCGACACGCCGCGGAGCACGCCGAGCCCCGACCCCGAGCTGGTGGCGGCCACGCCGACCGTCGACTCCGACGCGCCGGCGGTGGCGACCCTGGCGCAGGAGGTGGCCGGCGACGTCAAGGGGCGCTACGCGGCGACGCTGCGGCTCTCCGAGCTGGTCAACCGGCGGCTGGAGAAGGCCTACGGCTCCTCCAACGACCGCGCCAGCGACGTGCTGGCGGCCGGCAAGGGGGACTGCACCGAGCACTCGGTGCTGCTGGTGGCGCTGGCCCGGGCGCTCGGGATCCCGGCCCGCCTGGTGCACGGCCTGGTCTACGCCCGCTACGCCGACGGCAAGGACGCCCTCTACTGGCACGCCTGGGCCGAGGTGCTCTCGGCCGGCGAGTGGATCGCCGTCGACCCGACCTTCGGCCAGCCGGTGGCCGACGCCACCCACGTCGCCCTCGGCACCGGCACCCAGGTCGACACCATCGGCCTGCTCGGCGCGCTCAAGGTGGAGAGCGTCGAGGTCAAGCCGGCCAACTGACGCCCCACCTGCCCCCCAAGAGGAACCCGCCATGACCGGACTCGACCACGTCGCCATCCTCGTCTCCGACCTCGACGCCGCGGTTCGGCTCTACCGCGACGTCTACGGCCTCCACCTCGACGAGATCGAGGAGGTCCCCTCCGAGAAGGTGCGGGTCGCCATCTTCGGCCACGGGCTGGGGCGGCTGGAGCTGGTCTGCCCCACCGACCCGGAGAGCCCGCTCGCCAAGCGGATCAAGGAGAAGGGGGAGGGGCTCCACCACGTCTGCCTCTCGGTGCCGGACATCCAGCAGGCCATGGACGCGCTCCAGGCCGGCGGCGCGCCGCTGCTCGACAAGGTGCCGCGGGCCGGGGCGGGCGGCTCCAAGGTCGCATTCGTGCACCCCAAGGGAAGCCGCGGCGTCCTCGTGGAGTTGAAGCAGAGTTGAGCCGGTCTGCCTTGACCACCCACCGGCCCCCGTGATGTATGGACCCGTTTCCGTCAACAACTTCGAGGTCGTCCATGTCCCGCACCGCCGCCGCCGCCGCGCTCGCCGCCCTCCTGCTCGCCGCCGGGGCCCACGCCCAGGAGCCGCCGAAGAAGGAGGCGCCGGTCGACCCCCGCATCGAGGCGTTGATCCGCCAGGCGGTCGAGAAGGCCAAGGCGGAGGTCCGCGAAGAGGTGAAGCAGGAGCTGCAGACCGCCCAGGCGACCGCCGAGTTCAGCGGCGCCACCGCGCCCGGGCCGAAGCTCCAGTTCATCGAGCTCGACGGCTACTTCCGCCTGCGCGGCGACCTGAAGGACACCTACGACCTGAAGCGCGCCGCCGACAACGCCACCGGCGCCCTGACCGCCGGCGGCAACGCCACCAAGGGCAACTACGTCTACCCGGGGCCGGTGCTCCCCGGGAACCTCGACGGCGGCCCCAACCCGCACAGCACCATGGCCGGCGCCAACATGCGGCTGCGGCTCCTGCCGACCATCAACGTCTCGGAGCGGGTCCGGGTCAGGATGGAGGCCGACCTCTTCGACAACTACGTGCTCGGCTCGAGGCCGCTCGACGCGTACAGCATGAGCGGGTGCGGCGCCGGTGCCACCTGCGCCTTCGTCGGCCAGTCGAGCGCCACCTCCAGCGGCGCCGTGCTGACCGACCGCCCGGTCATCAACCTCAAGCTGGCCTGGGCCGAGGTCGAGACGCCGGTCGGGCTGCTCTCCTTCGGGCGCATGCCCTCGGCCTGGGGGCTCGGCATCGTGGCCCCGGCGCAGGACGGGCTCGACGACGACTTCGGAAACGTCGCCGACCGGATCCAGTTCGCCACCATGCCGGTCGGGACCATCCTCGGGAACCTCACCTTCATCCCCTACCTCGACTTCTTCGCCAACGGCCCGCTGCAGGGCGACCCGCGCTGGTCCAAGACCACGCTGCTCGGGACCGGCGCCGGGCAGCCCTTCAGCCTCGAGTCGGCCGGCGACGGCCGCACCCTCGGCCTCAAGGTGGTCAAGCTCGACACCGCCGACGAGCTGCGCCGCAAGCTGGGGCGGGGCGAGACCAGCGTCAACTACGGCGCCTTCTACGAGTACACCACGCTGGCCAGCGTCTTCCGCGGCGCCACCGACGCCTTCCCGCTCGACGGCGGCGGCCCGATCCCGACCGTGGGCGTCAACCAGGTGGTCCACCGCGGTGAGTACGACCACCAGGCCGATCTCTGGCTGCGCATCCGCTCGCCCCGCTTCCAGCTGGAGTTCGAGGGGACCTACCTCTACGGCCACATCAACAACCCGACGCTCGACAGCAACTACGGGGCGGTCGACACCACCCGGCCGCTCAACGGCAAAGAGCTGCCCATCCTGCTCCGCCAGTACGGCGCGGCGCTGCGCACCAGCTACCAGGTCTCCAACAAGGTGACCCTCGGCCTCGAGCTGGGGCTGGCCTCGGGCGACAACGCCCCGGGCTTCGGCAACCGCCCCTGGATGGCCAACACCAACCAGGCCAGGGAGCCCTTCCAGGCCGTCTTCGAGGGGACCCAGTACAACCTCTTCACCGGCGACCACGACATCCGCAACTTCCGCTTCAACCCCGGCTACCGCCCCGACCTGATCTTCTGGCGGGACATCATGGGCCAGGTGACCGACGCCTGGTACGCCAAGCCGAGCCTGCGGGTCGACGTCCTGGCCGGCATCGCCTGGGACGTGGCGGCCGTCTTCTCCCAGGCGATCAACAAGCGCTCCACCCCCGGCACCAACGCCGAGACCGGCCTGGGCGGCAGCACGCTGCTCGGGGTCGAAGCCGACACCAAGGTGACGCTCAGCACCGAGGAGGGGCTCTCGGCCTGGCTCGCCGCCGGCGTCTTCCAGCCCTTCGCCGCCTTCGACGGGGCCGGCTCCACCAGCCGGGCCTGGACGCTCAAGCTCGGCATGGCGGCGCGCTTCTAGCGGCGCGACATGGCCCGCAAGCGACAGGCCAGGCCCGTCTCCCGCGCCGCGCTCTCCGGCGAGGCCGATCCCCGGCTGGTGGCCCTCTCCGTCTCCATCCAGGACGACGGCGCGCTCTACGCCGAGGACATCCGCGGCTCGCAGGCCCACGTCTCCATGCTGGCCGCCCAGGGGATCGTCCCCAGGGCGGTGGCCAGGCGGCTCGTCAAGGCGCTCGACCAGGTGAGGGCCGAGTTCGCGGCCGGGAAGATCCGCTTCGACCCGGCGCTCGAGGACGTCCACACCCACGTGGAGCGCCGCCTCGGCGAGCTGACCGGCAAGGACGCCGGCTACCTGCACGCCGGGCGCAGCCGCAACGACCAGGTGGCCCTCGACGAGCGGCTCTTCATCGTCGGCGCCTGCGACCGGACCGACGCCGCGCTCTGCCGGCTGCAGCGCGCCCTCTGCAGCCAGGCCCGCCGCCATGAGCGCACCATCCTGCCCGGCTACACCCACCTGCAGCGGGCCCAGCCGGTCTCGCTGGCCCACCACCTGCTGGCCTACGTGGAGATGCTCGGCCGCGACCGGCAGCGGCTCGCCGAGGTGCGGACCCGCGCCGCCATCTCGCCGCTCGGCTCCGGGGCGTTGGCCGCCACCACCCTCCCGCTCGACCGCGAGGCGGTGGCCCGCGCCCTCGGCCTCGTCGGCGTCACCCGCAACTCGCTCGACGCCGTCAGCGACCGCGACAGCGCCATCGAGCTGCTCTTCGCCGTGGCCCTGGCCGCCGTCCACCTCTCCCGCCTCGGCGAGGAGATCGTGCTCTGGACCACCCGCGAGTTCGGCTTCATGTCGCTCGACGACGCCTTCGCCACCGGCTCCTCGCTGATGCCGCAGAAGAAGAACCCCGACGTGGGCGAGCTGGCCCGCGGCCGGGCCGGGCGCGCCATCGGCGACCTGGTGGCGCTGCTCTCGATCGTCAAGAACCTGCCGCTCAGCTACAACCGCGACCTGCAGGAGGACAAGCGGCCCCTGCTGGGCGGCCCCGAGGCGCTGGCGCTCACCACCGACGCGCTGGCCGGCGCGGTGGAGACCGCCACCTTCCACGTGGCGCGGATGGAGGAGGCGCTGGGCGGCGGCGAGGCCCTGGCCACCGACGCCGCCGAGTACCTGGTCGACCGCGGCGTCCCCTTCCGCGAGGCCCACGAGGCGGTCGGGGCGGCGGCCAAGCTGGCCGGAAGGCTCGGCAAGGCGCTCTCCGCGCTCACCCCCGCCGAGTGGCGCGCCATCCACCCCCGCTTCGAGAAGGACGTGCTGCGCTGCTTCGACGCCCGCCGCTCGCTCTCGCGCCGCGAGCTGCCCGGCGCGCCCGGCCCCAGGGCGGTGGCCGGTGAGCTGCGCCGCTGGGAGCGGGCGCTGGGGATGGGCCGGTGAGCTGCGCCCGGGTAACCGGGCTGGCCCTGGCCACCGCGCTGGCGCTCGGCGCCTGCGGCGTCAAGGCGCCGCCCCGCCCCTCGGGCGCCCCCGACAAGGAGCCGCCCAACGCGGTCTTCATTCCGGTCGAGGTCCCCAACAGGCCGGGCCTCGAGGACCCCGCCCCGGCCGACGCGGCCGCCTCGCGCGCCCCGGCCGCCTCGCCCGAGGAGCCGACCCGGTGAACCACTTCCAGCGCCGCGGCGGAGAGCTCCACGCCGAGGCCATCCCGCTGGCCACGCTGGCCCGGGAGCACGGCACGCCGCTCTACGTCTACTCGACGGCCACGCTGACCCGGCACTGGAAGGTGCTGGAGGGCTCGCTGCGCGGCCTCGACGCCCTGGTCTGCTACGCCGTCAAGGCCAACTCCAACCTGGCGGTGCTCTCCACCTTCGCGCGGCTCGGGGCCGGCTTCGACATCGTCTCCGGCGGCGAGCTCTACCGCGTCCTCAAGGCCGGCGGCCGGCCCGGCCAGGTGGTCTTCAGCGGCGTCGGCAAGCGCGACGACGAGCTGGCCTTCGCCCTCGACGCCGGCGTCGGCACCATCAACGTGGAGAGCGCCGGCGAGCTGGCCCGGCTCTCGGCGGTGGCGCGCCGGCTCAAGGTGCGGGCCCCGCTGGCGCTGCGGGTCAACCCCGACGTCGACCCGAAGACCCACCCCTACATCGCCACCGGCCTGCGCGAGTCGAAGTTCGGCATCCCGGTGACCGAGGCCCGCCGCCTCTACCACCTGGCCATCCAGGACCCGCACCTCGACGTCCGCGGCGTGGCCTGCCACATCGGCTCGCAGATCACCTCGCTGCGCCCCTTCATCGACGCGGTGGCGAGGGTGCGGGCGCTGGCGACCGACCTGGCCCGGGCCGGGATCCGGCTGCGCCACCTCGACGTCGGCGGCGGGCTGGGCGTCACCTACCACCGCGAGGTGCCCCCCTCGCCCGCCCAGTACGGCGCCGCCATCAAGCAGGCGCTGGCCGGCTGGGAGGGGCAGGTCCACCTCGAGCCGGGGCGGGTGCTGGTCGGCAACGCCGGCATCCTGCTGACCCGGGTCATCCAGCTGAAGAAGAGCGGCCGCAAGACCTTCGTGGTGGTCGACGCCGCCATGAACGACCTGGTGCGCCCCGCCTTCTACGACGCCTGGCACGAGATCGAGCCGGTGGTGGCCCCGCCCCGCGGCGCCAGGGCGACCACCTGCGACGTGGTCGGGCCGGTCTGCGAGTCGAGCGACTTCCTGGCCCGCAACCGCAGGCTGGTGCTGCCGGCCGAGGGCGACCTGCTCTGCGTCCGCACCGCCGGCGCCTACGGCTTCACGATGGCCTCCAACTACAACTCCCGGCCGCGCGCCGCCGAGGTGCTGGTCGACGGCCGCCGGGCGCTCCTGGCCCGCGAGCGCGAGACCTACCCCGACCTGGTCCGCGGAGAGGCCCTGCCGCCGCAGCCGCCGCAGCCGCCGCGGAAGCGGAAGCCGTTCCGCGGGCGCCGCGGGTAGGCTATCGTGCCTGTCCCCCTGCTTCGCCCGGAGCCCCGCATGCGCCTCGAAGGATCGATGGTGGCGATCGTCACCCCCTTGAAGGATGGGGCCGTCGATCAGAAGAGCCTGCGCGAGCTCTGCGAGTGGCAGCTGGCCGAGGGGACCGACGGGATCATCCCCTGCGGCACCACCGGCGAGAGCGCCACGCTCACCGCCGCCGAGCGCTACCAGGTGGTCAAGACGGTGGTCGAGCAGGTGCGCGGCCGCGCCCTGGTGATCGCCGGGGCCGGCTCCAACGCCACCCACGAGGCGATCGACGGGGTCAAGGCGGCTCGCGAGCTCAAGGCCGACGCCGCGCTGGTGGTGACCCCCTACTACAACAAGCCGACGCAGGAGGGGCTCTTCCTCCACTACCGGGCGATCCAGGCGGCGACCGGCTTCCCGGTGGTGGCCTACAACGTCCCCTCGCGCACCGCCGTCGACCTGCTGCCGGAGACGGTGGCGCGGCTGGTGGAGGCCAAGGCGATCTGCGGCATCAAGGAGGCGACCGCCAACCTCGACCGGCAGGTGCAGCTGGTGGAGCTCTGCGGCGCCGACGGCCTCGCCTACCTCTCCGGCGACGACTTCACGGTGCTGCCCTACATCGCCTGCGGCGGCCACGGCGTCATCTCGGTGGTGGCCAACATCGCCCCCCGGGCCATGAAGGCGCTGGTGGTCGCCTGCCGCAAGGGCGACTTCGCCACCGGCCTGAAGTTGCAGGTGGCGATGGCCGAGCTCAACCGGGTGATGTTCGTCGAGACCAACCCCGGCCCGGTCAAGGCCGGCGTGGCCCTGCTCGGCAAGGCGAGCGCCGAGCTCCGGCTGCCGCTGTCGCCGGTCTCGGTGGCCAGCCTCGCCAAGGTGCGCGCCGCCATGCAGAAGTTCGGCCTCACGCTGGCGTGAGGCCCGTGGCCGCCGGCCCGAGCCGGGCCGAGCCGCCGGGAGGAGTCCGATGATCGACGTGGTGGTGACCGGCGCCGCCGGGCGCATGGGGCGCGAGATCGTCCGGCTGGTGGCCGCCTCCGCGGTGCTGCGGCTGCACGGCGCCGTCGATCGGGCCGCCGCCGCCGTCGGGCAGGACGCCCTGGCGCTGGCCGGGCTGCCGGCCGGAGGGGTGAAGGTGGTGGCGACGCTCGGCGAGGCGCTGCCGGGCGCCGGCGCCGTCATCGACTTCACCACCTTCGAGGCCTCGGCCGCCCACGCCGAGGCCTGCGCCGCGGCCGGCGTGCCGCTGGTGATCGGCTCGACCGGCTTCACGCCCGAGGCCCGGGCCCGGGTGGCCGCCGCCGCGCGGACCATCCCGGTGCTGCTCTCGCCCAACATGAGCGTCGGCGTCAACGTGCTCTTCGAGCTGGTCAAGCAGGCGGCCGCGGTGCTGGGAGACGCCTACGACGTGGAGATCGTCGAGCTGCACCACAAGCGGAAGAAGGACGCGCCGAGCGGCACCGCCATGAAGCTGGCCGAGGTGGCGGTCGAGGCGCTGGGGCGCGACGCCGGGAAGGATCTCGCCTTCGCCCGCCACGGCATGATCGGCGAGCGGCCGCCCCGCGAGATCGGCGTCCAGACGGTGCGCGGCGGCGACATCGTCGGCGAGCACACCGTCTACTTCTGCGGCGAGGGTGAGCGGCTCGAGCTGACCCACCGGGCCACCGCCCGCGAGCAGTTCGCCCGCGGGGCGGTGCGCGCCGCCGCCTGGCTGCCGGGGCGCCCGGCCGGCCTCCACGACATGGCCGAGGTGCTCGGGTTCCGTTCGGGGGCGAAGTGAGGACCTGCCGCTTCCGCGCCGGCGGGCTGGAGCGGTGGGGCGTCGTCGAGGGCGACCGGGTGCGGGCGCTCAACGGCGAGCCCTGGGCCGGCGGCCTCCCCGAGGGCAGGCCGCTGCCGCTCGCCGAGGTGACGCTGCTGGCGCCGGTGCGCCCCAGCAAGGTGGTCTGCGTGGGGCGCAACTACGCCGCCCACGCCCGCGAGCTGGGCCACGAGGTGCCGAAGCAGCCGCTGCTCTTCCTCAAGCCGCCCTCCGCGGTGATCGGCCCGGGCGAGGAGATCCGCTGCCCGCCCGGCTCGACCGACGTGCAGCACGAGGCCGAGCTGGCGGTGGTGCTGGGGCGAGCGCTCTCCCGGGCCGGCGCCGCCGAGGCCCGCCAGGCGATCTTCGGCTACACCTGCCTCAACGACGTCACCGCCCGTGACATCCAGCGCGAGGAGAAGCAGTTCACCCGTGCCAAGGGGTTCGACACCTTCTGCCCGGTCGGCCCCTGGATCGACACCGGCCTCGACCCGGGCGAGCTGACGGTCGCCTGCCGCGTCAACGGGGCGGAGCGCCAGCGCGGCAGCACCCGCGACATGGTCTTCGACCCGGCGGCGCTGCTCGCCTTCATCTCCTCGATCATGACGCTGCTCCCCGGGGATCTCGTGGCCACCGGCACGCCCGA
>JANMRY010000130.1:0-3545 GCA_031388695.1 Anaeromyxobacter sp. | reverse complement strand
CTGCTGGCCAAGGTCGGGCTGCTGCTGGGGCGGCCGGCGCTACCCAAGCCAATCCAGCCCAACCCCTCGCCGCGTGGGGTGCGCCGGCCAGCCGCCCACCCCCGGCCCGTCGGCCAGGCCCGCACCCTGCTCGCCGTCGAGGACAACGCCGACAACATGACCACGCTGCGGGCGGCGCTGGGCGGGCGCTGGCGGCTGCTCGAGGCCGGAGACGGCGAGCAGGGCCTCGAGCTGGCGCTCCTCCACCGGCCCGACCTGATCTTGCTCGACATGTCGCTGCCCAAGCTCGACGGCCTCGGGATGCTGGCGCGGCTGCGGGCCCACCCCGACGCCAGCGGGCTGCGCGTGGTGGCCCTCACGGCGCTGGCCATGAAGGGGGACCGCGAGCGGCTGCTGGCCGCCGGCTGCGACGACTACCTGTCCAAGCCCATCGACGTGGACCGCCTGCTCGAAATGGTGGAGCGGTGGATCGGCGAACCGTCCCAAGGGATGGGATGAGCCGATGCGCGTCCTGGCCATCGACGACAACGCCGACAACCTGGTTGCGCTCGAAGCGCTGCTCCGCGCCTACCTGCCTGGCTGCCAGACCGCCACGGCGCGGAATGGACCGGAGGGGTTGGAGCAGGCCTCGCGCTTCCAGCCAGACGTCGTCCTCCTCGACATCCAGATGCCGGGGATGGACGGATTCGAGGTCTGCCAGGCGCTCAAGGCCTCGGGCGTGACCCGCCACATCCCGGTGGTCTTCCTCACCGCGCAGGGCTCGGCGCCGGCGACCCGCATCCGCGCCCTGGAGGCCGGCGGCGACGCCTTCCTGTCCAAGCCGGTGGAGCCAGGGGAGCTGATGGCGCAGGTCCGGGCCATGGCCAGGATCAAGCAGGCCGAAGAGGCCCTGCGCGGCGAGAACCGCTCTCTCGAGCAGGCGGTCGGCGATCGGACCCGGGCCCTGCTGGAGAGCCGGGCGCTGCTGGCCACCATCGTCGACGGGACCCCCGACGCCATCTGGGTCAAGGACCGCGAGGGGCGCGTGCTGCTGGCCAACACCGCGGCGCTGCGTGCCCTGGGACGGCAGGCCGAGGAGGTGCTGGGGCGCTCCACTGCCGAGCTGCTCGGGCCGCGCGAGGCGGCCCAGCACGAGGCGGCCGACCTCCGCGTCCTCGAGTCCGGCGAGACAACCACCCAGGAGGAGCAGCACCTCTCGCAAGGGCGCTCGCGCACCACGGTGGCCACTCGCGGGCCAGTGCGCGACGCCCAGGGGCAGGTCACCGGCCTCTTCACGGTGGTCCGCGACATCACCGATCGAGCCCTCGCCCGGCAGGTACTCCAGAGGGAGACCGAGCGGGTCAAGGCGCTCCTCGCCCTCTACCGCGAGCCGGGACAGAGCATCGATGACGTGGTGCAAATGGCGGTCGAGGGGCTGGCTGCCTTGACCGGAAGCGAGGTGGGCCTGGTCGGTCGCCCCGTTGATGGCAGTGCCCAGCTGGTGGCGCAGGCCTGGTCGGCGCGGCCGTCGGAGCCGACCGGCACGCGGTGGGCGAGCCGAGCGCTCGGGCTCGATCGGAACGGCCCCTGGTGGAGCGCCCTGCACTCCGGACGCCCCGTTATTCGCAACGGCGCGCTGCTGGTCGGCACGAGCCCCCTGCCGGAAGGGTTCCCGGCGCTGCGATGCCTGCTGGTGGTCCCGGTGATCCGTGACGGGAAGGTGGTGCTGATCGGCGGCGTCGCCAACCGTGCCGAGGGGTACAGCGAGGTCGACGTGGGCCAGGCCGGGCTCTACCTGGAAGGTGTCTGGGAGGCGATCCGGCGGATCCAGTCCCTGGAGCGGCGGACCGCGCTCGAGGCGCAGCTCATGCAGGCAGCCAAGATGGAGGCGGTAGGCCGCCTCGCCGGAGGAGTCGCTCACGATTTCAACAACCTGCTGGTGGTGATCCTCTCCTACACGCGCATGGTGATGGAGGTGGTCGGCGAGTCGAGCCCGCTGCTGCGCGATCTCCGGGAGGTCCTGCAGGCCGGGGAGCGTGCCGCCGCGCTGACGAGGCAGCTGCTGGCGCACAGCCGGAAGCAGGTGCTGCAGGCCTCCCCACTCGACCTCAACCAGGTGATCACCGGCGTCGAGCCGATGCTGCGGCGATTGCTGGGAGAAGACCTCGAGCTCCAGCTCCACCTCGGCGATGCGCCCTGGGTGGTGACCGCCGACCGCGGGCAACTGGAGCAGGTGATCGTCAACCTGGCGGTCAACGCCCGGGACGCCATGCCCCAGGGTGGCCGGGTCACCCTGCGCACCAGCAACCTTCCGGCCGGGGCCGATCCGGGGGGCGGCCCGTGGGACTCACCTGGCGTCCTCCTCGAGGTCTCCGACACAGGCGTCGGCATGGACGAACCGACCCGGGCCCAGGTCTTCGAGCCCTTCTTCACCACCAAGGAGCAGGGCAAGGGAACCGGGCTCGGCCTCGCCACCGTTTACGGCATCGTCAAGCAGAGCGGCGGCGACATCCGGGTCGAGTCGACGCCGGGCGCCGGCACGGTCTTCCGGGTCCTCCTCCCGCGCAGCGCCGAGGCCGAGACCGCCCCGGTGGCACGGGCCGAACTGCTCCAGGCCAACGGCGTGGCCCCGGCAGGCGGCCAGGAGACCATCCTGGTGGCCGAGGACGAGGCGGCGGTGCGGGGACTGGCCGAGCGGCTCCTCACCCAGGCCGGTTACCGGGTCCTCGCGGCGAAGAATGGCGAGGAGGCGCTGGCGCGGTTCGCCACCGCTGGTGAAAGCGTCTCGCTGCTCCTGACCGACGTGGTCATGCCGCGGATGAGCGGCCGCGAGCTGGCCAGTCGACTCACCGCCTCGAGCCCCGGGCTCAAGGTGGTCTACATGTCGGGTTACCTCGACGACGTCCTCGGCAAGAACGGACTGCTTTCGCCCGACATCAAGTTCATCGGGAAGCCCTTCAGGGACGACGAGCTGCTGCGCCTGGTCCGGCGGGTCCTGGACGGGGCGAGCGAGCCCCCGGCGATCCAGCTCCCCGGCTCCGGGCGCCTCGGCGCATAGCGACCGGCCGAGCAACCCGGCGGGGACCGGGCGCCTCGGGTAGAGTGCGGCCCATGGTGGACGCAACGTGAACCAACCAGGGGCACCAGGGACCTTCGCCGACCGCCTCGCCGCGGTTCGGGCCGAGCTGCCCCCCGGCGTCACCCTGGTCGCCGTCTCCAAGACCCAGCCGGTCGAGGCGATCCGCGAGGCGTACGCGGCCGGCCAACGCACCTTCGGCGAGAACTACGCGCAGGAGTGGCGGCAGAAGGCCGACGCGCTCTCCGACCTGGCCGACCTGACCTGGCACTTCATCGGCGGGCTGCAGACCAACAAGGTGAAGTACCTGGCCCCGCGTGCCGCCTGGGTCCAGACCCTCGATCGCGACGAGCTGGCCCGCGAGCTCGGCAAGCGCTACGCGGCGGCCGGGGCCACGGCCAAGGTGCTGGTCGAGGTCAACCTCGGCGGCGAGGCCCAGAAGTCGGGCTGCGCGCCGGAGCGGGTCGAACCCCTGGTGGCGCTGGCCCGC
>JANMRY010000126.1:0-5282 GCA_031388695.1 Anaeromyxobacter sp. | reverse complement strand
CTAGCGCCCCCTGGCCGGCACCTGCTCGCCGAACCTGTAGCCGAGCCCGACCAGGAAGCACTCGTAGCTGTGCTCGCGGGTCGCCTCGGGCCGGACGATGTGGACCTTCTCGAAGCGACCCTGCAGCTCCTTGCGGAAGATGGGGAAGTCGCCCCCCACGAAGATCTTGGTGACGAAGGCGCCGCCGTGGCGGAGCGTCTGCTCGGCCACCTCGAGCGCCATGCGGCAGAGCTCGAGCGAGCGGGCCTCGTCGGTCACCTTGATGCCGATGGTCTTGGGCGCCATGTCGCTGGTGACGAGATCGTACGGGCCGTCGTGGAGCATGCGCAGCTGGTCGAGCGCGGTCGGCGAGAGCAGGTCGACCACCGCCGTCTTGACCCAGGGCTTGCCGATGCGCCGGATCTCCACGAGGTCGACGCCGACGGCGACCCCCTTCTCGCCGACCACGTCGGCCAGGATCTGCAGGAAGCCGCCGGGGGCGGCGCCGAGATCGAGCACCGCCTCGCCCTTCTTGAGGATGGGGTGCTTCTTCAGGATCTCGTCGATCTTGAAGGCCGAGCGGGCCCGGTAGCCGGCCTTCTTGGCCTGCCGGAAGTAGAAGTCTTTTGGATCGTAAGGCTTGGTCATACTGGACCAATCAAGTCTCATGGTTCGCTCCTTGACTCAAGCCGAGCCCCCATCGGATAAACCGCTCTCCTTTCACACCCGAAGAACGCCCACCTGCGGCGGCAGAAAGAGGACATCGTCATGGCGACCACCATCACCGAAGAGTGCATCAACTGCGGCGCCTGCGAGCCGGAGTGCCCCAACGGCGCGATCACCCAGGGCGACGACATCTACATCATCGACCCGAAGCTCTGCACCGAGTGCGTCGGCTTCCATGACGAGGAGGCCTGCGCCACGGTCTGCCCGGTCGACTGCTGCGTGCAGGACCCGGCCAACATCGAGGACGAGGCCACCCTCTACGGCCGCCTCGCCACCGTCCACGCCGGCAAGGAGTTCCCGGCGCTGGCTTCGCTGCCGGCCAACCTGTCGCGCTTCCGCAAGGCCTGAGCCGCCTCACCCGCAGCCTGCGGCGCAAGACGCCCTGCGTGCCTTCCCGGCGCGCGGGGCGTCGTCATCTCAAGTACCGGGGCGGAGGATCACCTTGTCCGACAACCTGAGCGGCGGCCGGCTGGTCGCGCGCATGCTGAAGCAGGAAGGCGTCACCACCGCCTTCACCCTCTCCGGTCTCCACATCGCCCCCATCTACGCCGGCTGCGTCGAGGAGGGGATCCGGCTCATCGACACCCGCCACGAGCAGGCGGCCGCCCACGCCGCCGACGCCTGGGCCCGGCTCACCCGCGGCGTCGGGGTGGCGATCGTCACCGCCGGCCCCGGCGTGACCGACGCGGTCACCGGCGTGGCCAACGCCTACAGCGCCGGGGTGCCGCTGGTGCTGCTCGGCGGCGCCGCCCCGACCTTCAACCAGGGGCGCGGCGCGCTGCAGGAGATGCCGCAGACCCAGCTCTTCGCCGGCATCAGCAAGTGGTCCGACCGGGTGCCGTCGCCGGAGCTGATCCCGACCTACCTGGCCAAGGCCTTCCGCGTGGCCCGCGCCGGCCGGCCCGGCCCGGTCTTCCTCGAGCTGCCCTGGGACGTCCTCTCCAACGGCGCCGACGAGGCGCTGGCCGACGCCCAGACCCGCTACCGGACGGCGGCCCGCTCTCCTGGCGACCCGCTCCAGGTCGAGGCGGCGCGCCGGCTGCTGGCCGAGGCCGAGCGGCCGGTGGTGCTGGCCGGCTCTTCGATCTGGTGGGACGGCGCCTGGTCGGCGCTGGCGGCGGTGGCCGGCCAGACCGGCGTGCCGGTCTACCTGAACGGCATGGGGCGCGGCTGCCTGCCGAGCGACCACCCGAGCTTCCTGCAGCTCTCGCGCAAGGAGGCGCTGGCGCGCGCCGACGTGGTGATGGTGATCGGCACGCCGCTCGACTTCCGGGTCGGCTACGGCACCACCCCCACCTTCGCGGAGGACGCCCGCGTCATCCAGGTCGACATCGACGGCGCCGACATCGGCCGCAACCGGCCCATCGAGGTCGGCATCATCGGCGACGCCCGCTCGGTGCTCGACCAGCTGCGGGTCGGGGCCGGGCGCTGGGGGGCGCCGGGCTGGCTCCCCGAGCTGCGCGCCGCCGAGGTGAAGCGGCGCGAGGCCCAGGCGGTCTTCGAGGTGAGCGACCTGCGCCCCATCCACCACTTCCGGCTGGCGCGGGCGCTCGACGAGGTGGCGCGCGCGGTCGGCGACGTCACCTTCGTGGGCGACGGCGGCAACGTGGTGGCGGTGGCGGCCAAGGTGCTGCAGGTGGGCGGCCCGGGGCGCTGGCTCGACCCCGGCCCGCTCGGCTGCCTCGGCGTCGGCGCGCCGTTCGCCATCGCCGCCAAGCTGCTCCACCCGGAGCGGCACGTCTGCGTGGTGCAGGGGGACGGGGCCTTCGGCCTGAACGGCATGGACTTCGAGACCGCGGTCCGCTTCGGCCTGCCCATGGTGGTGGTGGTGGGGAACGACGCATCCTGGGGGCAGATCGCCATCCCGCAGCGGGCGATGTACGGCGACGACAAGTCGCCGGCCACCGCGCTGCGGCCGACCCGCTACGACCAGGTGGTCAAGGCGCTCGGCGGCGACGGCGAGCACGTCGACGACCCGGCCGAGCTGGTGCCGGCGCTGACCCGGGCCTTCCAGAGCGGCAAGGTCTACTGCGTCGACGTGGCCATCGACCCGGAGGCGGCGGCCAGCAGCGGCGCGGCGGGCTACGCCGTCTGACCCCGGCCGCCCGGGTGTGGCGCGCGGTCGCGCAACGACTGCTGGCCGCTTTGCCCGGGGTGTGGAAGCATCCCGGTCGCCCGGTGGACCAGCCTGGTCCGGCGTGGCGTCTCACCACCAGGAGCCCTGCCGGGCGAGGAGTGAAGAACATGCGCACCGCGAAGGTGGCCGTGCTGGCCCTGTCCCTGTCGGCCTGTGGCGTCAGCCAGAAGGAGTTCGCCGCCAAGGACGCCGAGCTGCAGAAGTACCAGAAGATGTACGGCGAGCAGAGCGCCAGGTCGGAGCAGCTGCAGAACAAGGTGGCCGAGCTCGACGTCAACCTGGTGGCGACCCAGGCCCAGCTCAAGGCGGTGGCGGACGAGAAGGCCCAGGCCGAGGCCCGGGCCTCCCAGCTGGCGGTCAGCAACGCCCAGCGCGAGCGGCTGGCCCAGTCGCTGGAGCGGCAGATCAAGAGCGGGCAGGTGGAGATCTCCGAGCTGCGCGGCAAGATGACCGTGAAGCTCAAGGACAAGGTGCTCTTCGCCTCCGGCTCGGCGGCGCTCAACCGGGACGGGAGGAACGTCCTCGACGCCATCGCCGACGCCTTCAAGGAGCTGCACGACCGGAACGTGGTGGTGGCCGGCTACACCGACGACAGGCCGGTCGGCAAGGAGAGCGCCTTCAAGGACAACTGGGACCTCTCCACGGCGCGCGCCGTCTCGGTGGTCCGCTACCTCTCCTCCAGGGGGGTCGACCAGGCCATGCTGGGGGCGATCGGCTTCTCGCAGTACCGGCCGGTGGTCCCGAACGACACCGCGGCCAACCGGAGCCTCAACCGGCGCATCGAGATCGCGCTCACCTCGAGGGACGACGTGCCGCCCACCGTCGAGGTGCCGAAGAAGTAGACGGCCGCGTCCTTTCCCTGGAGCCGCTCGCGCTCCAGCGGAAGGACGGCGTCATAGAGACTGGTCATGAACTACCGCACGCTGGGTGGCAGCGACCTGAAGGTCTCCGAGATCTCCCTCGGCTCCTGGCTCACCTACGGCGGGGGGGTGGGGCGCGCCGAGGCCGAGGCCTGCCTGAAGGCCGCCCTCGACGCCGGCATCAACTTCATCGACACCGCCAACGTCTACTCCGGGGGGGCCGCCGAGGCCTTCCTTGGGGAGGCGCTGGCCGCCCTGCCGCGCGCCAGCTACGTGCTGGCCACCAAGGTCTACTTCCCCATGCCCGACGGCGGGCGCGGGCTGTCGGCGGCGCAGATCGAGAGGCAGCTCGACGCCTCGCTCAAGCGGCTGCGGGTCGACCACGTCGACCTCTACCAGTGCCACCGCTACGACACCGCCACGCCGCTCGAGGAGACCATGGCGGCGCTCGACCGGGCGGTGCGCCAGGGCAAGACCCGCTGGCTCGGGTTCTCCGAGTGGAGCGCCCCGCAGGTCCGGGCGGCGCTGGCCCTGCCCTTCACCCGCTTCGTCTCCTCGCAGCCGCAGTACTCGCTGCTCTGGCGCGAGCCGGAGGCGGAGGTCTTCCCCACCTGCGCCGCCGAGGGGATCGGCCAGATCGTCTGGTCGCCGCTGCGCCAGGGGATCCTGACCGGCAAGTACCGGCCCGGCGCCGCGCCGCCGGCCGATTCGCGCGCCGCCAGCGGCGAGATGGGCGGCTTCCTCCAGGGGAAGCTCGACGCCGCGGTGCTGGGGCGGGTGGCGCGGCTCGGGCCGATCGCCGCCGGGCTCGGGCTGACCATGGCCCAGCTGGCGCTGGCCTGGGTGCTGCGGCGGCCCGAGGTGAGCAGCGCCATCATCGGCGCCACCCGGCCGGCGCAGGTGGCGGAGAACGCCGCGGCGTCGGGCGTGGTGCTGGCGCCCGAGGCGGTGGCGCGGATCGAGGCGGCGCTGGCAGGCTGAGGCGATCCGCCCTGTTGCGGGTTGACCGTGGGATTCCGCGGTGCTACGAGACCGGTCCCTGCAACACCCGGGGCGTAGCGCAGCCTGGTAGCGCACTTGCTTGGGGTGCAAGTGGTCGCTGGTTCAAATCCAGTCGCCCCGACAGTTTGAAGGCCCTGGTTTCGCTGGCGAAAGCCTCGGGACCAGGGCCTTCGCTTTTGGCGGTTTCGCCGAGTTGCATTGCCGGTGCATCAACTCGCGGCGGCTCGGCGAACGTGAGCGCCCGCTCCACGTCGGCCCGGAAGTCCTCCAGGTCGCTGGAAGCCAGGGACCCTCCCATCCGCTCTACCCTGCGGCCAGGAGCTCCTTCACGGCAAGTACGAGCTTCCGCGCCACCGCGACGGCGCGCCCGGCCTCTTCGCTTGTGGGGTCGCTGACGTCGCCCGGATATCGGAACTTCCAGGCGAACTCGGTGAGCGGCGCGGCCGCGTCGACGAGCTCGCCGAGCCCAGGGGCGATGGCCGTGCACGCCCGGCCAATCTCCTCGATGCTGTGAGTCTTCCGGAAGGGCTCGTCGTGCAGCGCCAGGAAGGCCTTGAGCGCCTTCTCGGCGGCCTGCT
>JANMRY010000063.1:0-6264 GCA_031388695.1 Anaeromyxobacter sp. | reverse complement strand
GACGTTCTTCCAGAAGCGACTGCGGAAGAGCGCCTCGATGCCGGCGGGGGCGTCGGGAACGTCGGTGCCGCCGCCACCTCCGTCACCGTCGTCGCCGCCGAAGGGCTCGCCTGCGCGGAGGCCGCCTTCGCTGAGCGGCGGTGCCAAGGAGGACGGTTCGAAGCTCAAGAGCCGCATCTTCGGCTCCCTCCCCCTCGCGGCCCGGCTGGTTCTGCGTACCCACGACCGCCTGGTGGTCGAGTTCGAGGTCCCCGAGGACGATTTCGACTGGAGCCCCGGCGCCAGCGCGAAGCTCAAGTTGGCCAACGGCATGGTGGTGGAGGTCGAGGTCGACCTCACGACCAGCACCGCGCCGGGTGAGCTGAGGGCCGGCACCACCGTGCGGCTGGTGCTCCGGCTGAAGCGGCCGCTGACCGCGAAGCAGGTGCCGGTCGGCGTCGAGCTGCCCGCCGCCTCGGTCGAGCTGAGCTTCGCGCCCGGGAGCCCGTAGGCGCCATGACCGACCTCGACGTCCACCTGCAGGAGATCGTGAAGGGCGACAGGGCGGCCTTCGGGCGCTGGGTCGCCGGCGCGGAGGCGACCCTGCGCGGGAGCCTGCGCAGCTTCGCGGCGAGCGTGGACGTCGAGGCGGTGGTGCAGGAGACCCTGCTGCGGATCTGGCAGGTGGCGGGGCGGGTGCAGCCCGATGGGAGGCCGAACGGGCTGCTCCGCTTCGCCCTGCGCGCCGGGCGCAACCTGGCGGTGAGCGAGGTGCGGCGGCGGCGGGTGCTGCCGGCCGCCGATGACGACGAGGGGTTCGAGCGGCTCATGGCACGCATCGCCGACGAGGGCCCGGCTCCGGCCGATCCCTTTCTGCGTCGGGCCATCGAGATCTGCCTCGGCCTGCTGCCGGCCAAGCCGCGCGAGGCGATCCTGGCGCGGCTGCAGGCGGCCGGGGGCGAGAGCGACCATGAGCTCGCGGCGCGGCTCGGGCTGAAGCTCAACACCCTGCTGCAGAACGTGACCCGGGCGCGGCGGACGCTGGCCGAGTGCCTGGAGCGGCGCGGCGTGAACCTGGAGGAGGAGCTGCCATGACCGGCGACCGGGAGCGCGAGCTGCTGATCGAGGCGGCGGTCGGCGCCTGGCGTCCGCGCCGGGCCGACGGCGGCATCGGCGTCCACCCGGCCTGGGCCGACCTCGACGCGGCCGGGCGGGCCGAGGCCTACGAGGCGGCGCGGCTGCAGCGGAGGCTGGAGGCGGCGCTGGATGCCGAGGGGCTGTCGAGCACGGCGCGGGCGGTGCTGGGGAGGATCGGCGCCGCCTAGACCTCTCCATCCTCGCCGATATCCTCTTCGAGCTCAGCGGCCTCCTGCCCCGCCCAGGCCTCGTCCGCCCAGAAGGTCGCGGTGCTCTTGTTGATGGCGCCCGCCCTCCAGAAGGTCTCCCACCGCTGCTGGCCGAAGTCGGCCTGGAACTTCCACCAGTCGACCAGGATGCGGCAGAGCTCGGTCTTCTCCCGGCCCGGCTCGAACCAGCCGAGCGCCAGGCAGCCGCCGCCGGTCCCCTCCTCCTCGCTCAGCTTGACCACCACCTGCCGGTCGAAGCCTGGCACCAGGACGACGTAGTAGGCCTCCGGCCAGGAGCCCATGGCCCAGTCGATGGAGAAGAGGAAGCGCGCTGCACGACGCCTCCCCGTCCGGAGCTTGAGCCGTCCGCTGGCCACGCCACCGAGGCGCGAGGTGGAGACCCGGGTGACCGGGCGACGTCCGATGACGTTCATGCAGATCCGCGCCACCGCCCGGGCCACCGAGGCGTCGTCCTGGTTCGAGTCGACGCGGGTCTCGTCGAGCCGCACGCCGTAGCGTGGGTCGTAGTCCCGGGGGTCGTCGAAGCAGTCGTCCACCACGTCGCCCTCCTCGCGGAGGAGGAGCGCCCGGTCGAGCGTCGGCGGCTCACCGAAGTAGAGGCGGAGCAGTTCGGTCTCGACCGGGTCGAACAGGTCGAACGGGTTGCCAGGGGAGGGCACGGTGAAAGGACCATAGGCCTGGGGTCGGACATGCGGGCGAAAGTGCAGGCACGCTTGCTGCAACAGTTGCACTCCATGCACGCAAAGCGACCACTCTGGAGTGACCTTCACTATGCCCCCCGTTTTGGCCAGCTGCAGGCGGGCGAGCTGGAGGTGGACATCGCCATCGTCGGCGGCGGGGTCACCGGCCTCACCGCCGCCTGGCTCTTGAAGAAGGCGGGGCGCAGGGTGGCGCTGCTCGAGGCGCGCGAGCTGCTCTCGGGCACCACCGGCGGCACCACCGCACACCTCACGCAGGTGGTCGACACCCGTTACCACGAGCTCGCGTCCAAGTTCGGGAAGGAAGGCGCGCGACTGGTGGCCGAGTCGAACGGCGCCGCCATCACCTTGATCGAGCGGCTGGTCGCGGAGCTGGGAGCCGACTGCGGCTTCGAGCGCGTGCCGGGCTACCTCTACGCCGAGACCGCTGACCAGCTCGAGGAGCTCGAGCGCGAGCTGGCTGCCGCCGTGGCCAGCGGGCTGAGCGCGGTGCGTGACCCGAAGCCTCCCGTCCCCTTCAAGGTCAAGGGGGCGATGCGGGTGGACCAGCAGGCCCAGGTGGACCCGCGAGGCTACCTGCTGCCGCTGGCGCAGAAGGTGATGTCTGGCGGCAGCTTCGTCTTCGAGCAGACCCGGGTGCGCGCGGTTCACGATGGAGCCACGTGCTCCCTGGAGACCGAGTCGGGACAGCTGGTGCGCGCCGCGAAGGTGATCCTGGCCACCCACTCGCCGCTCAACCAGCTGCTGCTCCAGACCAAGGTGGCGCACTCGCAGTCGTACGTGGTCAGCGGCCCTTGCGGTCCGCGCCCCTCGGCGCTGCTCTGGGACCTGGCGGACCCGTACCACTACACGCGAACCCAGCGCACCCGAAAGGGACTCCAGCTCATCATCGGAGGAGAGGACCACCCCACGGGCCAGGCGTTCGACACCGAGACCGCCTTCGAGCGCCTCTCCGACTACGCGCGCCGCTGGGGCCTCGTGCCCGACCGGTGCTGGTCAGCGCAGGTGGTCGAGCCGGTCGACGGGCTGCCCTTCATCGGCCGGAACGGAGGGGGCAAGAACGTCTACGTGGCCACCGGCTACTCGGGGAACGGCATGACCTTCGGCACCATCGCGGCGATGGTGCTGGCGGACCTCCTGCTCGAGCGGAGCAACCCCTGGGCCGAGCTCTACCAGGCCACCCGGATCAAGCCGCTGGCGTCGATGCCGACCTTCCTCGAGGAGAACGTCCACTTCCCCATCGAGCTGCTCAAGACCGCCTTCGAGTCGGCCGAGGCGAAGTCACTCGGCGAGGTCGGCCGCGACGAGGGGAAGATCGTCGCCGTGCACGGCAGGCGCGTGGCCGTCTACCGGGACCGCGAGGGGGCCCTGCACGCGGTCTCCTCCATCTGCACCCACCTCGGCTGCCGGGTGCGCTTCAACTCGGCGCAGCGGTCGTGGGACTGCCCGTGCCACGGCTCGCGGTTCAGCGTCGAGGGCCAGGTGCTCGACGGTCCCGCCACCCAGCCGCTCGCCCCCGTGGCCCTGGACGAAGGGACCGCCCCAAGGGCGGTGGGGGTGGGGGTCGAGGCGGCGAAGTAGGGCGATCAGCCGGGGAGGTTCGTCCCTTCGCGCTCGGCCTTCTCGAGCAGCCGCTTGCCGAGGTAGAGGCTCGCAAGGTTGGACTCCTTGACGGTCTTGGCGAGCTCGTCGGCCTTCTTGCCTTTGGCGATCTGGGCTGAGAGCTCACCTGCGCTCTCCATCACCCAGAGGCGTGCGTAGTAGAGCGTGTCCTCCGACAGGTGCGCCATCACGACGAGGCCTGTGAGGATCGGGTGATTGTTCGTGACGTTGGCGCCCCGGGTGCGGCCGTGCTCGAGCTCGACCTGGAGGGCGTACTGGAACTCCCACAGGTGTCCGAGCGTCGGCTCCCCTTCGAACAGGGCGCGCGACCTGGGGAGAAAGTCATTGAGGATGGTCTTGTCGAAGCGGGCCTCCGGCGTGCCGACGAAGTGGTCCTTCGTGACCATTCGCTTGAGCGCATCGAGGATGGCCGTCGCCTCGCTGGCCATGATCACCGCTGGTCCGAAGTCGTCGGCCTCGACCTTCGATGAACGCCTGCGCGCGATCTCTTCGATGGTCCTGCCGGCCCATGTCCTTTCGAAGCCGAGGGCCCTGCAGAGCGCACTCACCTCGGGGGAGGCGATGAAGTCGAGGTCGGCGCGCGCTCCGCCGTCCACCGCCGCGAGCTTCCCCATGACGTAGTCGACGGCCTTGGGCCTGGTGGCATAGGCCGCAGCGAGCCGCGCGGCCTCGGGATCGAGAGCGTCCTTTGTTGTCCTCATGGACTTGATCTAACCAGCGGATGACCAGCGGGGCGCCTTTCCTGGGCCGGCGTCCATTCGCAGGGCCTCCGTTCCGGTCAGCGCCCTCGCCGCGTGGGGGCCCCGTCGAGACGCTCTTCAGCACCCCTGCGGTCTCCAAGTCGAGGAGCGCTGCGTTCGCCGCCTACTCCTCGACTATGGCGAGCTGGGCACCCTGGCGTGATCAAGGTCCGTGCCGTCGCGGAGCAGGTCGAGGTAGGCCTTGTAGGAGTAGGCTCGGTCGCGGCGCTTGCCGGTTGTCTCAACAAGAATGCCTGAGGCGACCAGCGCATCCAGGGCGCGCCCGGCCGTGGGCTTGGTGGTCCCAAGGAGTCTCTGGACGGTCCCCGCCGTCAGGATCGGGTGGCTCGGCAGGAGCTCGAAGAGGCGGACGGCGGCGACCGAGGCCTTCTCCCTCGCCAGCAGCTTGTTGCGATCGGCGGCCACGAGGCTGAACAGGTCTCGGGCCGTGGTCACGGCCTCGTCGGAGATGGTCGCCACGCCATCGAGGAAGAAGTCGAGCCAGCCCTCCCAGTCGCCATCGACGCGAACGGCGTTGAGGCGGCGGTAGTACTCCGCGCGGTGCCGCTTGAAGAAGAGGCTGAGGTAGAGGAGCGGCTGGCCGAGGAGCTGCCAGTGCTCCAGGAGCAGGCCGACCAGGAGCCGGCCGAGGCGCCCATTGCCATTGAGGAATGGGTGAATGGTCTCGAACTGGACGTGGAGGAGCCCGGCGCGGACCAGCTTCGGGAGGTCGTCTTCGACGTGGACGTAGCGCTCCAAGGCGGTGAGAAGTCCGCCCAGGGCGTGAGGTGGAGGCGGGACGAAGACCGCATTGGCCGGTCGGCTACCGCCAATCCAGTTCTGCGCCTTCCGGACGTGTCCGGGAGCCTTGTCGCCACCGCGAACGCCGCGCATGAGTCGCCTGTGGGTCTCTGCCAGGAGCCTCGTCGAGATGGGAAGTCCCCTGGGCGCGGCGAGCTGGCCCCGAGCGTAGGCGACGGCGTCCAGGTAATTGCAGACCTCTTCGACGTCGGCGCTGGGGGCGATGCCCACGGCGGCCTCGAAGTTCAACAGGTCGACCAGGGACGCCTGGGTGCCCTCGATCTGCGAGGAGAGGACCGCTTCCTTGCGGACGAAGGCGTAGAGGAACCAGTCGACCGAGGGGACCATCTCGCCCGCGAGATCGAGACGGGCGAGCGCGTGCTCGGCGAGACCGAGCCGGTCGGCCAACCTGCCGGCAATGGTCAGCGGCGGATCATGCGGAGGAAGCGGGGCCGGGATGAACGCATTGACCGGTTCGCCTCCGGCGACGGTTCGCTCGTATCGGCCTGTGATGCGACTGGTCATGTTGGAATCCGGAATGTGAACGGGGCAGGTAGGCACGTCCGCGTGACTGGCTTCCAACGCTAGTAACGCAGTCTTTACTAGTGACAGCGCTGAGTCAAGGATTCGAGCGCCGGGGCGCGGGAAGGAGGCGCGAGGGCACTCGCAGGGCCTCCGTCCCGGTCAGCGTTCTCGCCGCGTAGGGGCGGGACGTACCGGCTTCGACTTGCCGTCGGGGACCGCGAGCTCGTGCTCAAACGCGTTCACGAGCTTGAGCAGGTCGGGGGCCTCGAAGGCGCGGCGCCGGGGCCCAGTCGAGACGCTCTTCAGCACCCCTGCTGTCTCCAGCTCGAGGAAGGCGGCGTTGATGGCCTGCGGAGTGCGCCCCGTCAACTCAGCGGCGAGCGCCGAGGTGAGGATCGGCCGGGCCGGCAGATTCGCGAAGCCGTCCGGCGACCCAGCCAGGCGCAGGTCGATGTCGCGCGTGGTCCGCGCCCGCTCCAGTCGCACCTCGAGAACGAGGCCTCCCTTGAGCGTCGCCGCCTCTCCCAGCAC
>JANMRY010000146.1:0-3459 GCA_031388695.1 Anaeromyxobacter sp. | reverse complement strand
TGGCGGTAACCGAGATGGCGCGGCCGAGGGCGCCGAGCGGGGCCGTTGCGACGCAGGTCGCCAAGGTCGCACCCACGACGGCCGGGGGCGCGGCGGTGGCAGCAGCATAGACGCCGTAGGTGCCACCCTCGACGTTCCAGTCCAGCGCGCCCGCGGCCGCGTAGTCGGCGTTCAGCCACACCAGCTTCGTCGTGCCGGGGGCGCCTGTAGCGGCGAGCGGGATCCGGCCGAAGGCCACGTACTGGCCGGTGGCGGCGTCGACGCACACCTGGCGCTCGGCCTGGCGCAGCGACTCCTGGCTCTTGCGGATGGCCTCCACGTTGGTGCGGAGCTCGGCGAACTTGGAGCGGAGCTGGTAGCGCAGGAAGTTGGGGATGGCGATGGCGGCGAGGATGCCGATGATCGCGACGACGATCATGAGCTCGATCAGGGTGAAGCCCTTGTTCAGCTTCTTCATGTGCGGCCTCCGTGGCGCGGTGGCCACGTCTGGGCCCCCGCTGGTGAGTTCTGACTCCACCGTGAGCACGCGCCGTGCCATCCCTGCCCCGTGGCCAACCGGCCGGGATCACACGGAGGATCACCGAGACCGACACCTCGGACCCTGACGTTGAGCGGCAGCCCGGGTCGGCCAGGCCTGACGTTTTTCGTCACCGCGCCACCGGCGGGCGCGAGCACCGGCCGTCGGGTCGGTCCGGCGGGGGCCTGCCACGCCGCCGGGCCCTGACGCTTTGACAGGGGCCCGGCCGGGCCACATCATCTCCCCCGCATGATCCTCAAGACCCAAGGGCTCACCAAGATCTTCGACACCGGCCTCGGCAAGAAGGTGGCCGCGGTGCAGGACCTCGACCTCGAGGTGGCGGCCGGCGAGATCTTCGGCTTCGTCGGGCCGAACGGCGCCGGCAAGACCACCACCATCAAGATGCTGATGGGGCTCATCTTCCCCACCCGCGGGAAGGCCTTCATCTTCGACGCGCCCATCCCCAGCGAGAGCGCCAAGGCCAGGCTCGGCTACCTGCCGGAGCACCCGGCCTTTCACGACTTCCTCACCGGCGCGGAGGCCATGCGCTTCTTCGCGACGCTGGCGGGCGTGCCGGGCGCGGAGCAGGGGCGGCGCCTCGAGGAGCTGCTCGGCCTGGTGGGGCTCTCCGACGCCGGCGGCAGGCAGATCCGCAAGTACTCGAAGGGCATGCAGCAGCGGCTCGGCATCGCCCAGGCGCTGGTCTCCGACCCGGCGCTGGTGGTGCTCGACGAGCCCATGAGCGGGCTCGACCCCATCGGCCGGCGCGAGATGCGCGACCTCATCCTGGAGCTGAAGCGGCGCGGCAAGACGGTCTTCTTCTCCACCCACATCCTCCCGGACGTGGAGACGCTCTGCGACCGGGTGGGCGTCATCGTCCAGGGACGCTTGCGCGACGTGGGCCGGCTCGGCGAGCTCCTCTCGGCGCGGGTCACCTCGGTGGAGCTGACGGCGGCCCTGCCCTCCGGGCGGCGCGAGCCGCTCGCCGCGGGGCGCGTCATCTCCGAGGAGGGGGAGCGCGTCACCGCGGTCTTCCCCGACACCGCCGCCGCCGACGCCGCGGTGGCGGCGGTGCTTTCGGCCGGCGGCCGGGTGGTGGCGCTCACGCCGCACCGCGAGACGCTGGAGGACTTCTTCCTCAGGCGCCTGCAGGAGGGCGGCGGCGCCCGCGAGGCCACCCGGGCCGCCGGGTAGCCGGGCTGGCTGGAACGGCCATGGACCAGCTCCTCGCGCCCGTGCCGCACGGCCTGGTGGCGGCCTGGGTCGCCCTGGTGGGCGCCACCGTGGGCAGCTTCCTCAACGTGGTCATCGCGCGCGTGCCGGCCGGTGAGTCGGTGGTCCACCCGCGCTCGCGCTGCCCCCGCTGCAAGCGGCCCATCGCCTGGTACGACAACCTGCCGGTGCTCTCGTGGCTCCTCCTGCGCGGCCGCTGCCGCGGCTGTGCCCTCCCCATCTCCATCCGCTACCCGGTGGTGGAGCTCCTGGGCGGCGGGCTCGGCTGGCTCGCCTTCCACCGGCACGGCTTCACGCTCCTGGCGCTCGCCGAGTTCGCCTTCACCGCGCTCCTCCTCGCGCTCGCGGCCATCGACCTCGACACCTGGCTCCTCCCGAACGCCCTCACCTGGCCGCTCATCGCGCTGGCGCTCGGGCTGGGCGCGCTCGGCCTGACCGCGGCGCCCTCCTTCGCGGCGGCGGCCTGGGGGGCGGGGCTGGGCTTCGGCGCCTTCTGGCTCGTCTCCTGCCTGGGCGCGAAGGCCTTCAAGAAGGAGGCGCTCGGCTTCGGCGACGTCTGGCTGCTCTGCGGCCTGGGCGGCTGGCTGGGGGCCCTGGCGCTCCTGCCGGTGGTGCTGCTGGCGTCGATGCAGGGGGCGGCGGTGGGGATCCTGCTCATCCTGGTGGGGAAGGCGCAGCCGGGGCCGGCGGCATCTCCGAAGACGACCCCGACCCCGACCTCGACATCAGCGAGCACCCTGAGCAGTAACGCCGCGCATCCCGAGCGTTGGGCCGATGGCCCGGAGTCGAGGGAGACCCCGACCCCGACTTCGACCCCGACCCCGACCTCGACCGAGGAGGACGACTGGGTCCCGCCGAAGCACGCGGTCCCCTTCGGCCCATTCCTGGTGGTGGCCGCGCTCGAGTGGCTCTGGCTCGGCGACGCCCTGGCCAGCGCCGTGCCGCTCTTCGAGGCCTTCCGGTGACCATGCGCCGCCGCCTCCGCACCGTGCTGGTGCTGGACGCGGCCGCGGTGGCCGCCGTCGTGGCGGGGTTGCTGCTGGCGCTCGGCCTCCCGCTCCTGGCGCGGCGTGCGCTCTCGCCCGAGGCCTTCGGCGCGGTGGTGCTGGTGGCCGGGGTGCTGGCCACCGCCATCGGCGGCGCGCTCCTGGTCCGGACCGTGGCCGGGCCGGTCGACCGCCTCCTCGATGCGGCGGCCCGCCTCTCGGGGCGCGAGGGGCTGCCGGTGCTGGGGGAGGGCGAGGGGCTGGCGCTGTCGCGCGCCGCGCTGGCCTTCGAGCGGGTGGCCGAGGCCCTGGTGGAGGAGCGGCGGCTGCTGGCCGCCAAGGTGGAGGAGCTGACGCGGGCCGGCCACGCGCTCGACGACGCCCACACCTCGCTGGCCCGCTCGGAGCGGCTCGCCACCGTGGGGCGGCTCGCCGCCGGCCTGGCCCACGAGATCGGGAACCCGCTCGGCGCCATCTCGGGCTACGTGGAGATCGCGCGGGCCCGGCTGCCGGCCGACGCCGACCCGGACCTGTCCGCCGCCGTGGGGCGCATCGCCGAGGCGGCGGCCCGCATCGACCGGACCATCCGGGACCTGCTGGACTTCGCGCGGCCCGCGCCGCCGCGCCTGGCCGCGCTCGACCTCGGCGCCGCGCTCTCCACGGCGGTCCGGCTGGCGCGGGTGCAGGCCCGCTTCCGCCACGTCGAGGTCGAGACCCGGCTCC